>AFXB01000006.1 GCA_000238815.2 SAR116 cluster alpha proteobacterium HIMB100 | reverse complement strand
GACGGTTGCTGTTGAAGCTGTTGAGGAGAGTGTTGCATTATCCGCATCAGACAATGTGATCGTCAGTGCCTCACTGCCCTCACTTACGTTGTCGTCAGTGATATAAACATCAAATGTCGCTCTCGTAGCGCCAGCAGAAATGACAATATCATCACCTGTAGCTGCCGTGTAATCCTGCCCAGCTGTCGCATTATCATCTGAAGTTGCGTAATCAAAACTGACATCCTTACCAGAGATAGCATCAAGTGAGACCGTCACCTCAACCTTACCAGTAGAGACACCCTCACTAACGCTCACATCAGCAACACTCAATACTGGGGCATCATCGTTATCTTGAATGGAAATATTAAATGATGAATTATTTATCGAAAAATTTTGTGGTGTTGGCGAACTGAATGCTAACTCAAAAGTCTCCTGTTCCTCATCGAGAGCATCATCTCTAACTGAAATATCAATTGTTTGTGGGTCTCCACTTCCTCCCCTTTGAAAGACTAAACTACCTTGAGCCAGTGTGTAATCTTCCCCAGCTGCTCCAACAGCTGTGACGTCATTAGCTTGATAATCTATAATTATCGGTGAGTATTGAAATTGGGTCCTCAAAATAACATTGGCCTGATGAGTGTTTGAACCCTCGGTTAAAACGCTAGGAATGGTCGTGTTTGCGGTATCTATCTCGAGCACTTCGTCATCATTGACACGAAATTGCCAACATACAAATGTTACCCTCTCACTTTCATCCAAAAAGGAATAGCCTATGAATTCAACACCGCCCATTGGTGGGTTGGAGCCGACTTTGTGGTTAATTTCCAGACAAACTTCAGCATCTTCAAAAATGCCTCCCTCATTCCCTTCGAACACAGGGTCATCAATGAGAGTGAAAGGAAGCAACGAAGAATTTGCCCCCTGTGCTGGACTAAACGCTGTTTGGCTTGTATCGTCAATATCCGAACTATCTACAGAATATTGGGATGCTCGACGAGTGGTGTTATCCATATGAGGTTGAACGTTCAATCCAAACTCTAGCCCACTCACGGGAAGAGGAATTGAGTAATCTAACCTAAGTTGTGGGTTTGTGGTCTGGTCAACATTTTCATCAACCTCAGAAACGCCAAGTGAAAAAGAGATACTACTACCTTCCCCTCCTCCAGCTCCAAAAGTTATTGTCTTGGAAGCAAGAGATTGACCATTAGCTGTAACACTTAATTCAGCTTCACCCGCTACTTTGGAAGCAATAGAAAATCGATAAATTCCGTTTCCAATTTCATCAAACAAGTCACCTTGCTGATTTGGCACTAATGTTCCTAAATTTGCTTCAATATCCAACCAAGCACCAACTACAGGCGCTCCTGTATTGATGTCAATCAGTGTCACGCCCAATTCTGTAGGATTCCCGTCGGCTGCGAATACAGCGTCACGCGGAATATCTATACTCGAGTTATTCTGGTCTACGTTAGAATAAAAAGGTATGCTAACTGAGGGAGACCCAACAATTGCTTCACCATAAATGGAGACATCTAAAGGGATTCTTGTTGCAACCGTAGAGCGCACCTCAACTGAATACTCGCCATTTCCAACTTCAATCACGGGCGATATTGAGACTTTTGCAGGGTCAATTGAGGGGTCCGCAAGTTCAACCACAATGTCGTTAGCGGCACCAGTTAAATTGGCCTGCCCAGGACCGGAAACATTTATATTCAGGGTCTCGAACGCATCTCCATTGGAAAGTATCTGAGTGCTTTGTGTTAGGCTTAGGCTGCTACAGTCACCATAGCTTGAACACCCACCCCCCGCCGATGCATAAGGGTTTATGTTAGGGTTGGTGTCTATACCGACTTTAAAATTTGCGCCGCTACTTCCGATTGTCACTCCTCTGGGAACAAAGATAGTGAATTCTTTAAGCTGTGTTGCTGATGGGTCGGTCACATGAATTAAAGTGGCCCCGTCAGTGGACCCTATGATCTGATAATCAAATGAATAGTTAAAATTAGCATCTGTTATTTGAAGTAGCCTGTCGTCACGATAACGAAGTTCTGGCAGCCCCTCTACCGCTATGTATGGAAAAGAAATATCTGTCCCAGCACGTAGAGAAATGACTGTAGCGTCATAAGCGGTAAAACCATCGCCACTTAGGTCCTGCCCATTAGTCCACGAGGAAAAATATTCACCATAACGCATCCCCACTAAAGACACCGTGTCGACAGGTGGTTCAGCATACGGACTCGCTGTGAATGCAATTCCAGCTACGGTTGAACTAAAAGTGCCATCGCCATTAGCTACGATGTTATTTGAATGCCAAGATACTGTACTAGGGATTTGGGCTAGAACGACACTAGATTGAAAAACTATGCTTAACACGAATATCGTAATTAGCTTCGCAAATTCAAATGCTCTTATCATAAGAATTCCAAGTCAAAACTATTACGAGACAATCCCAGCCGATATTATAACGCTTCAAGTGGAAATTTTTGAGTCAAAAGTCAGTTAACAAGAGTCAATAATTTGAACTCTTTCAAAGATAAATTCTCTCCCCATCAGAAATCAAATAAGCAAGATAAAGCCTGGTAAACTTAGCCAAATATTAATAAGAAACGAACAGTCAAAGTTAAAAAATTAACGGTAATGGACAGCACTAGCGTGCTGTAATTGACACACTATGTGAATTCAAGTCACTCTTCAGCAATGTCTACGGGTTCTATAATCATTAAAATGTAAACGGCCACATTTGTTCTAGAATAAGACTTCTTGCTTAAAATTACGCCTCCAGTGGATGACGACAAACACGAATTCAAAAAAAGGGGCTAAAGGGTCGATTGGTTCTTGATGCTGCTAAAGACAGCTCAATCAAAGCTACTCAGCTTTTCTCCAAGGTGCACAAACGGAGAATTTCTTACACTTTTCAGCTCGGGTGTAATCTTCAACCACTCTATATTTGTTTCCGTTGAATTTGAATAGCATAACTAGTCTGGCAGCCGTTCCCTCACTGCCTGAAGCATAAAACTTCGCAGACATTTTGGTTTGGCGGTCAACAAATGCGTTCAAAGCTTTGTTGTGCTTCACTAAAAGTGGTCTATCAATAATCTCGTTAGTGTTTACCGAAGCATATTTATAAACTTTTTTAGCCTTCTTAAATAGAGTTGGGTTTTGGGTTTCCAGCTCACCCATCACTTTAGAAAGCGGAACATCTTCATATGCCTGTGCAAACCCCATAGGGAGAGCCGCAAACAAAATCAAAAATAATAAAAATTTAGAAACTAAACTCATAAACTCTCTCCTCAGCGTCAGAAACACATGCTCCTTAAAGTATGTCAACTGGGGAAAAAGAATTCAACTTTTGCTGCTCATTACATGTTTTATGAGGGGTTTCCAAACTGAGAAAAAGCCCCAGCTATTTGCTGAGGCTTCTTAACGGTTCGAGCAAATTTGCAACCGCTGTTGCTATAAAATACTGTATGTGCTGTAGGAGCAAATCTCTTGAACCTGAAGTGTTTATGCAATTTCTACGCCATGCTCATAATGAGTAAAAAAAGCCCCGCTAAAGAAACAACGAGGCATAGAGTTTGCTTAAGGGAGGAGTGACCTGAGCCACTCCTATGTTACCCGTGTCCACAACACAGTAACGGCTCAGCGTCACTGTTTCTTATCAAGCTGATTTTTAGAATTCACACCTGTGCCTTTGGGTAGGCAGGATAGTTAGTTTCCATACAACCAAATCTCAAACAACATTCTCATCCTTAATGACGGAAGATAAAGAGTAATAGGCTGCCCTCTTCTAACCCTCGACCGCCATACCCACTGGATAAGCTCAGTAAGGGCGTAAGCATCTGCAAATTCCCTTGAGCTATCTCCCAGCCATCTTGTGATGAAGGGGTGTGGGTGCTGGTCGTAGAGGTAGATGAGGTGTGAGCAGTGAGCGAAGTTGTTTGTGCCTCTTGTGGTGTTGGGTATCCAGTTAGCCTCGCCCAGACGAGAGTCTTTAGCAAAAGGACCTAGCTTTACATTATTGTCATTAGCTGGTTTCAACCATGCTTCTTTCATGCAAGTGATAAGGATATCTTTGGCATTTACATCTCTCAACTTGCGGCCTCTTAGGTTCTTTAGTGAGCCCGAGACTTTCTTGCAGTAACTCGCTGATTTACACCCCTGTTGCTGAGCGTTATGGGAGAATTTCTCGTCTTTAAGTGCCTGGATGTCTTTAATAGCAATCAGCTCAGCAGCCTTTTCCCTGAACTGATTATCCATCGACGCATCGTTTTCCAGCTGGAAAGACAACCCAAGTTTACGAAGGTAGGCGACAAACAAAGACCCCTCGGCTTTGTAAGTCAGAACAGTCAATGATAGACCAGCTTTTAAGATTACCTCAGGCAATGCCCAGATGAACATCTGTCTATCTTGAAGGTAAAGACATCCAGACATAGCAGCTGAGAGTATCTTGGGACTGAGTGTGTCCGAGACTTCATTTTTGCTCTCTATCCACTTCTGTGTCGGGCTGACAAGACCACCACCTTCATCCACCTCAATAAACCCAGTATCAATGTAAAACTCATCTATCGATGTCTTTGACTTCTTTGCAATGGCCTGAACAACATCAGGAACTTTATCAATGATGATGTGGTAGTCACTCAATAGGCCAGCTTTAGCCAACGGAACGATGCTCTCGTACATCTTATGTGTCGACACGATATTACGACCGAAGATGAGATGCTCCTCTAAGCTTGCATACTTGGTCCCTGCATTATTGTCATTGGCATGAGGCTGAACAAATTCTACCTCCTTCGACCCTTCAACTATTCTGTCGACCTCAGACAACAGCGGCACGATGACCAAGTATTTATCCTGATTGTTGAAGTTGTTAATCATTGCTGTTGTCTTGCCACTACCGCATGGCTTGTCGATTATCTTGATTGGTGTTGTTGTCATGTTGTTGTCTCCTTAAAGGCAAAATGAAACAGCGAGGCGCTAGCTGCGCCTCACCTATTGTTTTAACCATTGTTTTAAATGAGTTTTTTAGAGTTTCTTGTAAAGATAGAGTATATTCTCACAGTGTTGTTGTTTAGTTAGAAAAACCAAAACAACAGTACTCTTGCATCGTAAATATCGGAGCTTGGCGCCAAATTGGAGGTTTTGAACCAAAAAGTCCCATTTTTCATAAGGCTGATGTCTTGGTTCTTGGGAGCAAAACGGGAGATTACAAGCTTCTTCTCATACATAAGTCCGTAGTCTTGGCGTCTGCAGTAAATATATTGATGTGTTGCGGATATTATTGAGTAAATGAGCATGCAGCACATAAGTGTTGGAACGGGGTATTTTTGAAGTATCCAAAAATAACTTTGGTATCGATATCCTTTGCCTTCCTCATAACTCGCATTGTTAGACAATAATTTTCAGATTTGTCTTGTCACTCCTGTGTCACTTTTAAGAGTGACAATAGGACAGAAAAGTTGCTAGCGTTGATTAAACGTATCAACTGACACAGATTGTTTTCGAGGGTTTATAAGGAAAAATCTTGGTAGCGGAGGAGGGACTCGAACCCCCGACACGCGGATTATGATTCCGCTGCTCTAACCACCTGAGCTACTCCGCCATGTGATGCGTGGATGCTGCATCTTTCGGTGTTTTGTCTTACGGTTAAGGCTGGCGCAGGTCAAGTCCAAAAATGCGTTACCCCGGACAAAAGCTTATCAGCTGGACTACGGCTTATACAGACAAAGAGAACGCCTTTGTTGGCGCATCACTAATCCAGCCACCGCCCAGAACAAGCCGGTTGTTTGCGCCGTCGTAAATCACACCTGCCTGACCAGGGGCAATCCCATATTCAGGTTCATTCAGCTCTATCTTGATATCTGCCCCGTCTTTATCAGGGTTCGCGAATAATCGGGCAGCTGATGCAGGGGCTGTGTTACGCAGCTTGACCTGCACCGGTAACCCGTCTTTCGATTGTGCAGCGCGCATATCTACAAGATCTGGCGCTATCCAGTTCATTTCAGTAAGGTAAACATCACGGCAGGCCAGGGCTGATTGCGGCCCGACAATTACTTCATGTGTGCTGGCATTAATGCCGACCACATAAAGCGGGGAATTATCTTCACCATCTGTTTTACGTCCCCCAATTCCCAAGCCGCGTCGCTGACCAATTGTATAGTCAATCACGCCATTATGCTGGCCAAGAACAGCTCCATCCAGATGCCGGATCACCCCTGGCTCTATCGCGCCGGGACGTAACTTTCTGACCACATCACCATAGCGGCCATTCGGCACAAAACAAATATCCTGACTGTCTGGTTTATCACTGACCACCAGTTCAAATTTTTCTGCCAAGACCCGTGTTTCGGCCTTTGTCATAGCGCCAAGCGGAAAGCGCAAATACGCCAGCTGTTCAGGTGTGGTGGCAAACAGGAAATAAGACTGATCTTTGCTGTCATCGACTGCTCTCTGCAGAGTTGCTGTCCCGTCAACCAGCTCACGCCGGACATAATGACCTGTTGCCAGACAATCCGCATCCAGCTCGCGAGCGGTGCTGAGAAGATCTTTGAATTTCACTGTCTGGTTACACCGCACACAAGGGATAGGCGTATGGCCGGCCAGATAGCTGTCGGCAAAATCATCCATCACCTGCTCGCGGAACAGGCTTTCATAATCCAGAACATAATGGGGAATACCCAGAGCAGCTGCCACCATGCGCGCATCATGAATATCTGCACCCGCACAACAGGCCCCTTTCGCCTGAACCGCTACCCCATGATCATAAAGCTGCAAAGTAATGCCGATGACCTCGTAACCCTGCTCCGCCAGCAATGCGGCCGTCACCGAACTGTCCACACCACCCGACATGGCGACAACCACACGGGTTTGTTCCGGCGGTTTGGCAAACCCCAGAGAATTCAGAGACGCTTGAGATGTGTTCACCATGCTGGTCATGTCTGCCTTCTTTTTGTATCTGGCCAGGCAGGTTATGCTGGCTTAAAGATCGTCAGGAACCTTTACTGTCAAACCATCTAACGTGTCATCAACTCTGATCTGGCAACCTAGACGCGATGTTTCGGTCAAGCCAAAGGCCAGTTCCAGCATATCCATCTCGTCATCAGAAGGCGCCCCTACCCGGGCGTAATCAGCATCAGAAAAATATACATGGCAGGTTGCACATGACAGGCTACCGCCGCATGTGCCTTCCAGGCCCATATTGTGATCGCGGCCAGCTTCCATCAGCGTGGAGCCGTTCTCCACATCTAGCGCATGTTCACTGCCGTCTGCTTTGATGAATGTAATTTTTGGCATAATTCTACTTGTCTTTCTCTTCGAAAACCGAGGGTATAAATCGTTACTGCGCTTTGCGCTTATAAAGGTCAATCAACGCCTGTGCAAGCCCGAGCATATCTGCCTGTTTGGTTTGCCATCCAGCCGAAATACGGATGACCTGATCGGCATCCTCTTCTCTGCCCATCGCCTTGAGCACATGACTTGAAGTGACCTTTCCTGATGAGCAGGCTGCCCCAGAGCTGACCGCAAAACCGGCGAGGTCCAAAGCCATAATCGCTATTTGTGCAGTAAGGCCAGGCAACATCAAACAAGAGGTATTTGCCAATCTGTCAGCTGTATTACCAATAATTTCAATTCGCGGACATTGTGCGGTAATCATCTGTTCCGCCTCATCTCTCCATTGTCGAATTGGCGTCAATTCTTCTGGATTTGCAAACTTTGCGGCAGCAGCAAATCCACAAATTCCAGACAGATTTTCAGTACCTGATCTGCGGCCTTGCTCCTGGCCTCCGCCAGCAAGTAGTGAATGCAAATGCTTGCCTGAGCGACACCAGACAGCCCCTATACCAGTAGGCCCGCCGATTTTATGGCCAGACAAAGACAGAAAATCAATGCAGGCCTCATCCAGATCAACAACCAGCTTTCCAAATGCCTGAACCATATCAGAATGAAACGACACATGATAATGACGGCATAATCTGCCAATTTCAGCAAGAGGCTGAATCACACCTGTTTCATTATTGGCCGCCATGACAGACACCAGCGTTCCACGTCTGTCTTCATCAGATAAACCAGCCAACATCTGCTCCAGATGAGACAAGTCAACCACCCCCTGGCTGTCGACCGCAATCAAATGGGCGGCCGGGCAGGCAGCCAAAACGGCATCATGTTCAACTGAGGATGCAATAACAGTTCTAAACCCAGAGAGAACCATGTTATTGGCCTCAGTTCCGCCACTTGTGAACGTCAGCTCAGCAGGTCTGACCTGAAGGGCTCCAGCAATTTGCAGGCGTGCCTGATCCATCAATGCCCGGGCCGCCCGGCCAAACTGATGTACAGAAGATGGATTAGCTGGCTGGCTGAGGGCGTGCATCATCGCTTCCGCTGCCTCAGGCCGTAACGGCGCGGTAGCATTATAATCCAGATAGACAGGCCGTCCTGCCACCATCGTTTCACAACACCTTAATCTGAGGACGGGGTCGGCGTATCCGCATCTTCTGCCGATGCCGGAAGCTTTGTCAAAGAGCCATTAGACTTGGTCTCTAAGGCTTCAATTTGTGTTCGCAGAGCCTCTAACTCTGCAAACAATGCCGCAATTGTCCGCGCCTGGCTGTCATCAGCAGGCATACTGCTGACAGCATAGGGTTCAAACTGGCTATCTGTGCGTCTTTTCCGAAGCGGTTTTGCAGGTATGCCGACAACGGTCTGCCCTTCAGCCACATCTTTGGTCACAACTGAATTGCCGCCAACACGGGCACAACGTCCAACGGTGACAGGCCCTAAGATCTGCGCCCCTGCCCCGACGATGACATCATCTCCCAAAGTGGGATGTCGCTTAAGCGAACGCTGGGCCTTTGCATCAACGGCTGGCATTACACCGCCAAGCGTCACATCATGATACAAGGTCACATTCTCACCTAAGATTGCTGTCTGACCAATCACAATACCCATGCCATGATCAGCAAAAAATCCTTTGCCAATCTGTGCTGCGGGATGGATTTCAATTCCGGTGAGCCAACGGGCAATTTGCATCATCAGCCGAGAGAACGTGTGTAAACCAGCATTCCACAACGGATGAGCCAACCGGTGCGCAATCATTACATGGAAGCTCGGATAAAGAAGCACCGCGCTTATCCAGCTGCCAGCAGCTGGATCACGTTCAAGGATTGCCGTCAAGTCAGCTTTCAATTTTGCAAACATGAGATATTCTTTCTATGCGCCGCGCCGCCCAAGCCACAACTATACATTTGTGCAGTTTACCGTTAAACACTTAACCATGAAAGCACGAAGATTCGTCAACAGACCGTTTGCAATCAAACAAGCCAGAACAGACTTGGAATAGCCGCCTGATTACGATATAAGCCTTAATGCTTAAATCGCAAGGGAGCCAAAGCTGAATGCCTGAAGTCATCATTAATGGTCCGGCTGGCCGGCTGGAATGCCGCTACATGCCTGGCGCCACACCAGATTCGCCCACAGCCCTTGTCTTACATCCAGAGCCTGACAAAAACGGCACCATGAACAACCGCGTGACCTTCGCAACCTACAAGCTGTTTCAAGCGCGTGGTTTTGCGGTTATGCGTTTCAATTTCAGAGGTGTCGGTCGTTCACAAGGCAGCTATGAGCAGGGTGAAGGCGAATTATCAGACGCCGCAACAGCCATTGATTGGCTGCAGGCCCAATTTCCGTCATCAAATATATGCTGGATTTCAGGATTTTCATTCGGCTCATGGATTGCGATGCAACTGATGATGAGGCGGCCTGAAATCACCGGGTTTATTTCCTTATCCCCACCAGCCTCTACACATGATTTCACCTTCCTGGCGCCATGTCCGGCCAGCGGCCTGATCATCCAAGGCGGCGCCAATGAGCTGGTTCCAGCCACGCGGGTAGAGGCCTTAGTCGAGAAAATCTCAAAACAAAAAGGCGTAACAATCGATATTGATACGATCGACGGGGCAAATCATTTTTTCAGTACACACCTCGATGAGGCTATGAGCTGTATCTCGGCTTATTTGGATAGAACGGATGATGGCCGGAAGATGCCAAATTCCGCCTTAAGTGATGAGTGAATGACAGATAACATTATGACTACAAAATCTGCTTTTTTGACCGAGCTGATCAGTCGCGGCTTTATGCATCAGGCAACCAATCTGGATGGATTGGACAATCTGGCCAGTCAACAGCCTATTTCAGCGTATATCGGATTTGACTGTACCGCCGACAGCCTTCATGTAGGGTCGCTGATTCAGATAATGATGCTGCGCCTGTTACAAAAACATGGGCATAAGCCCATCGTATTGATGGGCGGCGGAACAACGAAAGTGGGCGACCCTTCTGGCAAAGATGAAGCGCGCCCGTTACTGTCTGACCAGGATATTGAAGCAAATAAGGCTGGCATTCGCCGCATATTTGAAAAATATCTGACCTTTGGTGATGGCCCATCTGATGCAGTGATGGTTGATAATGCTGACTGGCTTGATGGTCTAGCTTACATCAAGTTCCTCCGCGATTTCGGCAGCCATTTTTCTATCAACCGCATGATGGGTATGGAATCAGTAAAAATTCGCCTTGAACGCGAACAGAACCTGTCTTTCCTCGAATTTAACTATGCGATTCTTCAGGCCTATGATTTCAGAGAGCTGCGTCGCCGCTATGGCTGTGCACTCCAGATGGGTGGTTCTGATCAATGGGGCAACATTGTCACCGGCATCGACCTTACCCGGCGTGTTGATGGTCAGGAAGTCTTTGGGCTAACCTCTCCTTTAATCACGACAGCGTCGGGCGCAAAAATGGGTAAATCAGCTGCTGGAGCTGTATGGCTGAATGAAGATAAATTATCCGCGTTTGATTTCTGGCAATTCTGGCGCAACACCGAAGATGCTGATGTCGGGCGGTTCTTGCGTCTGTTTACTGAATTGCCAGAGGAGGAGATTCAACAGCTCGAGACCTTGGAAGGTGCAGACATCAATACAGCCAAAATCGCCCTTGCCAATGCAGTTACCACATTATGTCATGGCAAGGCGGCTGCTGAGGCTGCTGAGACCACCGCCAGACAAAGTTTCTCAGAAGGTGCGATTGCTGATGGCTTGCCGACATTAGAGATACCCGAAAGCAAGCTTGGAACGCTCGGCCTGATTGATGCCTTTATCGAGATTGGCTTAGCCAGTTCAAAAGGTGAGGTAAGACGCCTGATCAGAGGTGGTGGCGCACGGTTAAACAACACAGCCTTAACCGAAGAAGACAGGGTCATACAGGCAGCTGATTTTGATGAAGAGGGTAAAGCGCTTATTGCTGCTGGCAAAAAGCGTCGCGCTGTGCTTCACCTCATAAGCTAGTCTTTGAACACGGTCTTAATATCTGGCCTGAAACAACAAAATCATCGATGATACGGGTGGTAGGTCTATTCGTCAGCACCCAGTATCCGGCGCCGTTCGCCGCCGAGCCAATCTGGGCTGAGGATATCCCGCAACAGGCCAGGGGCAAGCGCAAACAGATTGACCCCAACATCAGGATCACTGGCGTCCCCTTTCATTGTAAACTGGGTTGAAAATATTCCGGTTTTATCAATCCCTGTCAGCAATTCGCCAAAGAAGGGCACATAGCCAATCAGCTTGCTGAGCTGTTTCAGCGGGATCAGATCGCCGCTAATATCAATTTGCTGAGACTGTTTGTCATAGGTTCCCAACAGATGGACGCCAACCGCTTCGCCAACCGCTCTGATTTTTTTTAGCCTAAACAAAGACCCGTCTGCCTCAATAATCGCTTGCCCCTTTGAAAAATGCGTCCCCTCACCTTCAACAAGAGAAGACAGTCCGGCAACAGAAAGAACAGAAAAAGCCCGAATGGCTCTCGGCGCTTCAACCACATGAAAATCGACAAGCTCTATTTCAGTCCGGTAGTTCGAAAAGCTATCAGCAGAAAATGTTGTGGCTAGCCGAAGCCGGCCGCCTCTGACCGTGTCAGTCACATTAAGGCCATCTAGGGTCCGGCCACCATTTTCCGATGTAATCAGAAGAATAGTTCCCCCCTCATCAGAAGGGCTGTAGGTTAATTCTGCTTCAGCGCCGCCTATTACACCTTTAGCTGACAGAAACTCACCTTGTGTGCCAAACATGGTGTCGACAGTTCCCTCGCTCAATAATGTTTTATCTTTTACAATCAGACTACCTTGCAGACGGGCCTCACCACCACCTTCTTTTGTCGTCTGACCTTGCAGATGACCATTGAAAGACATGTCGGCATCTAAAATAAGCCTCTCAGAGGTCACATCAAACTTCAGGTCACGCCCTTTTGCCATCCCTTCATTACGGCGTAACGGGACCAGGTTGATTTGTTCACCTTCAGCCGTGATTTCCAGAATTCCATTTTCATCACGTTCCAGAAGAATAGTGTTGATACGGTGCCCTGGTAACACAACCTGCTCAAGATAACCGTGATTGAGTGACAAGTCTGGCTCAAAGGCCAAGCGGCCTTTTGCTTGTACACTGGACGCGCGGATATCAATTGCCTCTATGTGGCGTAATTCTCCTTGGTCTAGGATCAGCTGCATATTTGCCATTGCCGCCTCACCCGGCAACTTTGCCCATTCAAGAGCGGGGAAGGCAACTGCTGTATCCGTTGCATCTGCGCTAATGCCAACTCTGAACATATTTTGTTGAGGATGACCGCTGAGGGCCACCTTCAGCCGCATCGCACCGTCTACCGGCAAATTAAACCTGTTCTGCAAATACAGGACAACAGCCCTTTCGTTGGCAGTTTTTAGATTTAAGGATATCGCGCCATCTCCCGCGCGCTGATAGGTAAAATCTGTCTGCATGCCATCCAGAATGCCTGAACCAGATATCTGTACCGCTCCATCTTGATAACTTAATACGGTATTGCCTTGTTTCAGATTATGTTGCATTGGCAGATTTTCTGCTGATGAATTCGTCATACTCCCGTCAAATGCAACATTTTTGATATTCGGTGATTTTCCAGACTGAACGGCGGCTGCCAAATCAAGCGTAAATTCGATATCCCCGGCAATGGCTTTATCATGTAATTGCAGCCTTTTCAGCTGATTAACATTCTGATGAGCAAGGATATCCAGAACCGTTTGAACATTTCCGAATGCATTTAACTTTAACTGCAGTGCTCGCTCCTGACCGGCAGGCAACAGAGGGCCAAACATAACTTGCGCTTGCGGAATGGACAGCTGGTCAATGTCGCCATCCTCAATATTTACCACCAGTTGATTATCTTCAAATTTCATCCTGCCTGACAGGTCTGTCGCCGCGTACAAATCCTGATACAACCGAAAACTCGCCTCTCGAAACTGAACATTTCCGGCAACAGCTATAAGTCTGTTCACACCATCCTGTTCAGAAAAGCTGAGGCCAAGGCGACTTTTACCGAAAACACCGCCGGAGATATGCCGGCGCATCCATGATATCGTTCTGGGCGCTAACTGTTTCGGCCATAAATGCTGGAACAATTCAGCATCCAAAAAATCTGCATCCAGCTTGAGCTCAGAGGTAAATTGTTTTTCTGTCTTGCGCCGGGTCGCATTCAAAGTGAACTTTCCCAACTGATCCAGATCAACAAACAGATTTTGAAGTACCGTCTCACTGCCCTGCTGCCTGAGCACCATATCAACTGAGGGCACACGAATGGTGGGACCATAATCTGCCACGCGCAGAAATCCGTTACGCACTGATATCACCGTTGAAGCGGACTGTATTTTACCATCTGCGCCAACTGCTACATCAACAGACCCATTCAAAGTACCAACAACAGTCTCATATTGCTCATCTCTGTAAGACAGCCGAATATTGGCATATTCGCCTGATAAATTGAGCTGCGAGAAGTTCAGTATGCTTTGCTCATGCTTAAACATACCTTCAAACTCGACTGCCACAGTTTTCAACCGACCGCCCGCCATATTCTGCGCAACCAGAGCCCGAAGATCTGCTGCCTGCTGTTCTGGCCAAACCCTCAAAAGTCCTGGGAGGGCGATGTCTTCGCCCAACATTGTGCCTGAATACCCGACCTGCGCAGAATGAACCTCAGTGAACCGGCCAGAAAAGCGAGCTGCCTGGCCATCAGATAATTGCGCAGACAGGTTATGGACCATGACAACCTGATCGTTTGCACTATAGTCAATATCTGCCTTCAGATCAGAATAAGCAGTTGTAAGTGGGCCATCCGCCGGGCCAGCTGTGAGTTGCCCGTCAGATGATTCAATCTGACCGCTAAGCAGCCTGAGCTCAAATCTGTCTAATGTTCCCGATAACCTCGCCTCAACACCGCTAAAAATTTGCTGATTTAAAGGGGTCGGTAGGTCAAACATTTTCAGCAAACTGGTTGCATCAACATGTTTGGTTTGCAATTCAAACACGCTCAATTCAGAGATCAGATTCATAGTCACAAAAAGATTAATTTGCGGTTTGATTTGGCCAGCATCTACTGGCTGGGACAAGCGTAAAGACACATTTAACGTGTCGGCTACGGTTTTGTCTTGTTCTGGCCAAACAGAGAGGCTGACATCACTGAAACCGCCGGTCTGCTCCTGCCTGCCTGCTGCAGATAAAACAGTGAGCTGGTCTGCCTTCAGGGTTAATCTGCCGAAACCAGACGGCCAGGACAGTTTGACGTTATTGGCAGACGGGCTTGCCCCTTCTCTTGCACTGGTCGTTTTCAGCAGGCCAGCAATCTGATTTAACCAGCTAAATTCTTCTGAAAATTCCCAATGCTTTCCCCGACCTGTCACTGTGATGCTGTGTGCCTTCACAGCAATTTCCTCAGGGAGCACCGTGCGCAAAGAGGACAGCCCAAAAATGAAATCAACTGTGTCTAAGCTGACATGCTGGCCTTCAAAATTAAGTTCAGTTTCATGGCCGCTCAAGATAAGGCGGAACTGGTCCACATCATAATGAAATGAAAGTGCCGATATGTTGGCCTGCAATCCTGGAATACGGGCTGACAATTGGTTGCCAACAACCTGTTCTATTCCGCCTCGCCGATCAACCAAATAGACGATGCTGGCTGCTGCAACAGCCGTCAAAGCTGAGAGCAGGGCCAGGCTGAGAAGCACGCGCCGCGCCCAAATAAACAGGGCTGACTTGCGCGCTGGCTCTGCGCTTGGCTGCCCGGATGAGTGCCCCTGTTCAGCCACTGTGTCGCACCCTGTTCATAAAAGCTAGATGATCCAAACGTTTCCCCGGTTGACCTGACTGGTTAACACTGTACAGACTACCCATAAATTCCTGCAAATTTATATGACTTTTTTGGCTATCATACTATATGAATTCACAGGAGAATTCCTTTACTGATGTAAAATGGAGATAAAAGCATGTTGACGACCGGCCAAACCGCTCCGCTTTTTTCGCTGCCGACCGATACCGGAGCTTTTAATCTTGCAGACCATCATGGCAAAAATGTGATTGTGTTCTTCTTCCCGAAGGCAGACACATCAGGATGCACAAAAGAAGCAATTGCCTTCTCCGCATTAAAGCCTGAATTTGATGCTGCAAATTCCCTTGTCATCGGCATTTCAAAGGACACGCCGGAAAAGCAAGCAAAGTTCAGGGCAAAACATAAGTTGACCTGTTTGCTCGGAGCAGACTTCAACAGCGATATTTGTGAACAATTTGGTGTTTGGATTGAAAAATCTATGTATGGCCGGACTTATATGGGCATTCAACGGGCAACCTTTATTATTAATGCTGATGGAAAAATTGGAACAGTCTGGCCAAAAGTAAAAGTGGCCGGTCATGCTGAAGATGTGCTTGACCATTTGCGGGCTGGTGGTTGATGACAATCTGTTTCAGGCTGCTGTAATGACAGATATTGGCCCGCGTCTGCTTGAGGCGTTTAACTGCGCTGACACAAAGCTTAAGGCAGCAAAATCCAGACTGCTGTTCATTGATTGTCAAATGGGTTCTTACACCCATGTTACCCCTTGCGCATTCCCTGATCGCCCAGGCCGTCCTGACGTGCCAGCGTTGTTGGCGCCTCGTTTTGTGCCAAGACGGCGGATAACAACAGGCAAAACTGGTCGTATTGCTCTTCTGCATGCGATTGCTCATATTGAGCTGAATGCCATAGATCTGGCTCTGGATATGGCCGGACGTTACGCATCTTACGGCTTGCCCTTTGACTTTGTGAAAGACTGGTTATCTGTCGCCAATGACGAAGCCAAACATTTCACCTTGTTGAGCGATCGTCTGGAAAGCTTGGGTAGTTTTTATGGTGACTTACCTGCCCATGACGGACTGTGGGAAGCCGCGCTGGCGACACGCAACGATCTTGCAGGCAGATTGGCCATCGCCCCGCTTGTGCTTGAGGCCCGTGGCCTTGATGTCACACCACAGCTCATTCACAAGGTAACAGCGGTGGGTGATCAGGAAAGTGCCGATATTCTGCAGATAATTATGGAAGATGAGGTCGGACATGTGGCCACAGGTAAAAAGTGGTTTGACTTTGTGTGCGGCTGCGAGCGGCGGGATCCCATCAGCAGCTGGCAGGGGCTTGTCAGACACTATTTCAAAGGTGATTTAAAACCCCCATTCAATATTGAGGCGCGAACAGCAGCAAACTTCTCAGCTGCTTTTTACGGGCCATTAGCAGCAGGACGGCCGTCTTTGCAACCGCTGGATAATCCACAGAACTAATCGCGTGTAGAGCCGACCCTTGCCGCCAAACTGGCCTCAATAAAATCATCCAGCGCACCATCAAGAACCGCTTGGCTGTTTCCTGTTTCAACGTTGGTCCGCAAATCTTTAACCATTTGATAGGGATGCAGAACATAAGAGCGGATTTGGCTGCCCCACCCAATATCTGATTTGGTCGCATTATTATCCATGGCTGCTTGTTCGCGTTTTTGCAACTCAAGCTCATAAATACGGGCTTTCAACATATTCAGGGCCGTTGCCCTGTTGCGGTGCTGACTGCGGTCTGACTGACATTGCACGACAATATTGGTCGGTATATGGGTTATCCGTATGGCCGAATCGGTGGTGTTCACATGTTGTCCACCTGCCCCTGACGCGCGGTAGGTATCAACGCGCAAATCTTTTTCTTCGAGCTGGATGTCGATATTGTCATCAACTTCTGGATAAATCCAGACAGATGCAAAGCTGGTATGCCGCCTTGCTGAGCTGTCATAAGGTGAAATCCTGACCAGGCGATGAACTCCCGATTCCGTTTTCATCCACCCATAGGCGTTTATGCCCATCACCCTCAGCGTGGCTGATTTAATACCAGCCTCTTCACCATCGCTTTCTTCGATGACCTCCAGCTTGAACCCTCTGGCCTCAGCCCATCTTGAATACATACGCAACAACATAGCTGCCCAGTCCTGAGCTTCTGTACCGCCAGCCCCGGGATGGATTTCAAGAAAACAATTATTGGCATCAGCCTCACCTGATAATAAGCTTTCAAGCTGTTTTTTGCCCGCGATCTCAGCCAGACGTGTCAATTCAGCACCGGCCTCAGCAACAAGGTCTGTATCACCTTCCTCTTCAGCCAACTCAATCATATCTATCTGATCCTGCAGCCTGGTCTCCAGGTCAGTGATGGCTGCAATCTGTTGGTCGAGGTGCGTTTTTTCACGCATCACATTTTGTGCGGTTTCCTGGTTATCCCAGAAATCAGATGCGGATATCTGAGCTTCAAAAGCTGCCGCCCGGTCATGGGCTGTGTCCCATCCTACATGTTTGCGCAGCAACTCAACTGCAGTCCTTATCGCTTCTACAGCAGCCAACGTTTCAGCCTGCATAATGATATCAGCCCTTCATAATCTTAACATTTGTTCTGATGGGGGTATCAATACAAGGCAGGAGCGTCAACCGTTGACGATCGGCTGGGTGAAGACGGCATATCGATCAGAACTGTTGATTTTGGGCGTTGCCCCGGTTTGAAGACCTCTAACACTGCCATTTCGTGATCAGGTAAGACCCGCTCACCTGTTTCGGCATGTACAGGAACTAAGGTGATACCACCCGGACGTCTGAACGGGATAAGCGGCTGCTCGGCAAGAGCATCAACCATAAACTGTTTAAAAATAGGCACCGCTGCGGTAGAGCCCGTCTCTCGCTTGCCCAACGGACGCGGCGTATCGTACCCTACATAAACACCGGCCACCAAATCAGGGGAAAACCCCACAAACCACGCATTTGTATTATCATTCGTGGTACCTGTTTTCCCGGCCACAACCAAACCTGCATCAGCAATACGCCGGCCTGTGCCCCTGGTGATCACCCCTTCCAGCATAGACACCATCTGATAGGCTGAGGCGGGTTCGGTGAGCTGTTCGCGCAAATCATTAAGGACAGGTACATTCTGACTATCCCACCCTGCTGGCGCATCACAAGCCGAACAATCACGCTTATCATGGCGCATGATTGTCCGGCCGAACCGGTCTTGAATACGGTCAATCAGACTGACATCGATTTTACGTCCACCATTTACCAGCTGGCCATAGGCCGCGGTAAGTTTAATCAAGGTTGTTTCTCCAGCCCCTAAAGACATGGATAAAAAGGGCGGCAGTTCAGCATTAATTCCAAACTTACGCGCATAATCCTGGACCACAGGCATACCAACCGCCATCGCAAGACGGGCGGTCATCAGATTCCGGGATTTTTCAATACCCACCCGCATAATAGAAGGGCCATAGAATCTCTTTGTGTAGTTTGCTGGTTTCCATTTTGGCTTACCCGGTCCCTGGTCAACCACCAACGGAGCATCAAGGATACGTGTTGTCGGGGTGTAGCCCTGATCAAGGGCTGCAAGATAAACAAAGGGCTTAAAGGCAGAGCCGGGCTGTCTTCTGGCTTGGGTTGCACGGTTGAATTCAGAAACTCTGTAATCATACCCTCCTGACAAAGCCAACAGACGGCCAGTATGAGGATCAAGGGCAACAATAGCCCCTTCAACCAAGGGGCGTTGACCCAAGGCGTAACTGTTCACACCAGCTGGGACGCCGTCTTTTTGCATCAAATCAGGCGCTTCTTCAGGCGGTTGCACAATCACAATATCATCTACAGACAAGGCCTGTTTAAGCGAGGTAATCTTTGGCGGCCTTACCCCATCAGGGCGTCGAGGCGGGTAAGCCCATGCGGCCAGGGCGAACGGAATAACCGCACTTTGACCTTGCACATAAATTTGTGCCTGCTTGTCATCAACTTGTGTAACCAGTGCAGCAAACCGTTTTGCCGGCAATTTTTCTGTTAGAGCTTGAAGCTGCTGATCAACCGGTTGGGTTGGATCCAACCTTGCTAAAGGGCCGCGCCATCCCTGGCGCCGGTCCAGTGCCTCAAGGCCTTCACGCAATGCCCGTTCTGCTTTAGCCTGTAAAGAGGGGTTTAATGTTGTACGGACAGACAATCCACCCTCATACAAGGTTGTGCTTCCATATATATCAGCAAGCTGACGGCGGACTTCCTCTGTGAAGTACGGCGCATTTGCATTATCCGAACCTGAGGCCTGTTGCACACCCAAAGGCTGTGATTTGGCCAGCTCTGCCTGTTTGGCTGAAACATAGCCATTTTCCCTCATCTGCTCCAGAACCCAGTTCCGCCGTCCGATGGCTGATTTTGTTCGCCGGACAGGGTGGTAATTTGAAGGTGCCTTTGGCAGTGCTGCCAAATATGCAATCTCATGCAATTCCAGCTGATCAAGGGCTTTATCAAAATAATTCAGCGCCGCTGCCGCCACACCATAACTGCCATAACCAAGGTAAATTTCATTCAGATACAAAGCCAGAATCTGGTGTTTGGTGAAGGCCCGCTCCATCCGAATGGCCAAAATGGCTTCTTTAATTTTTCTGTCCAGGGACAGCTCATTGCTGAGCAGAAAATTCTTTGCCACCTGCTGCGTGATGGTCGATGCCCCTATCGGTCGGCGGCCAGACCCAAGAGCAGCCAAATTTGTCACGCTGGCCCGTACCAAAGCGACCGGGTCCACTCCGGGATGGGAATAAAAGGATTTATCCTCTGCTGAGAGAAAGGCTTCAATCAGCTGTGGCGGCATTGCTTTGACAGGCACAAACAGGCGTTTTTGTGTGGCGAATTCTGCCAATAATGCCCCATTTCCAGCATAGATGCGCGTTGCGACCGGAGGTTCATATTTAGCAAGCTGTGAATAGTCAGGTAAATCCTGGCCCCAGGTCCAAAACACCCATAACAATCCGCCCAGAGCAGCCACAGCAGACAGCAGCGAGAATATAAGCAAACCAATAAGATATTTCATAGCAGGGTCTATATTAGGTAGAATTGAGGCCGTCTTATGGCATCAGGATAACGGCGTGGTAAGATAAGTAACGATGGCTTTTGCTAATCTTTGCGTCAATTTACGCCGATAGCGTTCTGAATTGAGGTTGTTTTCGTCTTCAGCATTGCTCAGAAACCCCATCTCCACAAGTACTGATGGCACATCAGGAGATTTCAACACCGCAAAACCAGCGAACCGATGGCCACGTTTATCGCCGCCCGGCATATCTTTGATTTGCTTAAGGATAGCAGCAGCAAGGCGAGATGATTCATTCATGGTCTCTCTTTGGAACATGCTCAAAAGGGCATTTGCTGCTGCCGGATCTTCAACTGCCAAATCAGGTCCCCCAACCAAATCTGCTTTATTCTCGCGGCGGGCGATATAAGCAGCTTCTTTATCGGACGCAGTATCCGAAAGCGTAAATACAGACATTCCTCTGGCTGACTTTCTAAGCGCGGAATCAGCATGCAAAGAAATAAAGACATCTGCACTCATTTCACGAGCAATTGCTATGCGCTGCCGCAATTTAAGGAATTTATCAGATGAACGGGTCAGCCGCGCAGAAACCTTGCCAGTTGCATTTAAATCTGCAGCTAATTGTTTCGCAGCAGCCAGAGTTATATCCTTCTCCTTTGTTCCGCCCCGCCCCAATGCGCCGGGATCTTTGCCGCCATGACCAGCATCAATAGCAATAATCCATTTCCTGTTTAACTGGGCTGGCCGCGGAGCTGGGCTGGCCACTGATACCTGCTGACTGGTTGGCTGACGAATATCGGCCTGTTCGGCTGATGAATCTACAGGCGGTTTATGACCTGCTGAGGTAACAGCATAACCATCTTTTTTCAGTGAACGTTGCGCCAATTTGAACCTTGTTGGCCCTTTATCAACTAAATCGATCACCAGACGATAACCGCCCGCATCACGAGGAGGCAAAGTAAAGGCACGTTCAGGTGAGGCTGGTTCATCCATTTCTATGACAAGGCGGCCTGTCCCAGGCTGAGGATGACCAAACCGATAAGCTGTAGCAGGTCCATTTGATAAAGTTCCGGCGGACTGAAGCGCAGCGATATCCCAGGTCAGGCCTGGACTGTCAATCACCACACGCCAAGGCTCATCAAGTAAAAGCAGTTTTGCCGAGGCAGGCTGTCTGGTTTCAATGACGATGCGCAGAGCTGGCGCGCCGTTTAAATCAATCATCCCAAGGCGCATACCCGTGAGCTGGTTATCCGCTGCGATGGCCGTTTGCCCAACATCCAAAGCGCCCAGCATGAACAAAAACAAAAAAACTAATTTTCGGCCCAAACCGTCTATCATATTTCTCATTTTGCCCCGATGACTGCAGATTTATGACGCCAGATTAGAGTAAGCCTTGTGCCCTGACCAGCACCAAATTTGCATTCCTGACTATCAATTCGTCTAAGGTTTTAGGCAACGTCACGTCTTTTACCAAGCTTAAAAAGACTTTGTTTTTCCGAAATTTACTGTATAATGAAGGCAGAATTTTGAATGTGGCGCAGCACCCCCACTAAGTACATGGCGGTCTAAGCCAAATACAAACGACGTCGTCAGAAGCGAGCAGAAACAGCAAAAAGCTGCACATCTGAATAGGTTCTGGCAAAACAACGAAATCGAGTTGACCACAGATGAGCTGTCTTTATCTGACAAATGAACGCATTGGCATAAGCCAGCGGTCAGTAATGATTGCTGGCCTTTCTGCGTTCTTGGCATCTGCTGTTCAGTTAAACCAGATTTCTGTGTCACAGATATCTGAGAAAATCACGGCCTGTATGCACTCTCGACAGCAACAGGCGACAGAAAGCTTCACTAATGACAAAAAAAATGCTGATCGATGCACATCAGCCCGAAGAAACACGGGTTGTTTTGCTCAACGGAAACAAGATTGAAGAGTTTGATTACGAGAATAACAGCCTTGCTCAACTAAAAGGAAATGTCTATCTGGCCCGGGTAACGCGGGTTGAGCCCTCATTGCAGGCGGCATTTGTTGAGTATGGTGGTAATCGCCAAGGGTTCTTGGCCTTCAGTGAAATCCATCCTGATTATTATCGCGTCCCTGTTGAAGACAGAGAGGCTCTAGAAGCTGACGCCGAAGTGTCATCTGCTGCTGAGGGTGATGACAGCACAACTGCAGATGCTGAGCCATCTGATGATAATGAAGAGGCAAGAGCATCAAATAACGCCCCTGAAGAACTTGGCGGTGATGATGAGCATGGCGACAGGTCTCAATCATCTGAGTCAATGATGCGCCGATATAAAATTCAGGAAGTGATTACCCGCAAACAGATTTTACTTGTTCAGGTCGTTAAAGAAGAACGCGGCAATAAAGGCGCTGCTCTGACAACCTATCTGTCTTTGGCCGGGCGGTACTGCGTTTTGATGCCTAACAGCAACAGAGGCGGGGGTGTTTCCCGGAAAATCACCAATGTGGCTGATCGCAAACGCCTGAAGTCTGTTGTCAGCGATTTAGATGTTCCGAAGGGGATGGCCGTCATTGTCAGGACTGCAGGGTCGAAACGCACAAAGACAGAGATCAAGCGTGACTATGCTTATCTGTCAAAATTATGGAATGAAATTCGATCAAAAACACTTCAGTCTGAAGCCCCTGCCCTGATTCACGAAGAAGGCTCGTTAGTCAAACGTGCTGTCCGCGACATGTATACAAATGACGTGGAAGAAGTGCTTATAGAAGGCGAGGACAGCTATAAGGTCGCAAAGGCGCAGATGAAAATGCTGATCCCAAGCCACGCCAAAAGGGTGACAAAATATGAAGGGACAGAGCATCTGTTCCAGAACTATGGGATCGAACCACAGCTGGACGCCATTCATCAAGGTGAAGTCACCCTGAAATCGGGCGGGTATCTTGTCATCAACCAAACCGAAGCTTTGGTGGCGATAGATGTGAACTCTGGCAAAGCCACACGAGAACGAAATATCGAAGAAACTGCACTCAAGACAAATTTGGAAGCTGCTGAAGAAGTAGGACGGCAACTGAAGCTCAGAGATTTGTCAGGTCTGATTGTTATCGATTTCATCGATATGGAAGAAAACCGGAACAAATCCGCCATTGAACGAAAATTAAAAGACGCATTAAGACATGATCGCGCGCGGATACAGGTTGGCTCCATCAGCCATTTTGGACTGCTGGAGATGTCTCGCCAGAGATTGCGTCCGTCACTGGCAGAATCCGTTTCGCAAACCTGTCCCCATTGCGCGGGTACAGGCCGGATCAGATCTATAAATTCTGCAGCTCTGCAAATTTTGCGTGTCGTTGAAGAAGAGGCAGGCAACCGCCCAGGCCAGGATATTTCAATTTTTGTCCATCCTGACGTGGCACTGTACATATTGAATCAAAAACGGGCCAGCCTGGCCAGCTTGGAACAGCAATTCGGCATATCCATTCTCATTGAGGCGGATTCAACGCTGATTCCACCTGACTACAGGCTTGACGGCGAACACGCTGAATCCGGCGCACGTTCGGGCAATAACGGCAATAATGGTGGTGGCCGGTCAAGAGGCAGCAAAAACAATAAGTCAGCCCGCAACCAAAATGACCAAGGCAACCAGAAACCTGCGCATCCTGAAGCAGAGGGTGACGGGACAGACGATGAGGATGAACAGCCAAAGCGCAAACGGCGCGGACGGCGTGGCGGCAGACGTCGTAAAAAACGTGGCAATGAAGATGGCACAGATGTAGCGGCTCAAACCGCACCAGAGGCGGATAACGCTGAATCAGAGGCAAAATCTGAGCCTGAACAATCACCTCAGGACAGCCCGGAGACAGAGCTCAGCGAGCAGAAGGTCAAAAAGCCGCGCAGACCCGCAAAGACCAAAGCAGCAAAGGCTGAAGCCACAGCTCAGGATGATAAATCCGCCGAAGTGGCAGATATAGCTGAGGCGCAAAGCGCTTCAGATGACGCAGCCCCAGCGAAGAAGCAGACTAAGGCAAAGAAGAAAACAGCCGCGGGCGCAGCCAAGAAAACTAAGGCGAAAAAACCCGCAGCAAAGGCCGGAACGAAAAAAGCGAAGACCAAGACAAGCCCGCCAGAAAAAGAAGCTTCACAGGGTAAAGAGCAAACCAAACCAGCTGCGTCAGGTCAAAATGATGGTGCAACGGATACAGCTGCAGACCGCAGCCCAAAAAGCTCGGTAGAGATGAACGTCATCAACATCGATGAGGCCCCGTCTGCAGAGAAAAAGAAGAAGGGGTGGTGGTCACGCTGATAGCGGACCTCACTCACCCCATCAGAAACACACAAAAGATGCCGCTGTTCAGGCGGCATCTACTTTCAAGCTGGAAATGAATTCATCAAACCGGCGAACCGCCTGATGCATATCTGCGGTACTTCCTGCAAAAGACAGACGCAAATACCGGTGACCATTTACCGGGTCAAAATCCACCCCTGGTGTTGTTGCCACACCTTGTTCTGCGAGCAGGCGCGCTGCAAAATCAAGCGAATTGTCACTATAGTGACTGATATCAGCGAATAAATAGAACGCGCCCTGACACGGGGCTGCGGTTTCAGTAACAGAGTGGGGCAAGCCTTGAAGCAGAATATCTCTGTTCTTGGCATAACGTGCCACATGCCTGTCTAACTCTGCTTCACAATCAAATGCAGAAACCGCAGCAATCTGGTTTGGCGTCGGTGCTGAAATAAACAGATTTTGTGCCAGTTTTTCTACCGGCACCAGCAAATCATCCGGAAGAACCATCCAGCCGATCCGCCATCCGGTCATAGAGAAATATTTTGACAGGCTGTTAATGACAATCGCATTTTTTGTGTAATTGAGCGCAGTGTCACAACGATGTTCATAAACAAGGCCGTGATAAATCTCATCTGAAATCAGGCGGACACCTCTGGCATCACACCATGCACAAATTTCTGCTAATTCAGAATCGCTTAAGACCGCACCGGTCGGGTTCGCCGGGCTGGCAATCATCAGCCCATCTGGCAAGCTGTCCCAGCCGTCCATCTCTGCCAGAACTGGCTTCCAGCCCTGCTCAGCCCCTGCAGATAACAGGACAGGTTCTAACCCCAACCCCATCATCAGATTCCGATAAGCAGGATAACCCGGGTTTGGGATAGCGATCCGGTCACCCTCATCAAAAGCAGACAAAAAGGCCAGAGCAAAAGCTGTAGATGAGCCAACGGTAACCGCCACATTATCAATATGTGGCCGTGTCCCGTACCATTCATCATAAAACCGGGCGATACGCTGCCGCAGCGGTAATTGACCAAACGCCAGGGAATAGCCATGAGCTGACGGTTGATGTAAAGCAGCCAGCATAGCCTGATTCACAGCATCAGGGGCTGAGGTGGAAGGCTGACCGACCTCAAGATGAATGATATCCGCCCCTTGTGCTGTTAATTCGCTGGCTTGGCGCATGACATCTAAAGCCAAAAATGCAGGGAATTCTGAACGCTTTGATATTTTTAATTTCGTTTGCATAACTCAGCTCAATTTCGTTTCGCTTTTCTGCATCAGAGTAATGTTTTGCTCACTCTGGCATTTTAGCTCTGTAATTTACCGCTAGCATAGGCTAACCTGTTGCGTGGACAACAAAAACAGGCCCGCTTTATGCGGACCCTGCTCTCCGTAGTTTCGACCTTATATACGCAACAAAACACTGCTTTGCCCTAAAGTCAATTTTATAAAATGCAATAAATTTCATATTTTTCTGTTTTTTTTCGAATAATATTCTTTTTTTACAAAGGTACCCATTTCAGATGGCAGCATTCTGTCGAAAACTCGCCTATATTATGGCTTTTTTGCTCTCTATTCAGATAGGGTCTGCTTTTTCGGGTAGCCTGATCAGAGATAGTGAAATTGAACTTGTGCTTCAAGACACTGTGCTGCAGATGGCGCGCAAAGCAGGATTTCCAGAGGGCATTAAGATCAGGGTCATACTTGATCCAGCCTATAATGCCTTTGTTGTTGGGGGCGAGACCGTTTTTATTCACAGCGGCCTGCTACTGACAGCTCGGTCAGCAGAAGAAATTTTGGGGGTGATTGCGCATGAAATTGGCCATCTTGCAGCAGGTCACGCCCCGTTGCGTGAAGAGGCTGTAAAAGACGCCAGCCTGGCCACCGCACTCACCGCGATTGCCGCTGCTGCTGTTGCGGCTAGTGGCTCTGCAGATGCAGCCCTTGGCGTGGCCATTGGCGGGACTGACAGGGCCAAGAGACGTTATTTATCCCTATCGCGAAAAGATGAGTCAGTTGCTGACGAATGGGCGTTATCCTTGTTGGATTCAGTAGGTATTTCCAGCCATGGTCTGACTGACTTCATGAGACGGCAGGCGAGCCAGCGCATTCTGCCTGAAAGCCGGCAAAGCGAATATTATACCACCCACCCTGGCGCAAAAGAACGGTTATCTGCCTTCACCGACCACACCAACCAGACAGCGCATGAAAACAGACGGCTCAGTGATGCTGATATTCAACGCCTTGCTCGTATCGTCCTGAAACTGGCAGCCTATACACAACCCCCTAGCCGCGCCCGCAACGCACCTTATCGCCTTGACTGGACACGTGCATCATCAGACCCAACCAAAGTTATGCCAGCAGAAACGAGCCTGCTTTATGCAGAAGCAATAGCTTTGTTCAGACGCGGAGATATTAATGCCTCTGATGAGGTGATGACAGCCCTTTTACGCCAGTCATCAGATGATGCATGGCTGCAGGAATTTGCTGGCGATCTTGACATGTCAGCCGCCAGACCAGAACAGGCAGCTGATCATTACAGACAGGCTTTGCGCTTACGGCCCAACAGCCCGCAGGTCAGCCTTAGCCTGGGCAGGGCGCTAATTGCCATAAATGACAATCATTTCCTGCCTGAAGCCATTGAAGCATTGAAATCCGCAAATGAAGGCGAGCCAGACTGGGGGTTTGTGAAGCGACAACTTGCTATTGCCTATGGCAGAAACGGGCAGGTGGCTGAAGCCGACTTGTCTCTGGCCGAAGAAGCACTTCTGGCAGGTGACAAACCAAGAGCCGCGCAAATGGCCAACAGAGCTTTGTCAGAAGAGACCGCAGCACCCCATATTCGCTCACGCGCAAGGGACATTTTGTTTCAGCTGAATGTTGAGCCGACAAATAAATAACGTTTTAGGTGTCTGAGCCGACTGTTTCTGTTTATAGTTTATGTATTATGAGCATGTTCATAAAGAATTTCAGCTGACAGACATGCTGGTAAAGAACATGCCGCATTGCGCTTCACTCTGACAATATCCAGGATTAGACCTATGCCTCGCCTCGCCTCCCTTCCTATTATTGGCTTTTTTGTGTTCGCGATTATATTCTCGCCTCCTCACAATGCTCGAGCTGACCTCTCAGAACAGGACAAGGCTGAGGTCAAAGCTCTGATCGGGGAATTTATCACACAAAACCCCGAACTTATACGCGATGTTCTTACCGAACTGGCCATAGCGGAACAAACCGCCCGTGAACAGGCCGCTTATTCACTGGTGCGCAATGATGAAGGTGACCCGGCAATTGGACCTGCTGACGCTGCTGTCACAATTTACGAATTTTCTGACTATAATTGTGGCTATTGTAAGCGGATATTTGCTGATCTTCAGTCAGTGCTTTCAGAGCTGCCAGATGTGAAGCTGGTGGTTAAGGAATTTCCTATTCTAGCTGAAAGCTCTGTTGTAGCTGCAAAAGCAGCCATTGCAGCACAAAGACAAGGCAAATTTCCGGGTTTTCACCGTACCATGATGACCTGGCGTGGCCGGATTGATGAAAAGACTGTTTTATCTGCTGCCCGTACTGCCGGACTTGAGATAGACAGATTGCAAACGGATATGGAAGATGATTTGACTCTGTCTGTTCTGACCAAAACACGGGCTGCTGCAACCGCACTGGAGATCAGAGGCACACCTGCGCTTGTAATCGGTGACCGGCTTATCCCTGGTGCAATCAGCAAAACTGAAATTTTGGATTTGATAAATCAGGCAAGGGCCGCTAAAAACTAGAGCATATAGGATGATAGGCAGGTGCATCACCGCCTTCAGAACATAAACCACAAGGCTGCCGTCATGACCGATATACTTGTGATCAACGGACCTAATTTGAACATGTTTGGCATGCGTGAACCAGAGATATATGGTGCTGACACGTTGGCTGACTATGAAGCGAAAATTGACGCACTTTGCACAGAGCTGGGTGTATCCTGCCGGTTTTTCCAGTCAAATCACGAAGGCGAGCTGGTCACCAGCATCCAAAATGCGGCCCTCAATAACAGCCCGGGTGCAGCAAGAGCAATTGTGATCAATGCAGCTGCCTACACCCACACATCAGTTGCGCTTCGCGACGCCTTGTCCTTATTTTCAGGGCCTAAAATTGAAGTTCATGTGTCCAATGTGATGAAGCGGGAAACTTTCCGGCATGAAAGCTACATTTCGGCTGTTTGTGACGGAATCATCATCGGCCTTGGGGTAAACTCCTACCTGATGGCGGTTCGTGCGGTCACCGATCAACTGAACCAGATATAATTTTAATTCAGCAAAAGAGAACGAAATGGCGCCAACATCGAAATCCAAATCCTTTGCAACCGAAACGAAACTGGTTCAGGACCTCGCTGCGATTTTTGATGATAGCGAACTGACCGAATTAGAGTTCGAAACAGAACAGATTTCCATCCGACTTTCGCGCGGCCAACAGGGCCAGCCAGTTGTCAGCATGCCACAAACAATGGCTGCTCCTGTTGTTCAGGCTGCACCGGCTGCTGCTGCACAGGCCCCCGCTGGTGTGAGCGAAGCACCACAAGCATCCGCAGCAGATCTTGCCAATCACGAAGGGGCGTTGCGCTCACCTATGGTCGGGACAGTCTATCGGGCCCCTGAACCAGGAGCAGCAGATTTTGTCAGCGAAGGGGATACTGTAAAAAAAGGACAGACCATGTTTATCGTGGAAGCCATGAAAGTGATGAACCCCATCACCGCGCCTGCTGACGGAACCGTCACGAAAATCCTTGTGGATAACGCTCAGCCTATTGAATTTGATCAGCCGCTTGCCGTCATAGAATAACCATGTTCAAAAAAATTCTTATTGCTAACAGAGGGGATGTCGCATTGCGCGTTCTGCGCGCCTGTAAAGAAATGGGCATCCAGACTGTTATTGTACATTCCACCGCAGATGCGGATTCAATGCCGGTCAGACTGGCTGACGAATCGGTTTGTATTGGTCCAGCCGCTGCAGGACAATCCTATCTGAATATTCCAAATTTGGTGTCCGCGGCTGCGGTCACCGGATGTGACGCCGTTCATCCCGGTGTTGGCTTTCTGGCAGAGAATGCCGATTTTGCCTCCATTGTTCAGGCACATGGGTTGGTGTTTATCGGCCCGGAACCAGAGCATATTCGCCAGATGGGCGACAAGGTTCAGGCAAAGATCACTGCTGCAAAGGCCGGCTTACCTCTTGTCCCGGGGTCGCCTGGCTCTGTGGATACGCTGGAGGAAGCTGAAAAGCTGGCTGTTGATATCGGTTTTCCACTGTTGGTCAAAGCGGCCTCTGGCGGTGGCGGGCGCGGCATGAAAGTGGCAAACACGCCCGCAGATTTAGCTGAGGCATTTTCGTCTGCCCGATCTGAAGCCAAGGCAGCCTTTGGTGATGATACAGTTTACCTGGAACGATATCTGGATAACCCGCGTCATATTGAAGTGCAGATCATCGCTGATTCGCATGGACATGCGGTACATTTGGGTGAGCGGGAATGCTCAGTCCAGAGACGACACCAAAAGCTTTTTGAAGAAGCTCCCTCGCCGGCGATTACACAAGCCCAGCGCAAGAATATTGGCGAAATCGCTGCAAATGCGGCCCTTGAAATGGGGTATCTCGGTGTGGGCACGATGGAATTTCTGTTTCAGGATGATGAATTTTTCTTCATTGAAATGAACACCCGCCTGCAAGTTGAGCACCCGATTACAGAAGCAATCACCGGAATTGATCTTGTGCGTGAACAAATTTGCATAGCTGCCGGGGGCGTGCTGCCATTCACACAAGAAGAGGTTCAGTTTGACGGCCATGCGATCGAATGCCGGATCAATGCTGAACATCCTGAAACATTTGTGCCAACACCAGGAACTGTGAATTTTTATCATCCTGCTGGTGGGGCAGGTGTTCGGGTAGATACAGTATTGTATTCGGGCTACCGTATTCCTCCATTTTATGACAGCCTCATTGCGAAATTGATCGTGCATGGGCGGGATCGGGATCATGCGCTTGCCCGTCTGCGTTTGGCACTTCAGGAATTTGTGATTGAACCGATACCGACCACGCTAGACCTGCATAAGCGTCTTCTTGATGAACCGGCGATTAAGTCTGGTGACTATTCAATTAAATGGCTGGAGAAGGAATTTTTCTCAGCAGAAGACTAAGGCAAATGATGACAGACCGTTTCATCTATTCACCAGAAACGATTATCAAAGCCTACAGTCTGGGTGTGTTTCCTATGGCATCATCTCATGATGCTGACGACATATCTTTCTATGAGCCAGAGATTCGGGGCATCTTGCCTTTGTCTCCCCCACATATCCCGAGGCGCCTGCTTCGGCTGGTTCGACAAACAGACTGGACGGTCACCTTGGACCGCGACTTTCGGGCGGTCATTGAGGGCTGTTCTGAAATCCAGCCAGACCGGCAGGATAGTTGGATAAACCCAGAAATCAAACGTCTTTATCTCAGCCTTCACAAGCTGGGCTTTGCTCATTCAGTTGAAGTCTGGGCAGGTGCTGAGTTAATTGGCGGGCTATATGGCGTACATCTTGGTTCAGCCTTTTTTGGTGAATCAATGTTTTCGCGCCGGAGCAACGCATCAAAGCTCGCACTGGCGCATCTGATGGCCAGACTGCATTACGCAGGATTTTCCCTTCTTGATGCCCAGTTCAAAAATGACCACCTGCTACAATTTGGTCTAATTGAAATTGCTAAACAACAATTTAAAGACATGCTTCATTCAGCCCTGGAAACTCATTTAGACTGGCCGTTCTTTGCTTCAAAAAACGATATTTTCGCTTACTTGGCACAAGCTAAAAGTGTGACATCATAAACCGGATGTTCCAACGCGGAGACTGCCGGGCTGGACGCAAACATCCATCCAGAAAAAACGATGATTTTATCCTGAGCTGCATCATCTGCAAAACCAATATCACGGATTTCAAGAAATGCTGCAGCCTCTGGCGGTTCTTCTGGCGGCCTGAACGCGCAATGTTTCAGTTCAATTTCCAGCGTACCAAACCGCAAGGGTTGGCTCAAACTGACTTCAACTGTGGCAATGCGGGCGGTGATTTTATCTAATGTCTGAAGCAAGGCTTGTTCTGAATTCAGCCAGCTTTGGGCGTGACCACCCCCCGGCAACAAGCTCATGCATATGCACATACACAGACCAGGAAACGATCGATAATATCTGATAAAATCAGCTTTCATTACCCTGAAACACAATTTTGCCCAGCAAATCAGACAGGCTGACCGGATCGCGGGTGTCGAAAATGGTGGTACCTTCAGGCATCATATCCTCACCAGCCCCAGGCAGAAGTTCAAGGAAGTTTCCACCAAGTAAAGAGGCGGCTGTAATGCGGGCAGAACTGTCAGACGGCAATTGCACGGCATCATCAATACGCATATCGATGCGTGCGGCATAAGTGACGGGGTCCAGAGACTGGCCAACAATTTGGCCGACTTTGATACCGGACAACCTGACCTCATCTCCGACAGACAAACCGCCAGTGGTGCCAAACTCAGCATGCAACAGATAACCGTCGGCGGATTGAATATCAGAGGCCTGATACACCATTACAGCAAAAATGCCTGCCCCTACCAGAACCACAAGTCCCATCACGATTTCGAGCGTACTTCTTTTCAGCATTCCTGCCTCTTTAATTTGTATCAGCTACAATCTGTTATGAAATCAGGGTGTCCAGGCTTCATAATCGCCAGTTGCCTTCTTGCGTTTGCCACCTTTGAGCATATGGCCAGCTGGCCGGTAAGCATATTTTGTACCTGTCAGATTGGGCAAATGTTCCTGCTGCCAGTCATGTGATACATATCCAGTAGCGGGAGGAGGCGACAATTCTGTGTAATGCAGCCAGCCATGCCAATCTGCGGGCACTTTACTGGCCTCAACCTGACCATTGTAAATCACATAACGGCGTTGTCTGCGGCCACGTTTTGCCTTCCGAGACTCGAAATATTGATTACCGAATTCATCAGTCCCAATTTTTTGTGCACTCAGCCTGATCATCAGTTTGGAAAGTAAATGCATTGGTTATCACCATCCGCCTTTTGGGTTCCCCGAAGCTATGTAACCATCCACGCGAACCCTGAAAAGCACATAGCTGTTGATATCGGTTATAATCTGTAGCCAGAGTTTTATCAACAGAAACCGCAAGCCTAACTAGTCGTTGGGATTTCCAAATGTCAAGGCCAGGACAATAAAAAAAGGCAGTAAAAAAGTTAAAAAAACAGGGCCGCAAAGATTGCATGAGCCCCCTACATCATGTAGCCTGATGGCTCGTTATTACCATATATTGTGTTATTAAGCTGTTAAGAATTACAGTTTAAGTTACGGTTTTGTTTCGTTTTACATACGTATATTAGAGGGCAAAGATGAAATTCGAAAGACGCTTCACAACAGCAGGTCAAGAAACCTATGACCAGATCCCGTTCAGATCAGCATCAAGTGAAATCCGCAACCCTGATGGAACAATCGTCTTCTCTGCAGAGAATATTGAAGTTCCAAAACAGTACAGCCAGGTGGCGACTGATATTCTGGCCCAGAAATATTTCCGCAAAGCCGGTGTAGCTGCTCGGCTGAAACGCGTCGAAGAAAATGATGTGCCGTCATGGCTCTGGCGGTCTGTGCCTGACACTAAAGCCCTTGAAAAATTGCCGGAAGACCAAAGATATGGCGGCGAGACATCCGCAAAACAGGTCTTTAATCGACTGGTGGGTACATGGACATATTGGGCGTGGAAAGCGGGGTATTTTTCAAGCGAGGAAGATGCCAAAACATATTATGATGAGATGAGCTACATGCTCGCCTGTCAGATGGCAGCGCCAAATTCGCCGCAATGGTTTAATACTGGCCTGCATTGGGCGTATGGAATTGATGGCCCCAGCCAGGGACATTTCTATGTCGATTACAAGACCGGCAAAATGATCAAATCAAAATCATCTTACGAACACCCCCAGCCACATGCATGCTTTATCCAGTCTGTCAGTGACGACCTGGTGAATGACGGTGGCATTATGGATTTGTGGGTCCGCGAAGCCCGTCTGTTCAAGTACGGCTCCGGAACTGGTTCAAACTTCTCACGTCTTCGTGGCTCTGGTGAAAGTCTGTCAGGTGGCGGCAAATCATCTGGCCTGATGAGCTTTCTGAAAATCGGTGACCGGGCAGCAGGCGCAATTAAATCAGGCGGCACCACGCGTCGCGCGGCCAAAATGGTGACTGTGGATATCGACCATCCGGATATTGAAGAATATATCGACTGGAAAGTTGTCGAAGAACAAAAAGTTGCAGCATTGGTTGCTGGCTCAAAGCTGGCTCAGAAACATATGTCTGAAGTCATGGCGGCATGTGTAAACGCCGCTGAGTTGAATGACACTGACAAATATGATCCGAAAGTCAATAAAGAGCTGAAAAAGGCGATCCTCGCTGCCCGCAAAGCGATGATTCCTGAAAATTATGTTCAGCGGGTTATCCAGTTTGCTCAACAGGGATTCACGGAAATCAGCTTCAAGACATATGATACTGACTGGGATTCTGAGGCTTATCTGACTGTCGCAGGCCAAAACTCTAATAACTCTGTTCGGGTGACAAATGAATTTTTGAACGCGGTTGCAGAAAATGGTGACTGGGAACTGATCAGACGAACCGACGGCGAAGTTGCCGCGAAAGTCAATGCATCTGAGTTATGGGACAAAATCGCTCATGCAGCATGGGCCTGTGCAGACCCAGGTCTGCAATATGACACCACCATCAATGAATGGCATACCTGCCCTGAAGGGGGACGCATCAACGCATCGAACCCTTGTTCAGAATATATGTTCCTTGATGATACCGCGTGTAACTTGGCCTCATTGAACCTGATGCAGTTCCGCCGTAAAGATGGCAGCTTTGATATTCCCATGTTCGAACATGCTGTTCGGCTGTGGACTATCACGCTGGAGACATCCGTGCTGATGGCGCAATTCCCCTCAAAGGAAATCGCCCAAGGGTCTTATGACTACCGTACGCTTGGCCTTGGATTTGCCAATATTGGTGGCTTGCTGATGGCTGCTGGCTATTCTTATGACAGTGATGAAGCACGGGCTTTGTGTGGCGCCATTTCGGCCATTATGACCGGACGGTCTTATGCCACATCAGCAGAACTTGCTGCTGAGGCAGGTCCGTTTCCGCTCTACGCAGAGAACGCTGATCACATGTTGCGGGTGATGCGCAATCACCGCCGGGCGGCCTACGCTGAAACAACAGGGTATGAAGGATTGTCAGTCCTGCCTGTGCCGCTTGATCACGCCAACTGTCCAGATCAGGAAATGATTACGCATGCAAAGGCAGCATGGGATGATGCCTTGAAATTGGGTGAACAGCATGGGTACCGCAACGCGCAATCAACTGTGATTGCCCCAACCGGCACAATCGGCCTTGTGATGGATTGTGATACGACAGGAATTGAACCTGATTTTGCAATTGTCAAATTCAAGAAGCTGGCTGGCGGCGGCTATTTCAAGATCATCAACCGGGTAGTGCCAGAAGCGTTAACAGGGCTTGGCTACACAGAAGACCAGATTGAAGATATAACGCGCTATGCAGTTGGTCATGGAAATCTGGACAGTTGTCAGGCTATTTCAATCAACGCGTTAAGGGAAAAAGGCTTCACAGACGCGATCTTGAAACAACTGGCAGGATCTCTGGAAAATGCCTTTGATATTAAGTTCGCCTTTAACCGCTACGGCCTTGGTGATGAGTTCTGCAAAGATACGCTTGGCTTTAACGATGAGCAGCTCAATGATTTCAATTTCAACATGCTGGAAGCTTTGGGCTTCTCAAAAGACGAAATTGAAGCTGCAAATATCCATGTCTGTGGTGCGATGACACTTGAAGGTGCGCCTCATCTTAAAGATGAACATCTGCCGATATTTGATTGTGCAAATGTGTGTGGCCGGATCGGCAAGCGGTTCTTGTCAGTCAGCAGCCACATCACAATGATGGCGGCAGCACAGCCCTTCATTTCAGGGGCTATCTCGAAAACCATTAATATGCCAAACAGTGCCTCTGTCCAGGAATGTGGTGAAGCCTACATGCAGAGCTGGAAGCTAGGTCTGAAAGCAAATGCGCTTTACCGTGACGGCTCCAAGCTAAGCCAGCCGCTATCCTCAGCTCTGGTTGAAGATGACGAAGATTTTGACACAGAAGAGCTGGCAGCTGCACCAACGACACAAGTCGTTGAAAAAATTGTGGAACGGATTGTTCGCAATGAAGAACGTCATCGTCTTCCGGACAGACGTAAAGGCTACACGCAAAAAGCATCAGTCGGGGGACATAAGGTGTATTTGCGGACTGGTGAATATGAAGATGGCCGCTTAGGCGAGATTTTCATCGATATGCATAAAGAAGGTGCGGCCTTCCGGTCACTGATGAATAATTTTGCGATTGCGGTATCGATTGGTCTCCAATATGGGGTACCGCTCGAAGAATATGTCGAAGCCTTCACCTTCACACGGTTTGAGCCACAGGGTATCGTGACAGGGAATGATGCGATCAAAATGTCAACGTCAATTCTTGATTATACCTTCCGTGAACTCGCCATTTCTTACCTCGACAGACATGATCTGGGCCATGTGAGCGCAGATGATCTGGATGTAGACACTACCGGTGGTGGCGAAGCACAATCAGAGCTGGTGAATAAAGTGACCAGCCGTGGCTTTATCCGCAAACAAGGCCTTGTTGTCTATTCTAACGACAGCTCAGCTGCACAAGCGATTGCCGCTGAACCTTCAGCACCGACCAGCCTGAAGCCAGCAACCGCATCAGCCGGGCTTGCGAAAGCTGTGGCCAGCGAAGCGATGGCCGCACCCACATCAACTGAAGATGTGATGGCAACCCGTGTGAAAGAAGCACGCCTGCAGGGATATGAAGGGGAATCTTGTCCTGAATGTCAGAACTTCACCCTGGTCCGTAACGGAACCTGTTTGAAATGTAACACCTGCGGGTCAACAACCGGCTGCAGCTAAAACAACGGCCTTGCCGAAATTAACATTTACAGGCCTGGCTGGCTTACAGCCGGGCCTGATTGTTTTTGTGCAAAGCTGTCCGTTTTTTGTCGTTTAGGGACTGAAGCTGCAGCTCATGAAAATGCTACGCTGACGCATAAGTAACACAGATACTGGAGCCTTTTATGAGCACTTCTGCAGATGAGAATTTAAACCGGCTTGGCATCACTCTGCCGGACGCCCCTGCCCCAGCGGCTAATTACGTTCCTTATGTTGTTGCCGGAAATATGGTTTATGTTTCTGGTCAACTGCCCTTGGTTGACGGTAAATTGTCAGCTACTGGTCATGTCGGTAAAAACGTCACCACAGAAGAGGCCGCCGGCCAGGCGAGGCTATGCGCAATCAATCTTCTGGCCCAGCTGAAAGCCGCATGTGGAGGCGATCTTAGTCGCGTGAAGCAGGTGGTCAAATTAGGCGGGTTTGTTGCGTGTACAGATGACTTCACTGACCAGCCTGAGGTGGTCAATGGTGCGTCTGATCTGATGGTTGAGGTGTTCGGTGACGCAGGTCGGCACGCTCGCTTTGCAGTAGGCACAAACACACTGCCGCGCGGCACTTGTGTTGAAGTGGAAGGCACCTTCCTCATCGATTAACCATCAGGCTCTGACTAGAGATAAAGCAGCAGAGCATATGACAAGCATTTGGGCCTTGCCAGACAAGTTGGCAAGGCCATATTTATGTCATGGATGAACTGGCGACACAGAGTGTGAGCATTACGGCGCACACCTCATTAACAGAGTTTACAGCAGAAGAATGGGACCGGCTGAATGACACCGCGCATCCCTTCCTCAGCTACGCATTTCTGAATGCACTTGAACAAAGCGGCTCGGTAGGTGAACAAACCGGATGGGATGTTTTGTTTCTGGCAGCCAGAGAAGACGCTTCAGCACTGCTGGTTGGCGCTCTGCCCGTTTATGTAAAACATCATTCCTATGGTGAATATGTCTTTGACCATAGTTGGGCTCATGCGTTTGAGCGGGCTGGCGGACGCTATTATCCCAAGCTGCTGAGCGCAGTTCCCTTCACGCCTGTGCCTGGTCCGCGTCTGTTATATGACAAACATCACCCAGAGGTCGTTACCAGCCTGCTGTCTGCGCTGGAAACAGTAGCCAGACAAAATCAGATATCGTCTGCACATATGAATTTCATTACCGCAGAAGATCGTCAAATTCTCGAAGATAAAGGCTGGATGATCCGCACTGGTCTTCAATTTCACTGGCAGAATGACAATTACAGCAGCTTTGACGATTTTCTGGCCAGCTTGTCCTCACGCAAGCGTAAAACCCTGCGAAAAGAACGGCTAAGCCTGCTTCAACATGGCGTTACATTTCACCAACTTACCGGCTCAGACATCACCTCAGACCAGTGGGACAGATTTTATCAGTTTTATCTGGCCACTATCGAAAAGAAATGGGGCGGAGCTTATTTAACAGAAGCTTTTTTTCACCAGATTGGCAGCACTATGGCTGAACGCATTCTGTTGGTGATGGCAGAACAAAATGGCCAAATGATCGCTGGTGCCTTGAATTTCATCGGCAAGGACACCCTTTACGGACGAAATTGGGGATGTGTTGAAGAGCTTCCAAACCTGCATTTTGAGACCTGTTATTATCAGGCGATTGAGTTTGCAATCAGTCGGGGGCTGACCACAGTCGAAGCAGGCGCGCAAGGCTTGCATAAAGTTCAGCGCGGCTATTTGCCTGTTTACACCTATTCTGCACATTGGCTCGCAGATAACAATTTTTCTGACGCGGTCAGCCGGTTTCTTAGGCAAGAGCAAACAGCTGTAGAGGATGAGGCGCGCGCCATTGAGGCGCTAAGCCCTTATCGCCAAAATAACGCATCTGAAAAAGGGTGAATAATTAAACTTTGCTCAGCGTCTTTTTGCCGCCTGGCTTGCGTTTGGATGATTTCGCTTTGGCCTTTTGTCCGGACGCGTCCTGACGTGATTTGTTACCAGATGCAGCCACACTGACCTGTAAAGCATCATCCACCACGCTCACCTCTACCACACCTCCTTGTTCTAAGTCGCCAAATAACAGATGATCAGCCAATGGCTTTTTGATCTGTTCTTGGACCAGACGTGAAAGCGGCCGCGCACCATAAGCCTTATCATATCCTTTAAGGGCTAACCAATTCCGGGCAGCGTCATCCAGCACAATATCAACCTGGCGATCGCTCAATTGTGCTTCCAACTGCATGATAAATTTATCAACAACTTTGCGAACCACATCTGTTTCCAGAGGAGCGAACGGTATAACGGCATCTAACCGGTTTCTGAATTCAGGGGTAAACGCTTTTTCAATCGCTTCTGTACCAGCTTCCAGCTTCTGGCCACGACCAAAACCGATCTGCTGTTTTGCCATCTCGGATGCGCCTGCATTTGTTGTCATAATCAGCACAACATTACGGAAGTCCACTGACTTGCCGTTACTGTCCGTCAGCCGGCCATGATCCATAACCTGCAGCAGGATATTGAATAAATCAGGATGGGCTTTTTCAATTTCATCCAGCAACAACACAGCGTGCGGTGTCTGATCGACGGCATCTGTCAGCAAACCGCCCTGATCAAAGCCCACATAACCAGGAGGCGCACCGATCAAACGACTGACTGTATGCCGTTCCATATATTCAGACATATCAAACCGGATCAGCTTTACACCTAATATTTCTGACAGCTGCCGTGCGGCTTCTGTTTTACCCACACCTGTCGGCCCAGAAAATAAATAATTACCGATTGGTTTTTCCGGATCACGAAGCCCGGCACGTGATAATTTTATTGCTGAGGCCAATGCGGATAGCGCCTGATCCTGCCCAAACACCATGCGTTGAAGGTCAGTCTCCAGTGTTTTCAACGCTGATTTGTCATCACGGCTGACCTGCTTGGACGGAATGCGCGCCATTGACGCGATTGTGGCCTCAATTTCCTTCTGACCGATAACCTGTTTGCGTCGTGATGGCGGCAACAGATTTTGAGCCGCAGCTGCCTCATCAATCACATCAATTGCCTTATCTGGCAGTTTTCTGTCATTGATATACCGCGCAGCGAGTTCGACAGCTTGCTTCAGCGCAGCAGCTGTGAATCTTACACTATGATGCTCTTCATAACGCGACTTCAGACCCTGCAATATTCTGATGCTGTCTGGCACTGATGGCTCTGTCACATCAATCTTTTGAAAGCGTCTGGCCAGCGCCCGATCTTTTTCAAAATAAGACCTGAACTCTTTATAGGTGGTTGAGCCAATACAGCGCAGACCGCCTGTTTGCAGGGCAGGTTTCAACAGATTTGAGGCATCCATGGCACCGCCGGATGTCGCGCCTGCCCCAATAATGGTGTGTATTTCGTCAATGAACAAAATCGCATTATCATCTTGCTCAACCTGCTTCATAACCGCTTTCAGTCGCTCTTCAAAATCACCGCGGTAACGCGTACCCGCCAGCAACTGGCCCATATCAAGTGCATAGATTACTGCAGAGGCCAATACATCAGGTACATCGCCCTGAACAACCCGCAAGGCCAGCCCTTCTGCGATAGCGGTCTTGCCGACGCCAGGATCACCCACATAAAGCGGATTATTTTTCGTCCGTCTGCATAATACCTGAATGGTTCGGTCGACCTCTTTGTCACGGCCAATCAGCGGGTCTATTCGCCCATCTCTAGCCTTTGCCATCAAATCGACAGCATATTCTGATAGAGGATCAGATTTGGCTGCTTCTCCTTCACCAGCAGTTTCATCACCCTGCTCTGCACCCCGGACGGGCTCTCCGCTGCCGTGGCTGACGAAACTGACCGCGTCAAGACGGGTCATGTTCAATGAGCTTAAAAACCAGACGGCATAGCTTTCGCGCTCAGAATACATGGCGATCAGAATATTGGCCCCGGTTGCCGCCCCGCGCCCTGATGATTGCGTATGAATGATGGCCCGTTGCACTACACGCTGAAATCCGGCTGTTGGCTGAACCTCAAGATTTTCAGAAGGATTCACAATAGAGGACAGCTCATCTTCAATATGGCTGACCAACAGGTCTCTTAACTGCGCAATATCAACTTTGCAGCCCTGTAAAACTTCCAGCGCGTCTTCATCATCGATCAGCGCTAGTAACAGATGCTCCAGCGTCGCAAATTCATGTGAACGCTCGCCAGCAATAGATAAGGCGCGCCGCAGCGTTTCTTCAAGTTCGGGTGACAACATAGCGGTGTTACTCCTTTTCCAGCTGCAGCTGAAGGGGATGTTCGTTTTGGCGCGCGAAATTCATGACCTGACTGGCCTTTGCTTCGGCAACTTCATAAGTATATACCCCACAGATACCCACGCCGCGCTGATGAACATGAAGCATAATTTGCTGCGCAGTCTCATGATTGTGACCAAAAAACCGCTGCAGTACGAGCACAACAAATTCCATTGGCGTGTAATCATCATTCAGCATCAAAACGCGATATAAGGAGGGCTTCTTGGTTTTCTCCTTCTTTTGCAGGAGAACACCCCCGTCAGCATCATCTTCGCGCTGGTTATCTTTGCTCATTTTGCTTTGCTCTGCACCCTGTCTGACCACACATGATTTTTTACATTCATCTATGTTATATTGGCATTCAAATTGAATAATTGAAGCGGTGAGGACATAAAAATCCACATGGTGAGGCAAAATTCATCATTTTACCCAAGGACACGTTGACCACCACTTGTTTCTGATACGAGATATAGTATGGTTAGGACCGTAATGAAGTACATGCCACAAGATAGAGGTGAATTTGTCCAAAGTCCGCCAGCCAAACGTCAGTCACGGCTGTTGCGGGGCCGGTTTGTGCTGATTGCATGTCTGATATTTACGCTTCATTTGCTGGCCAGCCCTACAGCAGAGGCGAACCCGAAATACGCATCCATTATCATTGAAGAATCCAGCGGCAAGGTGCTGTATTCACGAAACGCAGACAAACAGCTCTATCCCGCGTCACTCACCAAAATCATGACCTTATATTTGTTATTTGAAGCCTTGCAGAACCGCCAGGTGACTTTGGACACCCGCATGAAAGTAAGCCGGGTTGCGGCCAGCCGTTCACCTTCCAAGCTATATTTAAAGCCCGGGCAAAGCATCACGGTGAAAAACGCCATTCTCGCTTTGGTAACAAAATCAGCAAATGATGTTGCCACGGTTGTCTCTGAACATCTGGGCGGTACAGAGCGTGCCTTTGCGAAAAAAATGACCCGCAAGGCAAAGGCCTTGGGTATGACACGGACGATTTTTAAGAATGCCTCTGGCCTGCCAAACCGCGCACAACTCAGCACCGCGCGCGATATGTCCCGCCTGGGTGTCGCGATCAGGCGAGATTTCCCGCAATATTTTAAATATTTCAAGCGGACCAGCTTCAACTGGCAGGGGCGCAAATTCAGAAATCATAATAAGTTATTAACCCAGTTTAGCGGCACGGACGGGATAAAGACAGGCTATACCAATGCCTCTGGCTTCAATCTGGTGGCCACAACTGAACGTAATGGCGTGCGGCTGGTTGGTGTGGTTTTTGGTGGCAAAACCGGCAAAAGCCGTAACAAGCATATGATGAATTTGCTCAGCCGTCAGTTCAAACGTGTAAAACCGATTCAGGTAAAATCAACTCCTCTGCCAGCCGCCCCTCTGTCTCGGCCAAAACATCTGCTGCCGAAATCCGCTGCATCTGATGATTTGCAAATTGCCTCTGCAACACAACCGCAAACAGATATCGGCTCAAAGCAAGATGATATTGTCGCTTCACAAGCGTCTGTTCCGCCGCCACTCTGGTCTATTCAGGTAGGCAGCTTCACCCGCCGTGTGTCTGCGCACAAAGCCGCCATCAAGGCGAGGCGTACCGCCCGGGACGAGCTCAATCTGACCCCTGCTGAATTATCACTTGTCACCAGAGGCGGCCTGCCCTTATGGCGGGTCAGGTTCCGCAACCTGGACGAAAATCGCGCCCGTGCTGCCTGTGCAGCGTTGCTGTCAGCTGGGGATGCCTGTATCGCGCTGCCTGCTTCAGTCACAGAATCCGGATAAGCCGACCCTCCCCTAACCACTAGTGAAAATCGCGACTTTTCAAATGAGGCGATTTCTGTGTGGCGGTTTGCAGAAACCCTAGGTAAGAATCGCAATTATGTACGGCATCAGCAATGACATGCGTAATGGGCCCCTGGCGTTGCAGGCGGCCATATACTCCCATCAGATGCGCACCCAAAAGTGCGGTTCTGTCCCGCTCAACAATATGCGGCCACACAATCACATTGACCGATAACAGGCTGTCTTCCAGCGTGACAAAAACTGTGCCCTTGGCTGTGCCCGGTCTTTGGCGCATGGTGACAAGACCGATCAGCCGCAATCGTCGCCCGTTAGGCATCTCGTCAATAATTGAACAGCTCTGCCATCTGTCTTTTTCAAACCAGAGCTTCAGGCTGTCAACCGGATGGCCTTTCAGGGATAAGCCTGTTGACGCATAATCCTGAGCGATTTGCTCTCCAAACGGGCGGGCAGGCAAGTGCTCATGGCTGTTATCGCTGTCCTGGGTTGTCCTGCCCTGGCTGTCAGCATGAGCAAATAACGGCAGCTTATTCATTTTCAAACGACCTTGCTTGCGGGCTTGCCAAAACCCCTGACGCGCATCTAGTCCTAATGAGCGCAGGCCATCTGCTGCTGCTATCAACTCAATGGTTTTTGCCGAAACATCTGATCGATAGATAATCTCCTCAACAGACTGGTATCCCTCCCCGCGACAGGCGGTTATCCGGCCGGCCTCTGCTGCGTTCAGCCCTTTGACCAGACGCAATCCCAAACGCAAAGCGTGACGGGCCTGTGGAGTAGGCTCAAGTATTGACTCCCAGGCTGAATGATTAATATCGACAGGACGAACCTCTACACCACTGCGCTGGGCATCAGAGATCAGCTGGGCAGGGCTATAAAACCCCATTGGTTGGGCGTTCAGTAGCGCACAGGTAAAGACTTCAGGATAATGGCATTTCAACCAAGCTGACGCATAGACCAGCAGCGCAAAACTGGCCGCATGGGATTCCGGAAACCCATATGTGCCAAAGCCCTCAATTTGTTTAAAACAGCGCTGGGCAAATTCGGCATCATAGCCACGTTCAATCATACCATTGACCATTTTATCAAAGAATTTGTGAATATCGCCATTCTTGCGAAATGTGGCCATCGCCCTGCGCAGCTTGTCTGCCTCTGCCCCGCTGAAACCTGCCCCAACAATGGCAATTTTCATTGCCTGTTCCTGAAACAGCGGCACCCCCAAGGTGCGATCCAAAACTGAACGCAGCTCATCAGACGGATAGTCAATATGTTCAAGACCTGCCCGGCGACGCAGATAAGGATGAACCATATCTCCTTGAATGGGACCTGGGCGAACAATCGCCACCTGAACAATCAAATCATGAAAACAACGCGGTTGCAGGCGCGGCAGCATCGCCATCTGAGCCCTGGATTCAACCTGAAACACCCCTACAGATTCACCGCGACACAGCATATCATAGGTCATTTTGTCTTCTGGCGGTATCGTCGCGAGGGTTAATGAGGTGTGATAATACTGGCGCATCAGCGCAAAAGCCCCGGCAAGGCAGCTGAGCATGCCCAAAGCCAGCACGTCAATTTTCAACAGCCCCAGCGCATCCAGATCATCCTTATCCCATTCAATGATACTGCGCCCCTGCATCGCCGCGGGGCGGACCACACATAATTTATCCAGCCGGTCCTGAACAATCACAAAACCGCCGACATGCTGAGACAGATGACGTGGAAACCCCTGAATCTGGCGCGCCAGTTTCACCACCATCTGTAAGGTCGGGTCCTGAACATCCAGCCCCACAGCCCGCAGTGATTCAGAATTGAGACCATTATTCTTACGGCCCCAAACCTGGCCAGATAGGGCCCGCTGAACATCCCGGCTGAGGCCAAAGGCCTTTGCCACCTCAACAAATGCACTGCGTCCTTTATAGGTAATTACAGATGACGCCAGCCCGGCCCGGTGCCGCCCGTAACGATGATAGATATACTGAATCACCTCCTCTCGCCGGTTATGTTCAAAATCCACATCTATATCCGGTGGCTCATTGCGCGCCTCGCTGACAAACCGTTCAAATAATGGCTCTGACCTGGCCGGATCAACAGAAGTGATGAACAGACAATAACAGACAGCAGAATTGGCAGCTGAGCCGCGCCCCTGACAGAGGATATTACGACTACGGGCAAAGCGGACAATATCAAACACCGTTAAAAAAAACGGCGCGTAATCCAGTTTGCGGATCAGGGCCAATTCCTTATCAAGATAGGCTTTGACCTTATCCGGAACACCATCAGGATAGCGTTTCTTGCTGCCTTCATGAGTCTGCCAGGTCAGCTCATCCATTGCGCTGCGGCCAGACCGGCCTTCATGTGCCGGATAATCATAGCGCAGATCATCAAGGCTGAACTGGCAAGATTCTGCAATTATATCTGCTGTCCTCAGCGCGTCTTCATATCCCTGCCAGCGGCGCGCCATTTCATCAGGGGCCAGCAGATGACGCTCTGCATTACGCGATAACAGCCAGCCTGCCTCAGGCAAACTCGTCTTGTGCCGGATACAGCTGAGCACATCCGCCAGCGGGCGCCGTTCCGGGCGGTGATACAGCACATGACCAAGAGCCACAAACCCCAAATCATCTGCCGCCGCTTCATAGCTAAGGCGATAAAGACGTTCTTCATCACAGCCATCACGCATCAGATAGCCGCCAACATACACATCCCCCGGCGCAAATAGGGCAATTGTGCGGGCCTGTTCGCGGTAATCTGTATTCGCCAGCACAGGCGGCAGAGTAATCACAATCACATCAGAAGACAGCCGCCCCAGATCGCTGGCATGCATATCTGGCAGCACGCGGCTGTCATGACCAGATCGCATCATCGCCGCACTTAACCACTGACATAAGCTGTGATACCCATCAAGGCTGCGGGCATAACACAGGATATCGCCGCCATCATGAAGGGTAACGCTGACCCCGCAGATCAGCTTGTTAACAGACGAGCAGCGATCCAGATCCTTAATCGTCATATGCGCCCGCACTAAACCACCACAGCTGAATTTGTCTGCAATGCCCACTGCCTGCCAGCCCAGCTGATCAGCTGCGGAAATCAGCTCTTCAGGATGAGACGCCCCGGACAGAAAGCTGAAATTTGTCTGGCATCCCAATACAGCTTTCGGGCTATATGCGATTCTGCCAGACATCAGCTGAAGACCCCATGCACAAACCAGCTGACCTGATCACCGCGATCAACAAGCCCTTCACGGCAGAGCCACAAACGCTGGCCGGTTTCCACCTCAACCCGGTAATAATCACGAGACAGGCTGGACATGCTGCTGTGATCCCACCAGCGCGGTCCCACCCGCTCAGGACCAGTTGCCCGCAACACTGTCCAGTTATGATGACGCCAGCGAATCATAGCCGGAGGGTGATCAGGCAGCATCGCCACAACCTTGACCGGTTCAGGATGATCAAACAGGCGCACCGGACGCGGGGCAGACAGTCCGGCCAGAACCGGCATTGGCCAATGTCCTGTTTTATCGGTTACATCAGCGACCGGCAAATAGGCCTGGCTGTCGGTTATCTGCCAGTCTGGCTTGTTGATCACACGCTGAACCTTATCCGAGCCCAGCCGGGCTGCCAGAACATCAACAAGATCGCTGACCTGTCCGGCTTTCAGGCTGTCTTCATCTGTCCCCAGAACAGCTGTAAGCGGAATATCTGCGGTCAGCCCATGTGCCTGTACCCAGCAATATTCAACACCAAATTCTGCATCAATTTTTTCCGCCGCCCCTGACAGCAGACGATGCAGAGTATGTTTGCGCCGGCCAGGGCGAGACAACCGGAAATACAGCCGGCCAACCTGTCCATCTGTGCGCTGCCAGCCCAGCTCAAACGAGCGCGCGCCCTGTTCTGCCTGCAGCAACCGATCAGCAATCTGATCAGTCAATTGGCTGACCATACGGCATAAAGCGTCATATCCGATCACAGGTTCTGACCAGGCTTGTGTGACAAGCACAGGCTGAAGCGGGGCAACTGGCACGGGGCGTTCTGGCTGATCCCCGAACAGCTGGGCATAGCGCCGCACCATATCCGGACCGAACCGAGCGGTCAGATCAGCCCAGCCAAGCGGATATAAATGCCCGATTTGACGCAAGCCCGCCCGGCTGAGGGCAAGCTGCAGGGCCGGATCCAGCCGCAGCGCCGCTACCGGCAGATCAGACAAGAACACCCGCATCTGATGTCGCCGGTCAGGGGCATGAACCGGCCCGGCTGAGGCCGCCATATGGTAATGCGCCAATGCCCAGGCAGCAGCGAATGTTGGTGCTGTGGCCAGATGCACCACAAGGCCGGCCTGACTGAGCTGGTGATGCAGATCAGCACACATCGCCTGAAGCCCGCCAAATAAATGACTGGCCCCGGTGGCATCAATCCACAACCCCAAACCAGGGGCATCAACCCCGACAACAGGACTGAAACGAAAGGCCCACCGGGCAAGCGCAGTGAACAAGGCACGATCCCCGTCATGGTCAACTGGCGCAAGCCGGATATCGGGAAACCGGGCCCGGGCATCCGCGACAGACATATCCGCCTGCAAACCAGCCTGCTGTGCTGTAGCAGACAGATAGACCAGCCTGTCCGCCCCTTTAATACGCTGATAAAGGGCTGTTTTATCCTGTTCTGACCAGCCGTTCAGGCGGATCAGACGCCGGACAGGCAGGCAGGGCAGATACAGATAAATGACCTGCCGGTCACGACCAGAAACAGACATCCCGCTCCTCCTCTCATCCTAAGCAGATAAAGAGGCAGATAAAGAGATTTGCCGAACACCATCAGATCGGGGCCTGCGGGTATATGCTGGCGGTATGCGGATCTGATCTGAATCAGGGTGCAGCCGCCCTGTCAGAGCATCATAGCGCAGCCTGTCCGCACAGGATGTACCCTGACGGGTATAACCCAGCTGCACCGCCCAGCAGGGCCGCCAATCCTGATCGCCAACAGCATTTTCCACAGCCCTGCCGCCAGGAGCTGAGCTAATCTGCCAGCCTGTTTCAAACCCGGAAACAGGTGCTGGTGCGCCCAATAAAATCCCCATACCGCCGCCGGTTTGTGCCGCCAGACGACAGCGCCGTGCCCAGCGTTGCCAGGCCGATATGTTACGGGAAAACAGGCCATGTTCACCAACCGCCGCCAAAATACCCTTGGTCTGCAGAACTTCTTCAAAAGCGCCCATCAGACGTTTGGGATGCTGGTCATGCACAAAAATAAAGCGTGATGGTGATATCCCCAAAGTTGGCAAGGCAGAAGCCAGAACATGCCCAGCCTGACCCGCATGATATGGGCTGCACCAAATCACAGGTGCAGTTTTATCCTGTTCCATCATTAAGCGCAGCATCGCCAACACAAATCCGGTTGCCGCCCCGTCAAATGGCCGCCCGGTCATAAGATGAACATGACCAAACCGCAGCCCCCCTGACAAAGCAGAATCAAATTTATCCACCCCCAGGGGCAGAGCTGGAAATGACCGGGCTGTGTCTGCTTGCTTAAGCTGTGTTTTCAGCTCAGCAAACCTGTTTGCTTTCTGCACAGAACAGACAGGCTGAGCCTGATCATATAAATGCAGATCAGCTGTTGCCTCAGCCCGGTCCCCGGAATCAGAAGATGTAAAATTTGGTGCCTGCATATCTCACCATACCTTGCGCCTACACACCCCCTTTTACCGCATCAGCCACTGTGTTTTCCTCAGCGCCGAATCAGCTTTTGAAAAGGGCTGATCAGAATAGAACAAAAGAAGAACATTGTCAAGTACAAAACTTCAACATCTGTCAAAACAATATCTGAAATTCGTGTTATAGTTCAGAAAAACAATGCGTTATGAGATCGTCAGTTCAGGTCATCATCAGGGTCTTGCCAGGCGGCCTCATCATGGCCGGAGCGCGCGGAATAAAAGCTGAGCGCCATCAGCCCACCCCCTAAAACCACCATCCCGACAGACCCGGCGACCAACGCAATCCACCCATGTAAGCCCAGCTCAATCTGGCCCATTTGCCGCCAGACCACATAGCTGGCCACCGCGATCACAATCAGGCTGGTCAGGGCAAATAAAACCGCCAATCCCGTGCCGCTTTTACGGTTTTTATAAGGTTTGTTATCCGGCATCGCCGCCCCTTTCGTCGGGCCAGTTTTATCTGGCCAGTTTTATCTGGGCAATTTTATCTGGGCCACTGTTTCACCGAATGATGATTTTACCCCTATTTCAGGGCGAGTTCGCGTTCTACAAGCTGAGCCCAATAGCTGGTGCCCACTGGTAAAATCTCGTCATTGAAATCATACCCTGTATTATGCAGCATCTTACCTGGTTGCGCCTCACCTGCGCCAAGCCAGATATATGCACCTGGCTTTTCCTGCAGCATGAAGGAAAAATCTTCTGCGCCCATAGACGGTTCCGGGTTCATATGCACACGCCCCTCACCCACGACAGATCGCGCCACATCAGCTGCCCGGCCTGCTTCTGCTTTATGATTGATTGTTGGCGGATAGCCGACCCGCCAATCCATTTCAACCGAACAGCCATGCGCTTTGGCCGTCAGCGCCGAGACTTCACGAAGCGATTGTTCGAGCCGTGCGCGGGTTTCCGGGCGGAAAGCCCGGGCGGTTCCTGATAATTTCACCTCATCAGGAATCACATTAAAGGCGCTGCCGCCATGAATCATCGTAATCGACATCACAGCTGCATCTGCTGGGTTAGTCTGGCGCGAGACCAGCATCTGCAGAGCCTGCACAATAGCTGCTGATGCCACCACCGGATCGGCGGCCTGATGAGGCATTGCGGCATGACCGCCACGGCCTGTCACCGTCATTTCAAAATGATCGGCACTGGCCATGCTGGCCCCTTCTGAAACCGCGATTTCCCCTGCGGGCAAACCAGGCCAGTTATGCATGCCCCAGACAGATTCCATCTGAAAGTCTGCAAACAGCCCTTCATTTATCATCCTGGCTGCCCCTGCCCCGCCTTCTTCAGCAGGCTGGAAGATAAAATAAACAGTACCGTCAAAATTACGGGTTTCGGCCAGATAACGGGCTGCCCCCAACAGCATCGTCATATGCCCGTCATGCCCGCAAGCATGCATCCGGCCTTCAGTTGTTGATTTATGTTCAAATTCATTTGCTTCTGGCATCGGCAGAGCATCCATATCTGCACGCAAACCAATGGCACGGCCTGAATCTGCCTTACCTTTCAAAATGCCAACCACACCTGTTCCGGCCAGCCCTCTGCTGGTTTTAATGCCAAAATCAGCCAACCTGTTGGCAATGAAGTCTGAGGTCCAGACTTCTTCATAACAGATTTCGGGATGCATATGCAGGCTGCGCCGCCATGCGGTCATCTCTTCATGAAATTCTGCTACCCGGTTTATGATCGCCATCTTGCGCCCTTTTTGCGGTAAATTTCCGTGCCTTCAGCGATATGATAAGCGGTTCGCAAAGATATGTCGACCAAGCACAAAGGCAAGTCGTCCAGAAGACAGGTTTTTTTCATTATCTGAGCAAATTTTAGGATGGAATTTTTGGACGTGGCCCATGTTTGTTTTTATAATGGGCGCGCAAGCATCACCAGATCATCAAGAAGGACTTTTGATTATGGCGGGTTCAGATTTGGATCGCGGTATTGGCGGTCTGAGAGACAAAGCAAAACGCTATTCTGTGTTTTCATTGGCGCGGCAGGCGGCCAGCTACCATACCGGATGGCAGCAGGCCTGGCGGCATGCTGAGCCAAAAAGCGAATATGATGCGGTGATTATCGGCGGCGGCGGACATGGGCTGGCGACCGCTTATTACCTGGCCTCAGTTCATGGCATGACCAATATTGCTGTGATTGAAAAAGGCTGGCTGGGCGGCGGCAATACCGGCCGCAACACCACCATTATCAGATCAAATTATCTGTGGGATGAATCTGCCTCTATTTATGAGCATGCCCTGAAGCTGTGGGAAGGGCTGGCGCAGGATTTGAACTTTAACATCATGTTCTCGCAACGCGGGGTTCTGACCATCGCTCATTCAGAGCATGAGCTGAAAGAGATGTCACGCCGGGTTCACGCAATACGCCTGAACGGCATTGATTCAGATATTCTCAGCCCTGAAGAGATCAAAACATTTGTCCCTATGATGAATATGGATCCCTCTATCCGCTATCCGGTAATGGGCGGCTTTCTGCAGAAACGCGGCGGCACCGCACGTCATGATGCGGTCGCCTGGGGATATGCGCGGGCCGCAGATGATTTAGGCGTGGATATCATCCAGAATTGTGAAGTTACCGGCCTGAAACGCACAGGCCGGCGGATCACCGGCATTGAGACAACAAGAGGGTTAATCAAAACCCGCAAAGTGGGGTGTGTGGTGGCCGGACATTCTTCTGTTCTGGCCGAAATGGCAGGCATACATCTGCCGCTGGCCAGCCGCCCGCTGCAGGCGCTTGTGTCTGAACCGATTAAACCGATTCTGGACACGGTGATTATGTCAAATGCCGTGCATATGTATATCAGCCAGTCAGATAAAGGCGAGATGGTGTTAGGGGCCGGGGTAGATAAATACAACTCTTATGCCCAGCGCGGGTCTTTTCCTGTGCCTGAACATATGATCGAAGCGGCTGTTGAGCTGTTTCCGGTGTTGTCGCGTTTACGCATGCTGCGGCATTGGGGCGGCATTGTGGATACCTGTCCTGATGCGTCGCCGATTATATCAAAAACCGATATTGACGGTTTATATTTTAATTGTGGCTGGGGTACAGGCGGGTTCAAAGCCACCCCGGGATCAGGTCATGTATTTGCTGATCTGATTGCGCAGGACCGGCCGAATGCGATCGCAGAACCTTATGCGCTGAAGCGGTTTGAAACCGGCTTTTTGATTGATGAACATGGCGCCGCCGGTGTGGCCCATTAACAACTAAACAACACGACAGAAAAGAAGACAGACAAGATGTTACAGCTGGACTGCCCCTGTTGCGGGCCAAGAGATGAAGCTGAATTCAGCTGCGGCGGCGAAGCCCATATCGCCCGCCCGCTGGCCGAAAATAAAATCAGTGATCGCGAATTTGCTGATTATCTGTTTCTGCGGGATAACCCGAAGGGTGTGTTTTTGGAACGCTGGCGTCATGCAGCCGGATGCCGGCGCTGGTTCAATGTGGTCCGTGATACAGTCAGCCATGAAATCATTGAAATCTATGCGATGGGCAGCCTGCCCAAAAGCAAGGCCGGAAAGCAGGCCTATCAGGCCAGCTGGCGGCGCAGCACAGCCGCTGAAGCAGCTGCAAAACCTGTGAAAAACAGTAAAGGGGCACGCTGATGGCACAGCGCAAACAAACCATGAGAACAGCGTCTGGTATCGCCACCTCATCACAAACCCCTATCCGCTTCAGCTTTGATGGCAAGAGCTATTCAGGCTTTGCAGGTGATACACTTGCCTCTGCCCTGCTGGCCAATAATGTGCATCTGGTGGGCCGTTCGTTTAAATATCACCGCCCACGCGGGATCATGGCCGCAGGCGCAGAAGAAGCAAATGCGCTGGTGCAGGTTGGCACAGGTGGCCGGGTGGAACCAAATCTGCGGGCCACACAAGTTGAATTATATGACGGGCTGGTGGCCAAATCACAAAACCGTTTTCCCAGCCTGAAATTTGATGTGGGTGAAGTGAACTCGTTGCTGTCGCGGTTCTTCCCTGCCGGATTTTATTACAAGACCTTTATGTGGCCTGCCTCATTCTGGATGAGCTATGAGAAAATTATCCGACATGCCGCAGGTTTGGGCAAAGTCGGCAAAGACCACAATGATCCTGACAGATATGAAAAGCGCAATGCGCATTTTGAAATTGTTGTTGTCGGCGGTGGTGCCTGTGGATTGATGGCCGCACATGAAGCTGCCAAAAGCGGCAAACGCGTGCTGATCTGTGAGGACGGCGCCCGGTTTGGCGGCTGGCTGAACAGTACAGATGATGTTCAGATTGATGGCCAGAACGCACAAGACTGGATCAGCACAATAACTGCCCAGCTGGAGGCGATGAAAAATGTGACTGTTCTGGCGCGGACCAGCCTGTTCGGCTATGGGGACCATAATTACCTCACTCTGGCTGAACGGATAACTGACCATCTGGCGGACAAGCCTGAGCATCTGCCGCGTATGCGGATGTGGAAAGTACGGGCAGGACAAGTCATTCTGGCTACCGGCGCAATTGAACGACCGCTGGTATTTTCAGGAAATGATTTGCCTGGTGTGATGCTGGCTTCTGCGGCGCAAACCTATCTGGGTGAATATGGTGTGCTGCCTGGCAAACGTGCAATTGTGATGACGAATAATGATGCGGCCTGGCAGACTGCTTTTGCTTTGCAGCAAGCCGGATGCCTGATTAAAGCGATTGTGGATACACGTCCCGCCCCGACCGCCGCACTGATGCGCCAGGCCAAGGCCCTGGATATTGAGGTGATGGCCGGTCACGGTATAACCGCCGCACATGGTCATTTGAAAGTTGCACGTGTTGAAATCTCGCCGCTATCTGCAGATGGCACAGAGGTCATCGGTGATGCAGTGCATCTTGATTGTGATTCTGTGCTGATGTCAGGTGGCCTGAGCCCGGTGGTGCATCTGCATTCACAAGCCAGAGGCAAGCTGATATGGGATGAGAAAACCTTGTGTTTCCGTCCGTCAACAACACATGAGGCTGAAATATCGGTAGGGGCCTGTAATGGCAGCTTTGACCTGCAAAAAGGCCTCAGAGAAGCTGTGGCTGCGGCTGGCTGGGCCGCCAAAGCTGTTGGTCAGGCGATTGAGCCAGGCGACGTGCCGACGGTTGACGCGCCGCGCATAAACCGTTCCCCGATGGCGATCTGGTCAATCCCGAACGGCCAGGGTGAAGGACAAGGCGGCAAAGCCTTTGTTGATTTCCAGAATGATGTGACCGCCTCAGATATCAAGCTGGCGGTGCGTGAAGGCTATCATTCGGTCGAGCATGTCAAACGATACACCACCACCGGGATGGCCACAGATCAGGGCAAAACATCAAATATCAATGCGCTGGCGATATTGGCTGAGCAGCTTGGAGAAGCGATTCCAGAGGTAGGCACAACCACCTTTCGCATGCCTTATACCCCGACATCCATGGGGATGATTGCCGGCCGGGCCATCGGCGGGCTGTTCGATCCGGTGCGCACCACGCCAATGGATAGCTGGCACAGGCAGGCTGGGGCAAAATTTGAACATGTCGGCCAATGGATGCGAGCCTGGTATTATCCAAAAGATGGCGAAAGCATGGAACAGGCTGTTAACAGAGAAGTTGTGGCAGCCAGAACAACAGCAGGCCTGCTGGATGCCTCAACCTTGGGCAAGATAGATATAAAGGGCCCTGATGCGGCTGAATTCCTGAACCGAATTTACACCAATGGCTGGCTGAAGCTGGGCAACGGCAGATGCCGTTATGGCCTGATGTGTAAAGATGACGGCATGGTGATGGATGATGGCGTCACCACCCGTCTGGCTGATGATCACTTCCATATGACCACAACAACCGGCGGGGCGGCTGGTGTATTGGACTGGCTGGAAGAATGGCTGCAGACCGAATGGCCAGAGCTGGATGTATATCTGACATCTGTAACCGAACAGTGGGCAGTTGCCACCTTATCCGGCCCAGCGGCAAAAGATATTCTGACCGCTGCCGGTGTAGATATCGACCTGTCTGATGATGCTTTTCGTTTTATGTCGATGAAACAAGGCCATATCAGCGGCCTGCCAGCCCGTATCTTCCGGATTTCTTTTACCGGTGAGCTGTCTTACGAGATTAATGTGCCTGCCCGCTATGGAGCAGCTTTATGGACCGCCCTGATGAAGGCCGGAGCGCCTTATGGCATCACCCCTTATGGTACAGAAGCGATGCATGTACTGCGTGGTGAGAAGGGCTTTATCATCGTTGGCCAGGAAACAGACGGTACAGTCACACCGCTTGACCTGGGCATGGACTGGATTGTTTCAAAGACAAAGACAGATTTTATTGGCAAGCGTGCATTAGAGCGAATCTCTATGGCGGATCCCCAGCGTAAACAGCTGGTCGGGCTGCTGACAGATGATCCAAAACAAGTCATTCCAGAAGGGGCGCATGCGGTTCTGGACCCTGACCAGCCCGCCCCGATGGAAATGCTGGGGCATATCACCTCATCTTATTACAGTCCGAACCTGGGCCATTCCATTGCGATGGCCCTGCTGAAGGGCGGGCGCAGCCGCGTTGGCGAGACTGTCTATATCCCGATGTTGGACGGCCACCCCCCCCTTAAGGCGCGTATTACAGACACCAGCTTTTATGATCCACAAGGAGACCGGTTAAATGGCGCAAAATAAGCAGAGCGCACAAACACGCCAGTCAGCAACACGGCCAGATCAGATGCCAAACCCAGAGGGCCAGACCGAAGCCCGGTTGCTGGTCACCTGTTGCGCACAAGGGCTAATGAACCTGCGCACGACCGAGGATATCAATGAGGTGATGCGCCGCCATTTTGGTACCGCTTTGCCTGATGCGGCCAACAGCTTTACCTGCAGCGGCGACCGCCGGGCGGTCTGGCTGGGCCCTGATGAGACCTTGCTGATCTGCAGCGACGCTGAAGCAAAAGAACTGCACCGTATTTTAAGCACACAGCTGGCTGGGCGGCATTTTGCGCTGACCGTAATTTCAGACGCATTGTCTGTTTATTCGCTTCAGGGGCCTTGTCTCCGCGATGTGCTGGCCAAGGGGTGTGCCCTTGACCTTCATAAGACAGTCTTCACGCCAGGCATGTCTGCTCAAGGCCTGTTGGACAGAGCCGCGGTGACCTTAATCTGTGAGGCAGAAGATGAAATTCATCTGATTTGCCGCCGCAGCTTTGCTGATTATGTGGAAACATGGCTGAAAGACGCGGCCATTGAATTTGGCTATGAGGTGAGGTGAGGAGAGCATCTCCCCTCACCCCTGAAAAGCTTATCGATAACTCAATATTCGCTGTCAGGCAGTTCTGATTTGCGCTGGTCGATATAAGCGATAAGGGCTTCATCAATCGCCGGGTCAACCGCCGGCGCTTCATAAGCAGCCAACATATCACTAGCTTTTTGCCGCGCCCTTGCTTCAGCTTCAACGCGCCCGTCACTGTCCCATTGCTCAAAGGTGGTGTTATCCGCCATAGACGACCGCCAGAACGCGGTTTCAAAATTCGCTTGTGTATGGCTTGAGCCAAGGAAATGCTGACCCGGACCTGCCTCACGCAAGGCGTCAAGAGCAAGGCCATTTTCAGAGACATCAATCCCGTTGACCATACTGTCCATCATGGTCAGCTGATCAGCATCCAGCAAAAGCTTGGCATAGTCAGCCACCAGCCCGCCTTCCATCCAGCCTGCAGAATGAAGCGCAAAATTCACCCCACCCAGAACCGTTGGCATAAGGGTATGTGCTGATTCATAAGCAGCTTGTGCATCAGCCGTCTTGGCCCCTGTTAATGACCCGCCAGAGCGGAACGGCACACCCAGGCGGCGGGCCAGTTTCGCACAGCCATATAATACTTTTGCCGGTTCAGGCGTGCCAAATGTCGGGGCACCTGTCTGCATGGAAATTGAAGAGGCAAAGCTGCCGAAAATTACTGGTGCACCGGGATTTACAGCCTGAGCAAAAGCAATACCGCTCATCGCTTCAGCCAAAATCTGAGTCAACGTTCCCGCCACTGAAACAGGAGACATTGCCCCTGCCAGAATAAAAGGCGAAATAATTGTGCCCTGCCCGTTGCGGGCATAAACCTTCAGCGCGCCCAGCATCGTGTCATCCCAGGTCATCGGTGAATTGGCATTGATCAAGGATACGGTCACACATTTTGGACCAACGAAATCATCACCAAACATGATTTTGGCCATATTGACAGTATCCTGAGCCCGTTCAGGTGCCGTCACAGAACCCATAAATGGCTTATCTGAATACCGCAGATGCGCATAGACCATATCCAGATGCCGCTTGGTCACTGGCAGATCAACAGGCTCACACACAGTTCCGCCTGAATGATGCAGACCGGGAAGCATATAAATAAGCTTCACAAAATTATTGAAATCTTCGATTTCAGCATAACGGCGCTCACCGGAAAGATCGCGCACAAAAGGCGGACCATAGACAGGGGCGAAGACCGTGTTTTTGCCACCAATTTCAACTGTACGGGCCGGATTACGGGCATATTGGGTAAAAGCAGATGGCGCCGTTTTGCACAGCTCGCGCGCCAGACCACGCGGGAAATGCACCCGCTCGCCTTTGATGTCACAGCCCTTATCCTTCAGGATATCCAGAGCTTCAGGATCATCGCGGAAATCAATGCCGATTTCTTCCAAAACTGTTTCAGCATTCTCTTCGATCAGCTGGCAGGCCTCTTCACTGAGGATGTCAATCGGTTCAATCTGACGAACCAGATAGGGTGAGCTGATAGTCTGTGCTGCCTCTCTGGCCTCACGACGTGCCCCGCGGCCACCGCCTCTGCGGCTTTTTCTTTCTGGTGTGATATCATCCATGTTCTGTCGTCCTTATCTATCGGAACAGCTTTATCTGCGCATTAGCTGCGCAGGCGTTCATTTGCCGGATCAAATGGGCTTTCTTCAATAATTTCTGCAGCAAACCGGTCCCCCAGAATATCAATTTCAAGGGAGGTGCCTAAATCTGAACAATCAGGTGAGACCATCGCCAGAGCCAGCGATTTGCCTAATCGGAATCCATAACCCCCTGACGTGGCCCGGCCGACCAGCTGGCCATCACGGTAAATCGGGTTGCCCCCAATCACATCTCTGTCTGTGGTCCCTTTGATCTCCAGCGTGACAAAGCTGTTGGCAAAGCCTTTTTCCTGCCAGGCCAGCAACCCTTCACGACCAATAAAGTCAGGTTTCTGGAGCTGAACAAACCTGTCCAAACCAGATTCAAGCGCAGCATATTCAATGCTCATTTCTGTGCCGACCATGCGATAAGACTTTTCCAGACGCATCGCATCCATCGCCCGAATCCCAAATGGTTTCAGGCCAAATTCAGCCCCTGCCGCCATCAGCGCGTCAAAAATGTGGTTTTGATATTCAATTGGATGATGCAGCTCCCACCCCAACTCGCCAACGAAATTCACACGGGCGGCAAGGCTTGGGGCCAGATGAACATCAATTTGCCGGGCAGACAGCCACGGAAAGGCAGCTGAAGTTAGGTCTGTTCTGGTCAGCTTCTGCAGCACATCGCGTGACTTCGGTCCTGCCAGAACCAAAACGCCCATTGAATTGGTGAGGTCAGTGAAGCTGACAGACCGGTCATCAGGCATGTGTTTTTTCAGCCAGTCATGATCCAAACGCTGGGTAGCCCCGGCAGAGACAATATAAAAGCTGTCATCTGATTCCCGCATGATGGTGAATTCAGAATGCACCCCCCCGCGTGCTGCCAGCGCATGAGCCAGGATCAGACGTCCGGCCTTGCGGGGTAATTTATTGGCAATCACCTGTTCCAGAAAGGCTTCTGCCCCCGGCCCTTCAACGCGGCATTTGGCAAAAGCAGACATATCCAAAAGGCCGCAATTTTCAGTCACATTCCTGACTTCAGCCCCGACATGGTCAAACCAGTCTGACCGGCGGAACGACCAGTGATCTTCGGCTTTCACCCCTGCAGGTGCAAACCAGTTCGCCCGTTCCCAGCCGAATTTCTGACCGAAAACCGCCCCCATTGCCTTGAGGCGATCATAACAGGGCGCGGTGCGCAACGGACGGGCGGCTTCACGCTCTTCATCAGGGAAATGAACGGTGAAGACATTAGCATAAGCCTCCTCATTCTTTTCTTTCAGATAGCTTTTGGTTGCGTAAGCGCCAAACCGCCGCGGATCCACGCCCATCATATCGATGGTCGGCTCGCCCTCGACGATCCATTCAGCCAGCTGCCAGCCTGCACCGCCTGCTGCCGTGATGCCAAAGCTATGCCCCTCATTCAGCCAGAAATTTGGCAAATCCCAGGCCGGGCCCACAATCGGGCTGCCATCTGGTGTATACGCAATAGCCCCGTTATAGACTTTTTTCACCCCAACCTCAGCAAAGGCAGGCACACGGGCGATGGCAGATTCAATATGCGGCATTAACCTCTCTAAATCCTCCTGGAACAATTCATATTCAGAATTATCGTCAGGCCCGTCAAAATAACAAACGGGTGCGCCAACTTCATAAGGGCCCAACAACAGGCCACCATTTTCCTCGCGCATGTACCATGACCCATCTGCTTCGCGCAGAACCCCCATCTCTGGCAGACCCTTTGCCTGGCGGTCTTGGATCGCAGGGTGTGGTTCGGTGACGATATATTGATGTTCAACAGGAATAACCGGAATATCCAGCCCCACCATCTCGCCTGTTTTGCGGGCGAAATTGCCTGTTGCAGAAACCACATGCTCACAAGTGATCTCGCCTTTGTCTGTGGTGATCTTCCATTCCCCGGACGCCGTGCGCGAAATCGACGTCACTGTTGTATTCCGGTAAATCTCGCCTCCATTATCGCGGGCACCTTTCGCCAGAGCCTGCGTTAAGTCAGCAGGTTGGATATAACCATCCCAGGGATGACGAATCGCGCCAATCAGGCCATCTGTAACAGCCAGAGGCCAGATATCCACCAACTCATCAGGAGTCAGCTTATCCACCTGAACCCCGATGGTTTCGGCCACACCGGCATATTGCATATATTCATCCATCCGATCTTGTGTCGTTGCTAGACGGATGTTTGATACGCGCGACAGTCCTGCATATTGGCCTGTTTCTTCTTCAAGGCGTCCATATAAATCGACCGAATATTTGTGAATCTGGCCGACAGAATAAGACATGTTGAACAAAGGCAGCAGCCCTGCTGCATGCCAGGTAGAGCCAGATGTAAGCTCTTTGCGTTCAATCAGAACACAATCACTCCAGCCCTTTTTTGCCAAATGATACAATGTGCTGACGCCGACAACACCGCCGCCAATTATCACAACCCGCGCATGACTTTTCATTTACTCAACCCTTTTCAGACACTAAAGGACGACATCTTTGATTTCGGTAGAGCCTGAAGATAGCAAACAGCACCGACAAAATATGCCCACATCCGACTTTTTCTGATCTGTTCACCGCCGCACGCAAAAGGGCCTTATCAGCCACACCCGGTCTGCTATACAACAAGCAGTCTGTTAGGGATAAAGACGTTGTGAGGCCCAGGAGCCGTCTTTGGTCTGCGTAAATCGGAATCTGTCATGCAGCCGAAATTCACCATCTGCCCAGAATTCAATTTCGGCTGGCCGGATCAAGAACCCGCCCCAGTGCGGCGGCCGCGGCACATCATCAGCATAGGTGTTTTCAAGCTGATTGACGGCGTCAGCCAGTTCAGCGCGGCTGTTCAGCGGTTGTGATTGCTGAGAGGCCCAGGCCCCGATCCGGCTGCCGCGTGAGCGAGTCTGAAAATAGGCGTCGCTTTGCGCCTCTGGCACCTGTTCAACTGTGCCTGTCACCCGTATCTGACGACGCAAAGACTTCCAATGCAGAACAAAGGCCGCTTTGCCTGTGGCCAGTAATTCGCCAGATTTACGGCTGGTATAATTGGTATAGAACACAAAGCCCTCTGGCAAAATTTCCTTCAGCAAAACCATCCGCACAGACGGCATGCCGGTTTCGTCAACGGATGCCAAAGCGATCGCATCAGGGTCGTTTATTTCTGTGTCTTTTGCCTCATCAAACCATTGTTTAAACAACATAAAAGGGTCTGTATTCAGCTCGTCAGCACCAAGTACGGTCATGGCGGTTCACCTGTTTTCGGGGGGTGGGTGTGATGGCATTTTTTGCACAGTTGTAAAACTAGCCTTAAAATTGCCAAAATCAATCTCTAAGGTTAGGATGTGCAGCATTTATAATGAGGGGTTGCTTTGATGAGTACATTTTGGCTGTCTTTGCACCCTGATATTTGTTCAGAAAGGACATTGTTCATGCGACATAAGCTTAACCTTACATTGGTTGCAGGTCTGGCCGTCTTCAGCGTGATGAGCGGTCCCACATTTGCCGAAACACGCTATGAAAACGTTATTGGCACGGTAACAAATGTTGAAACCCTGACCAACAGCTTTACCCGGAAAACGCCGCGCGATGAGCGGGTATGCCAGATTGAGGAAGTCCCTGTTTATGGCGAAGGCCAGAAAGCATCTGAACTGGGCTCTATGATTATCGGTGGTCTGCTTGGCTCTGCGGTTGGCAATAAATTATCAGACAGCAACGGTGCAGGGAGTGCAGGTGCGGTCGCCGGCGCGTTGCTGGGCCGTGAGCATGCAAATAAATCTGCACAATCCGGCAATATTGTCGGCTACCGCCAGCAGGAAGTTTGTCAGACCAACCGTGTTGTGCATGAAGAGGTGGTTGAAAAAATTGTTGGCTACCGGATTAAGGTAGAGGCAGATGGCCGCATTTTGTCGTTGAACTCCAGCACGGCTTTGACCATCGGCGAGCGGGTAGAGGTCAATAAAAAAGTAAGCTACGCCCTGAATTAAGCAGCTATATTTACGGCAAATAAGGCCCTGTTCCAGCCGGAAACAGGGCTTTTTCTATGGGTCCAAGCTTATGATGCTACTGGATTTATCCCCTGTTTTTTGTTAGGTAATGAGGAGATAAACACAGCCGCCGCCGGTCTCGGCGGTTTGGCTATAACGCGGCAGCTCCTGTTTGGTTGACGAACAGGGATAATGTTTAGAGGACGCACATGACTGTTTCTTCCGGTTCACCATCAGGATTAATGCAAGGCAAAAAAGGCCTTATCATGGGGGTCGCCAATGACCGGTCTATCGGCTGGGGCATTGCCGCCGCAGCAGCAGCACAAGGCGCCGATCTGGCCTTCACCTTCCAAGGTGATGCGCTGAAAAAGCGGGTTGAGCCTCTGGCCCAGTCCGTTGGCAGCGATCTGGTCCTGCCGTGCGATGTGACAGATGAAGCCTCAGTTGAGGCGGTCTTCTCAACATTACAGGAGAAATGGGGAAAGCTGGATTTTCTGGTTCATGCCATTGCCTATTCAGATAAAGAAGAGCTGAAAGGCGGTTATGTAGATACCACCCGTGAAAATTTCCGCCGGACAATGGATATCTCTGTCTATTCATTTACCGCGATTGCCAGACGGGCTGCAGAGATGATGCCAGATGGGGGATCATTACTAACGATGACCTATTACGGGGCAGAACGCGTGATGCCACATTATAATGTTATGGGTGTTGCCAAAGCCGCGCTGGAAGCCTCTGTGCGATATCTGGCGGTTGATCTGGGCGGCAAGAATATCCGTGTGAACGGGCTGTCCGCAGGCCCGATGAAAACACTGGCTGCCTCAGGTATTGGCGATTTCAGATATATCCTGAAATGGAATGAATATAATTCGCCGCTGAAACGTAATGTCACCCTAGAAGATGTTGGCGGGGCGGGGATGTATCTGTTGTCTGACTTATCTTCTGGTGTATCCGGGGAAACCCATCACGTGGATTGCGGCTATCATATCGTTGGTATGAAAGCGGTTGACGCTCCAGATATATCGGTCGTCTGATCCGATGGGTGATAACAGCTTCGGCACGCTTTTTTCCTTTACCAGCTTTGGCGAAAGCCACGGCCCGGCCATCGGCTGTGTGGTGGATGGTGTACCGCCGCGCCTGAAGCTGTCTGAAGCAGATATCCAGCCCTATATGGACAGGCGTAAACCGGGCCAGAACCGGTTTGTCACCCAGCGCCGTGAAGCAGATCAAGTACAGATACTATCTGGTGTGTTTGAGGGTATGACCACCGGAACACCTGTCGCGCTGTTGATCCAGAATACAGACCAGCGGTCAAAAGATTATGGCGATATTGCCCAACAATATCGGCCTGGTCATGCTGATTATGCCTATGATGAAAAATACGGGCATCGTGATTATCGCGGCGGCGGGCGATCTTCAGCACGGGAAACTGCTGTAAGAGTCGCAGCAGGCGCCATTGCTGATCTTGCGCTGAAACAGATTTTAGGCTCAGCTTATCAGATTACAGGTTCTGTTGTACAAATTGGTCCACACAGCATTGACAGAGATAAGTTCGATGCAGATCAGATCGATAAAAACCCCTTTTTCTGTGGTGATGCAGAAGCTGCAGCATATTGGGAGAGCTATCTTGATGAGGTGCGCAAAGCAGGCTCATCAGCAGGCGCGGTGCTGGAAATCGTTGCCAGCGGCATTCCGGCTGGCCTGGGCCAGCCCTTATATGGCAAGCTGGATGCCGAACTGGCGTCTGCGATGATGTCCATTAATGCTGCAAAAGGGGTTGAGATTGGCAGTGGCTTTGCGCTGTCCGCTCTGGATGGGGCTGTCGCCGGAGACGAAATGCGCAAAGGTGATGCGGGCCGGCCTGTGTTTTTGTCCAATCATAATGGTGGTGTTCTGGGCGGCATTTCATCTGGCCAGGACGTTGTTGTACGGGTGGCAATCAAACCCACCTCATCTATCCTGACGCCGCGTCGTTCACTGAACCGGGATGGTGAGGAAGTGGATGTGGTCACCAAAGGCCGCCACGATCCATGTGTGGGAATTAGAGGCGTGCCCGTCGCAGAAGCGATGATGGCTATTGCGCTGCTGGATCAGCTGATGCGCCATCATGCCCAGACAGATCTATTGCCGGACACACGCTAGCAGTCAGGTTTTTGCGCACAAATCAAATATTCATGATTGCCGTCAGGGCCGGTAATCGGGGATTCTGTTACCCCATTAACCCGCCAGCGAAAATCTGTGGCCAGGCTGTCTCTGACCAGTTCTATAGCCCGCTGCCTGTCTGCAGGGTCTTTGACTACGCCGCCTTTTCTCAAAGCAGCACGACCGGCTTCGAACTGTGGCTTGATTAGGCTTATCAGCCATCCCCCAGGCCGCACCAAAGATAATGACGGGCCAAGAGCCTTGGTCACAGAGATAAAAGAGACATCACACACAACCAGATCAAGCGGCTGGGGAATAAGCTGGCTGGTAATGTCGCGAGCGTTGGTTTTTTCCAGATTCACAACCTTCGGATCAGCAGCGAGGCGCTGGTCCAGCTGCCCATGACCAACATCAACCGCATAGACACAAGCTGCCCCAGCAGACAACAGAACATCAGTGAAACCGCCTGTGCTGGCGCCTAGATCAAGGCAGGTCATGCCCCCTACAGATGGCAAAGTGAAGGAGTTCAGCGCATGTTCCAGCTTCAGGCCACCACGGCTGACCCAGCGTAGCTGCGTTTTATCTACACAAAAATCAGCATCTGGCAAGACCAGCTGGCCTGGCTTGGTTACAGGCTGATTATCACAGCTAACTGCTCCTGCCTGAATCAGCGCCCTGGCCTTTTCCCGGCTGGGGACCAAACCCCGGTCAACCAGAACCCGATCAGCCCGTTTGCGCATCACAACGCTAGCGATTATCTTGTTTGCTACGGCTCTGCCCAGCGGTCACAATCTGGCTGGCCAGCTGATAAAGGCTATCCGCATCAAGCCCGGCGCCCGCCAGCTGGCGGGCCCTGTCCGCGTGATCAATATACGCATCAGGCAGGCTGGCCACACGGATCTTCAGCCCGGTATCCAACAGACCTTCTGTGGCCATAAACTGCAGCAGATGTGCTGAAAACCCGCCAGGGCTGCTTTCTTCGACCACCATCAGCGCGTCATGCGTGGTGGCCAGCTGTCTGAGCAAATCAGCATCAAAAGGTTTGGCAAACCGGGCATCTGCAAGAGTGACGCTGATGCCGTCTTGTTCAAGGCGCCGCGCAACTTCACTGCAAGTTTGTGCCATTGTGCCCAGCGAGAGAATTGCCAGCTCTTCGCCTTGCTGCAACAGCCGCCCTTTGCCAATTTCAAGCGGTTCTGGTGTCTGCGGCAATTCAGCCCCCGTTCCGGTTCCGCGCGGATAACGCACAGCCGATGGGCCGTCATCATAAGAAGCGGCTGTTGCGGTCATATGGGCCAGCTCTGCTTCGTCAGAAGGGCACATAATCACCATGTTCGGCAGACAGGCTAAATAGGCAAGGTCAAATACACCGGCATGTGTGGCCCCGTCCGCACCAACCACCCCGGCCCGATCAATAGCAAACCGCACAGGTAAATTCTGAATCGCGACATCATGGACCAGCTGATCATAGCCGCGCTGAAGAAAGGTTGAATAAATCGCTGCGAATGGTTTCATGCCCTCTGTTGCCAGTCCGGCAGCAAAGGTCACCGCATGTTGTTCTGCAATACCGACATCAAACACTCGTGACGGACATGTCGTCATCATCTGATTCAGGCCGGTCCCTGATGGCATCGCAGCTGTGATCGCCACAATTTTTTCGTCTTCCTCAGCCAAGGCAGACAAGGTATCTGCAAAAACTTGCGTATAGGTCGGGCTGTTGGCAGATGATTTTGACTGCTGACCGGTAACCACGTCAAATTTCGGCACCGCGTGATATTTTTCTGAAGACGGGCCTGCAAACGGATGCCCCTTGCCTTTTTCAGTCACCACATGAACCAGAACAGGACCGCCAATCTGGCCGTCCTTCAAATTGCGCAATACGGGCAGCAAGTGATCAAAATCGTGACCATCAATCGGGCCAATATGAAAAAACCCCAATTCACTGAACAGGCTGTGCCCACTGACCAGATCACGAGCCAAATCCTTTGCCCGCCTGGCCGTCTTTTCAATTTCCGCAGGGAAGCGGCTGGCGACTTCTTTGACCAAATCCCGAATAGATTGATAGGGGCGTGAGGAGATCATCTCAGACAAATACGCAGACATAGCGCCAACCGGCGGTGCGATCGACATGTCATTATCATTTAAAATAACAAGCAAATTGGAATCCATCGCCCCAGCGTTATTCAGCGCTTCAAAGGCCATGCCCGCGCTCATCGCCCCGTCACCGATCACGGCAATGACATTATTGTGTCCCCCTTGCAGATCACGCGCCACCGCCATGCCCAGACCAGCTGAAATAGAAGTTGATGAATGCCCTGCCCCGAACGGGTCATAGTCAGATTCAGATCGTTTGGTGAAACCGGACAATCCGCCTTCCTGGCGCAGACCAGACATTTGTTCCCGGCGTCCGGTGAGAATTTTATGCGGATAAGCCTGATGGCCAACATCCCAAATCAGCCGGTCAGCAGGCGTATCAAACACATAATGAAGCGCAATTGTCAGCTCTACAACGCCGAGGCCAGCCCCAAGATGTCCGCCAGTCTGTGAAACCGCCCTGATCACATCATAGCGCAGCTCTTCTGCAAGCAGGGGCAACTGGCTCGCCGACAGGCTGCGCAGCTGATCTGGCGTATGGATATGATCCAGTAATGGTGTCTGACGGCCGGTCACTTATCCCCCTCACATTCAACGGCAGCTGCACGGTTAATTCAGTGCTTCAGTCTGTATCACAGCCGGGATGTTATCATCAAGGCTGGCGACACTGTGGCTGGCCGTTTGTCTGCCTTATTTAAAAAAGGCTCATTAATCTATACGCACAGATCAGTGAGTCCGATCTATTGAAAATCTGGCCAGCGCAATAAGTTCATCAGCTGCCTCGCCATAGGGCTTGAGCTGGCTAGTCGCCTCTTCTATCAGCTGTTCAGCCATTTGACGGGCCTCTGACAGGCCTAATAGGCTGACTAAACTGGCTTTTCCCTGTTCTGCATCACGTCCGGCCGGCTTGCCCAACGCTTCTGGATCTGCATCATAATCAAGCAGATCATCTGCGATCTGGAATGCAAATCCCAACGCTTGTGCATAGGCTGAAGTCGCCTGTTGCAGCTCTGCAGCACCGCCATGTGCAACGACCCCCATGACCGCAGCGGCCTTGATCAGCGCTCCTGTCTTCAAATCCTGCATCTGCCTTGTCTGCTGCAGGTTAAGGCTGGTCTCTTCAGCCAGAAGATCAAGCATTTGACCACCTGCCATACCTTGATCCCCTGATGCAAAAGATAACAAGCTGACCAATTTGACCTGTACAGACGGGTCAGCACAAAGACCAGGTGCAGATAAAATATAAAATGCTTCGGTCTGCAGCGCGTCGCCCGCAAGAATCGCTGTTGCCTCGTCAAACGCGATATGATTTGCAGCAACACCACGGCGTAAGTCCGCATCATCCATTGCCGGCAGGTCGTCATGAACAAGCGAATAGGCATGAACCAGCTCAACCGCGGCGGCAACAGCCGGTAAATCAGCACAGCTAGCGGGCTGAGCGCTGAGCTGTTCAGCCATTCTTGCTGCTGACAGAACCAAGCTTGCCCGCAGACGCTTGCCGCCATTCAAAGCGGAATAGCGCATGGCATCAACCAGACGAGGTGCAGCAGTAATGGCGCTACGCTGAGCAAAATGAGCAGACAGCCACTTGTCGAGCCGTGCTGCGTCCTGCGACAGAATCGCCTTTACATCTGTCATTTACTGATCAGTCTGAAAGGGTTGCGTGGAGGGCTGACCGCCTGTTTCAGGCAGCTTAATCTGCTCAACCTTCAGCCTGGCTTCTTCCAGCCGCGCTTGACAATGCTGTTTTAGAACCATACCGCGTGAATAGGCATCAATCGCCTTATCCAAGCTGACCGCGCCGCCCTCAAGCTGTTCGACGATGGCTTCGAGCTCGCTCAAGGCCTGCTCAAAGCTCAGCGCATTAAGGTCTGTCTGCGGGCGTGTCTCAGAGCCGTTCATTTTTTCTCTCCTGCCGCTTTACTGGCATTAAGCTCAGCGTTTCTCGTTTATGGTCACGGCAATGGCCTTGACCATTTCGGCAATCCGTTTGCGCACCTTTGGCTTTTCAATCGAGTAATAGGTGCGCACCAATTCAAGGGTTTCGCGACGGGCCATCGGATCCCGCGCATTGTCATCATTAAGCTTAGCGGCCTCGCCCTTGCTGACCCGGCGCGGAGATGACCGCATGGTGTCATCTGTCATATCATCAAAGAAATAACTGATCTGAACATCCAGAATCTGGCTGATGTCCCACAGGCGTGACGCGCTGATCCGGTTCGCCCCGCGTTCATATTTCTGGACCTGCTGGAACGTAATATTCAGTGAAGCGCCAAGCTGTTCCTGAGACATGCCAAGTAACGTCCGGCGCAGCCGCACCCGTTTCCCAACATGCATATCAACGGCATTATTGTTGGTTACCCTGAAATTCTTGTCCATTTTTCCCTCAGCCATCGCCTCACCCTTCCCATGACAAACACCCTGACATCTTATCATAATACTAAAGGTTGCATAACCTATCAAATACTGTTGTGCAACTATTTTTAAGTTTTTGCTGAATAATTAGAGAAAGAGGTCGGCAGCTGCGGGTACCAGCTGTTGTAAGATGGACGTATTCAGCGAAAATGAACGCTGTGCAGAAGAGGTTAAATCTGTTGTGCAACCTCATCAAGGCCGCGCATCAATCGTCCGACGATCCCTGATTCGAAAGCAGAATGACCGGCGTCATCAACCATACGTAACTGTGCTTGCCTGCCCCACGCCTCAACCAACCTGTAAGCCGTAAAGGGCGGACAAATCACATCATGACGCCCCTGCACCACAATAGCAGGCAGATGGTTCAGCCTTGCCACATTATCAAGCAGGTGATTTTCCGGCATAAAACATTCATTGGTGAAGTAATGTGCCTCAAGCAGGGCGAGGCTGAGTGCGCTGTCCCCCGCATCCCGGGACACCGCGGCAAGCGTGGCACAAGAATTCTCATAAGCTGCCCAGCTGCGGGCCGCCTGGCAGGCAATCGTTCTGGAAGGGCTGGTCAGGCGCTGATAATAAGCGCTCAGAAGATCAGAACGTTCAGATGGCGGGATAGGACGAACAAACCGATCATGTGCCTCAGGGAAGAACCGCCCCATATCATATAAAAACCATTCAATTTCAGCACGTGTGCCCAGAAAAACCCCACGCAATACAAAGCCAAGACACCTGTCCGGATAGGTTACACCATAAGCCAGTGCCAAAGTTGACCCCCAAGACCCGCCAAACAAAATGAAGTTTGGAATATTGAGATGCTGACGCAAAGCTTCGATATCTTCGATCAGATCTTGCGTGGTGTTCTGCTGGATACTGGCAAAAGGTTCAGACCGGCCACATCCCCGCTGGTCCATTAAAATCACACGGTAACGCTGTGGGTCAAACAAGCGGCGATGCGGCGGGGCGCACCCTGCACCCGGCCCGCCATGCAGAAACATCACCGGTATGCCATCAGGATTGCCTGTTTCTTCGAAATAAATGTGATGGATACCGCGATTCAGGAAACCATCATTAAACGGCTTTATCGGCGAAAACAGCCCCAGTTCAGAATCATACGCGTGCACGGGTCCAGCCATTTATCAGGTGAATGACAATAAGGTATTTGAGTTTAAGAAAACTGTGCCAATAAATCCAGCGAGGATTCGCTCTGGGTTTCCAGCGTTTTCTGGAGCTTTTTCAGGGCCCGATGTTCAAGCTGGCGAACCCGCTCCTTACTTACCCCTAAGATCCGGCCAAGCTGTTCGAGGGTAGCACCCTCTTCGTTCAGCCGCCGCTTTAAAATGATTAGCCGTTCGCGCGCACTGAGCTCATTTAAAGCATCTGACAACCAGTTTGACAAAACCTCACTGTCATGCAGCTCGATCACAACCTGCTCCGGCGTTGGCCGCGTATCAGCAAGAAAATCCTGTGCCTCATTCTCACTCTCGGCATTTACTGATGCATTCAAAGACACATCGGCCCCCGACAGACGCTGTTCCATCGTGACAACATCAGTAACGGTGACCCCGATGGTCTCAGCTATTTTCTGACGCCCTTCTTCTGAAAGCGGACCGCCATCTGCCTCGCCAATGCGTGCACGCAACCGCCGTAACTTGAAAAACAGCGATTTATGGGCAGCTGTTGTGCCTGTACGCACAATCGACCAGTTGCGCAGAATATGATCCTGGATGGACGCCCTAATCCACCAGGCTGCATAGGTCGAAAACCGAAACCCCCTGTTTGGGTCAAACCGCTTTGCTGCCTGCATCAGGCCAATATTGCCCTCTTGGATCAGATCCCCGTTCGCCAGACCATAATGCCGGTATTTTGCCGCTGCGCTGACCACAAGACGGGCGTAAGCCATAACCAATTCATGCATGGCCCGATGGTCATCATGATCGCGCCACCGCTTTGCCAGCGCCACTTCATATTCGCGCTCAAGCAACGGCTTGCGCATTGTTTTGCGGATATAAGCGTTATCAGCTTGTCTGATATCAGCAGAGTCAAAAGTCGCCATGTGCATACCACCCTTCATTACCCTTTACGGGCAGATGACGGGGGCAGATCAGAACTCTGGCTGCCTGATTAAATGATTTCATCAGATGGAAAGACAAACATAAGGCCGGTTAAGCAGCGTCCATCATATCTTCAAGGCGAACCGCGGCGGTTTCCTGATCGATATCCTCAATCGCCGCAAATTCACGGGCCAGCCGTTCAAGAGCAGCCTGATACATTTGCCGCTCTGAATAGGATTGTTCAGTCTGGGGATCGCGCTTGCGCAGGTCGCGGACAACCTCGGCAATATTAACGGGATCACCAGATTTGATTTTTGCTTCATATTCCTGGGCGCGGCGCGACCACATGGTCCGGCGCACGCGCGCTTTGCCTTTCAGGGTCAAAATCGCATCATCCATATGTTTACGAGACGACAAAGTGCGCAGCCCCAATGTCATGGCCTTTTCAAGAGGAACCCGCAAGGTCATCCGGTCCTGTTCAAAGCGAATCACCAGCAAGGTGATTTCAACACCCGCAATGTCACTTTTTTCTGTGCCGATAATCTTGCCAACGCCATGTGTGGGGTAAACCACAAAGTCACCGTCCTGATAAGAGAATGCTTGTTTTTTTGCCATAATAATTAATTTGCCAGCCCGCGGGGGACAGCCGGGCGTGAACCGCTTTCTGAATGGGTTGTTTTTATGTGGGGTATATCAGCCTGGCTACAGGCGTCACCTCGTCCCTCAGGCCGCAACTATACCACAGATTAAAACAATTTCAAAATCAGCCAGGAACAGCGCTATCAGTTTCCGGCGCCCGGGGCCTTAGAAAAATAGGTTTCAAATTTTCCTGCTTCATCCCGTTTGGCGTCTGCTTCTGGCATAGCATCAATTTGCTGGGTGATGTTCGGCCAGATCTCAGACATCTCCTGGTTGAGCGCAAGCCAGGCTTCTGCCCCCGGTTCTGAGTCAGGCAGGATAGCTTCCGGTGGGCATTCGGGTTCGCACACGCCGCAATCAATACACTCATCAGGGTGAATCACCAGCATGTTCTCCCCCTCATAAAAACAGTCAACCGGACAGACCTCTACACAGTCTGTGTATTTGCACATAATGCATTTGTCATTGACGATGTAGGTCATGGCATGGCTCTTTTTAACAACAGAGGAAACTGCACGTGGATGATGTAAATCAATTTACCTTAATCGGCAAGACCAAGGCGTTGACGAGCTTGTTTTGCGGCCAATCCTGAATCAACATCAGATACAAACAGCAACCCAGCCAGGCGGCGCATCAGCTGGCGTTCAATCTTATCCAGCCGGCCGTCTGCCAGAACCACCATCCAGACCATTTCCATTACCCCGAGACGTTCTTCATAATCAGATTTATCCCGCAACCGGCTGACCAAACCATGCAACTCAATGCGGCTATCCGCCTCATCAAGGGCGCGGGTAAGAAGATGGTTCATCTCCTCATCTGTCAAGCTGAACTGGTGCGCCACACAAGAGGAAATCAGCTCTGTTTCACTTGCCCCAATCTCGCCGTCTGCAGCCGCAGCTTCAACCATCAGCGCAGTGACAAGCTCAGCCAGATCATGGCTGAAGCCAGCTGCATCTGAAGACGCTTTGTCAGACGTCTTAAACCACTCTGCAAATGTTTTGAACATATCTGTTATCCTTTAATAACTGTCTGTTAGCTGTGCTATGAAAACGGGTCTTTCAGACGGGCGGTCTGACGCCTGTCTCGTTTGGTTGGACGACCAGAGCCTGTCTGTCTGTGCTCAAAATCAGGTTGCGCAGATGAGGCGGCATCTGTGTTTTGTTTCTGTGGCGGATCAAGATCTGTATAGAGCAGTTCGGCTTCTGGAGCAGGGCCGCGCCGACTGGCTAACTGTTCAACCCGAATAACACGAATATGAGCTCCCTGCGCAAAGGTCAAGACCTGGCCAATTTGCACATGCCGATGTGGTTTTGAAGTGATCTCACCATTTATCCGCAGCTTGCCTGAGCTGATCAGCTTTGTGGCCAGGCTTCGGGTTTTAAAAAACCGCGCATACCACAGCCATTTATCCAGCCGAAGCGCTGATGAGGCCTGTTCGAGCAATGAGCTGCCTATTTTTTCAAAGCGGCCAGAACCGCAAAGGGTGAGTTGGGGTCTGGTTGTTTTTCAGACCGGTTGCGTGGTGCATTATTCTGATGATGTTTCTGCCGCGGCGGCTTTTTACCCTTTGCTTTATCAGGGCCGCCAGATTTATGGTTTGGCCGCGGGCTGCGTTTTTTCTGCACTCTTTCAAACTGGGCAACAGCCGGTTTTTCAGGGTCTTCAGCGGGTCTTTCACCAACCTGACGACACCCCAGATCAACGAGCATCAGGGCCATATCATCACGCCCCACACCGGCAAGAGAGAGCATATCATCGGTAATCTCAAAAATGCCTTCACGCGCCGCCGCACGAACCAGCGCAGCCACACGTTCAACCATATCCACCCGCATTATGCGCGGACCAAGCCGGCGATAGCCAGCCGCCATCCAGAAACCTGCATCCACATCGTCTGCCCCTTCAGGAAGGGTTATCGATACCCGGCCTTCTGGCGGCGGGCCGCAGTCAGGAAAGGTCTGATTATACAGACACCAGAGCAAGACACGCAACGAAATTGGTGCGGGTTTCAACATATCCGGCAGATAGACCGTTTCTGTTCCCACCCGCAGTCCGGCTTTGGCCAGCAGCGGCTTGTCGCTGTCTGTTGTCTCGCGCAGCTGAGCAGAGACCAGACGCCGTTCAACTGTGCCCAGCCCTTCATAAATCTGCCAGACAAACCCCTTTGCCGCACCAGACAGCTGGCGCGGCGGTTTGACCGGCTCTGCCGCAGGCACAGATTCAGGTGCAGTGTCATCGGCCTGTCCAGACTGGTTAGAAGATGCAGCCTGCTCAGCGTCTGATCCAGGTGATGATGTTTCCGTTTCATCGGCGGCGAACAGCTGGTCCGGGGTAGACAGTGCCATCAGCGGCGCCAGCACGCTATGGATATGATCTGTGACAAACTTGGCCAGCCGGTCAGCCATACGGGCTTTCTGATCTGCGCTCAGCAAATCACTGTCCGCAACCTCGGCACGCGGCGCATAGAGATTTTCTGTGCGCACAAGCCGGCCGATATCCGCATCCCGCCAAATGATGCGGCCTTTGTCTGTCAGCCTGAAGGCCGGATCAGCCGAAATGGTGAAGGCCGCCACGCGGCGTTCGATTTCCTCTGGCAGGCCTTTACGGGCAGCCGCCAGGATCATCGCTTTTTCCTCTGCATCGCCGCCTGTCTCTGATAAGGACGGGATGAAAGTAAAGCCTGTCAGGCTGCCGACCTCTTCACCTTCAACCAGGACTGTACCGTCCAATTTTACCGCTGCCATCAATGTCGTCGATTCCTTTAATCTTCTGGACAGATGTGCCGCCCGCCGGTCCACAAACCGTTGTGTTAAGCGGTTATGCAACTCATCTGATAATCTATCTTCTATCGATTTGGCGAGCTCTTGCCAATCCTGTTTTGTATCTGTCCAGCCGGTTTTATGGGTGATATAGGTCCAGGTACGGATATGGGCAATCCGCGTCATCAGCGTATCAATATCGCCATCCAGCCTGTCCAGATGCGATAATTGAGCCGCCACCCAGCGCGAATCCAGCTGTCCCTGGCGGGCCAGATTGTCAAAAATACGCGCCAGCATCACCACATGACTGTCGGTCAGGGTTTTCCGGAAATCAGGGATTTGCGCCACATCCCACAGGATGCGCAAACGGCCAGGGCTGTCCGCTAGCTCGCGGATATCCGGACGATCTGCAAGGGCCTGCAGCGTCAGGTGATCCACACCGTCGCCTTTTCGGGCCATAAAGGCATAAGGCGGGGCAGCCTCAAGTGATTTCAAAAGCCCGTCCAGCGTATTGTAATTCAGGTTCCGTGCCCGCCAGTAAAGCTGGCGCACAGGCGGGAAATAATGGCTTTCAATCGCGTCAATGACCTCTTGTTCCAGGGGGCGGCAATCTTCGGTCACGCCAAAGGTCCCGTCTGTGGTATGGCGCCCGGCCCGGCCCGCAATCTGGGCCAGCTCAGAGGGTGCAAGGCGTCGCATCGACTGGCCGTCAAATTTCATATCATCAGCCAGCGCGACATGGCCGATATCCATATTCAGCCCCATACCAATCGCATCTGTTGCAATCAGAAAATCCACATCGCCATTCTGATACAGCTCTACCTGGGCATTGCGGGTCCGCGGCGACAGCGCGCCCATCACCACAGCTGCCCCGCCACGCTGGCGGCGGACCAGTTCGGCAAGCCGGTAGACCTCAGAGGCTGAAAAGGCGACAATGGCAGACCGGCGCTGCAGGCGGGTGGTTTTCTTCTGTCCGGCATAGGACAGGCGAGAGAAGCGATCGCGGCTGATAAACTCTGCCTCTGGCAGCAGGGTTTCCAGCAAAGGCCGCATCGTGTGTGCGCCTAACAATAATGTTTCGTGGCGGCCCCTTGCATGCAGCAGACGGTCTGTAAAAATATGGCCGCGTTCACGGTCGCCGCAGAGCTGTATCTCGTCCACAACCAGGCAATCAACTGACCGTTCCAGCGGCATCGCTTCCACCGTGCAGCAAAAATAGCGGGCATTGGCAGGGATGATTTTTTCCTCTCCCGTAATCAGCGCGACCTGGCCCGGGCCAAGGCGGGCAACCAGCTTGTCATAATTCTCGCGCGCCAGCAGCCGCAAAGGAAACCCCGCCATGCCAGAGCTATAGCCCAGCATCCGGTCCATCGCATAAAAGGTCTTGCCGGTATTGGTCGGCCCCAGAACGCATTTGACAGTGGCAGATGAGGACGAAAGAGACATAAGAGAAAAACCGGTAGACAGGGAAAGAGGCGGAGAGGGTGAGGTATGTAAGATATGAAGCGGCTGCGTTACAGTCAGGTCGCCGTGAGGTTGTGGTAAAGGCGGTAATTATGCACCTCTCAACCCTTACCCAGCACAGGGCTGTGAGTCAAATAATGGGGGAATAGGAAGATTAGGCTGTGAACGGCGGGCAGAAACGCTCCCCCCATAAAAACAGCCCCTTCACATAACGCAAAGGGGCTGGGTTAACCATCTGATGTTTGGCAGTGGGGGCTTATCAAGACGCCCCACTCACCGTCTCAGCTTAAAAATGAGCTGAATTTGTGGTGGCCGGGGCCTGAACCGGTGGGGCGAATTTGGTCAGGTCTATGCCGACCACGGCTTGCTTATATTCATCAACCGTCGGCGTACGGCCAAGAATGGCAGACAGCACCACAACAGGGGTTGAGGCCAGCAGCGATTCACCCTTTTTATCGTCTGCATCTTCCACCACGCGGCCTTTGAACAGGCGGGTTGAGGTGGCAAGAACCGTATCCCCCTTAGCTGCTTTTTCCTGGTTCCCCATACATAGATTACAGCCCGGGCGTTCAAGGTACAGGATATTTTTATATTCTGTGCGGCTGGTCTGTTTCGGCGCGGCATCATCAAATTCAAAACCTGAATATTTCTGCAGGATCGCCCAGTCGCCTTCGGCTTTCAGCTCATCAATGATGTTATAGGTCGGGGCGGCGACCACCAGAGGGGCTTTGAACGCCACAGCCTGGCCTGCCTGTTCCAGATTGCGCAGCATCTGGGCCACAATCTTCACATCACCTTTATGCACCATACAGGACCCGACAAAACCCAGATCCACCTTTTTATCCCCGCCATACCAGGAAATCGGCCGGATCGTGTCATGAGTATAGCGTTTGGACACATCGGCGTTATTCACATCAGGGTCGGCAATCATTGGCTCATTAATCGCACCCAGATCAACCACCACCTCAGCAGCATATTTTGCATTTGCATCAGGGGCCAGGGCCGGTTTTTCACCAGACTTAATCTGGGCAATACGGGCATTGGCGCGGTCAATCAGACCCTGCAGCATGCCGGCATCATTCTCCATGCCTTTATCAATCATGATCTGAATCCGGTCACGGGCAATTTCCAGCGATCCGATCAGCGTCTCATCATCAGAAATACAGACTGAAGCTTTTGCCTTCATCTCTGCAGTCCAGTCAGTAAAGGTAAAGGCCTGGTCCGCCAGCAATGTGCCGATATGCACCTCTATCACACGGCCCTGAAAGACATTATCGCCGAACTGGGCCAGCATCTGGGCTTGTGTGGCATGCACAACATCACGGAAATCCATATGATCTGCCATCTGACCGGTAAAGGTCACCTTCACTGATTCAGGGACAGGCATGGTCGCCTCACCCGTGGCCAGTGCCAGCGCAACCGTGCCTGAATCAGCCCCGAACGCCACACCCTTTGACATCCGGGTATGAGAATCCCCGCCAATGATAATGGACTGGTCATCAACCGTAATATCATTCAGGACTTTGTGAATCACATCTGTCATCGGGTGATACACATCTTTTGGATCACGGCCTGTAATCAGGCCGAATTTATGCATGAATTTCATCAGCTTGGGCGTGTTTTCCTGAGCCTTGAAATCCCACACAGAAGCGGTATGACAACCGGACTGATACGCCCCGTCCACGGTTGGCGAAATGACGGTTGCTGCCATTGCTTCCAGCTCTTGTGAGGTCATCAGGCCGGTGGTGTCCTGCGATCCGACGATATTCACCTTTACCCGCACATCAGAGCCGGCATGAAGAGGCGCATCCGTCGCTACACCAACCGCATTCGCGTTAAAGATTTTTTCAACAGCTGTCAGGCCCTGGCCCTCATGGCTGGCAATCTTTGACGCGGCAAACACAGGGGCTGGTTCAACACCGAGGATTTCAGCAGCAAAGCTCTGCAGCATCTTGCCGAACACAATCGCATATGACCCGCCCGCGCGGATAAATTCCATTTTCTGCGGGGTGAAAGAGGCAGCCATATCCACCAGCTCTTCACCATCTTCAGCCGCATAGAGCTTCTGTTTTTTTGTATCAATGGTCAGGGTTGTGCCGGTTTCAACTGAATATTTTTGTTCCAGAACCGGATTACCGTCATTATTCAGGATAGGATTGCCCTGATCATCCAGCTTTTTGACCCAGTTTTTCAGATCAATCCCAATGCCGCCGGTTACCCCGACCGTGGTCTGGAAAATAGGCGAGATACCATTGGTCCCAGCCACAATCGGCGCGATATTTACAAATGGCACATAAGGGCTGGCCTGGCGTCCTGTCCATAAGGCCACGTTATTCACACCAGACATACGTGATGAGCCGACCCCCATGGTGCCTTTTTCAGCAATCAGCATCACCTGCTTGCCCGGATGCTGGAGCTTCAGCGCTTCAATTTCAGCCTGTGCGGCTTCTGAGATCATACATTTGCCATGAAATTCTCTGTCTGAGCGGGAATGCGCCTGATTGCCCGGAGACAGCAAGTCTGTTGAAATATCGCCTTCTGCAGCGATGTAGGTGACCACATCAATTTTCTCGTCAACCTCTGGCAGGGCGGTAAAAAATTCAGCCCGTGCGTAGCTTTCAAGAATATCTGTGGCGATCGCGTTACCCGCTTCATGTGCTGCTTTCAGACGGGCTGTATCCGCCTCATATAAAAAGACCTGTGTTTTCAGCACGTCTGCTGCGTCTTTGGCGATTACCTGGTCAGTGCCTAATGCCAGATCAAGCAATACCTCTACAGACGGGCCACCCTTCATATGAGAGAGCAGCTCAAACGCAAAAGACGGCGTGATTTCAGCAACCTCTGCCTCAGACAGAATGATCTTTTTTAAGAATGCGGCTTTCACACCGGCGGCGCTGGTTGTCCCGGGCAGGGTGTTATAGATGAAGTAATGCAACGCATCACTGCGATGTTCGCTGGCCGTATCGGTGATATGCGCAATCAGGTCTGTGACCAGCCCGCCATCATCAATCGGCTTTGGCTTTAGGCCTTGGGTTTTTCTTGTTTCGATCTCATTCAGATAGGCTGCATATAATTCCATGATTGCTCTCTTCAAAAGTCTTTCCGGCCTGCCTCGCGTCACTGCGATGCCTGCCCTTCCCCATATGTGTATGAACAGGCTTCTGCCGCCCATACTTAACTGATATCTGAAACCGGCCGTGACAGGTGCGCCTGAACCGCGGTAGTGGCGTGATAATAGCAAAAAAGCAGCAAAAAGAGAAGAGCAGAAACTACCACGACCAGACAGCATCCGCAAAAATCAGCCCAGCAGAAGAAAAACCCCACTGGACCGCGGCGCGTCCAGCCCTTACCATCGCGCGCATGGCAGAGAAGACAACAGCCCAAGACCAAATTACCCTTAACGGAAGCGGCATAGCGCTGATGCGCGGCCGGACCCTGATTTACGAGGGAGTGGATTTTTCGTTAAGCAGTGGCGATCTGCTGGTGGTGCGCGGGCCAAACGGGTCTGGCAAATCCAGCTTGCTGCGCGCAGTGGCCGGATTTCTGCCGCTAGCCTCTGGGCAGATCAGCTGTAACGGAGCCCCGCTCAATACGTCCATCCAGTCAGGCGCGGTCAGATGTTTCTGGTACAGTTCTGCAGACGGGTTAGCCGGGCCGCTGAGCGCTGCCCAGAATTTGTGTTTGCTGCCTGAGGCCGGAGATATCAGCAAGGTCAAGGCTAAGCTGGCTGATGATGACCCTTTCGCTATATCCAGTTTCCTTGATCGCGATGTGCGCAGCTTGTCCACTGGCCAGCGACAGCGCGTTGCCCTCAGCCGTTTATGTTTTGCTATGTCACACAAATGTCTGTGGCTGCTTGATGAACCAAACAGCGGCCTGGACGATGCAGGGCATCACGCATTAGAAGACAAGCTGGAGCGCCATAAGGCTGCCGGGGGCTTATGTATCATTGCCAGCCATCACAAGATTAGTGAACGGCTGAAACCGCTTTATCTTGACCTTGGTGAGGCATAGATGATGGGCGCATTTTTGATCTGTATTCGGCGTGAAGCGTTGTTGGGCAGAGGCGCGTTTGGTGATCATATCGGCCAGGCTGCTTTTTTTGTCATGATCGCAGCTCTGTTTCCGCTGGCGGTTGGCCCATCCGCAGACACCCTGCGCATGCTGGGCCCGTCTGTTATCTGGATATCAGCATTGTTGAGCGCCCTGCCCGCCTTTGACCGGTTGTTTGCAGAAGATGACCGGCAAGGCTGGCTGGAACAGATCTGCCTGATCCCGGGCGGCTTGAGCGGATATGTACTGGCCCGGCTGATCAGCTGGTTTATCTTGTCTTCAGGGCCTTTGCTGGTGTTCGCACCTGTGCTGGTTTTGCTTTATGATTTGCCTTTGGCTGTGTTGCCCATATTACTGCCCAGCCTGGCGCTGAGCACAGCCTGTCTTACGCTTTTAGGCGCCATCAGCGCGGCCTTAACCCTTGGTGCACGCCGCACAGCGTTATTGGTTGCGCTATTATTATTGCCGCTCAGCCTGCCTGTGGTGATTTTCGGTGTATCCATTGCTGAGGCTTTTCTGGCGGGACAAAGTTTTTCCGGTCAGGCAAAATTGCTGGGGGCGGTCTGTTTATTCCTGATGGCGGTCAGCCCGGTTGCGACAATTGCAGCCTTGCGATCTGCCCTAGAAGACAAGTAAAAAGACAAAGATAATCACCCGCGAAAAAAAAGAGTATTCAGAGCAGTCACCATGTCCGGAATTTTTGACAGCCTTGCCAACCCGACCCGGTTCAGAAACTTATCGGCACTGTTACGGCCGATCTGTTTCTGGTCAGCACTGATCTGTTTCAGCTATGGGCTGTATCTGAGCCTTATCGGGTCACCTGCTGATTATCAGCAGGGCGAAGCGGTGCGGATCATGTATGTTCATGTGCCATCTGCTTGGCTCGGCCTGTCCAGCTATTTGGGCCTTGGCTTATGTGCGTTGTTTTATTTGGTCTGGCGGCACCCATTGGCCGATATTGCGGCGCGGGCCATCGCGCCCATAGGTGCAGGCTTTACCGCCCTGACCCTGTTGACCGGCAGCCTGTGGGGTTATCCAATTTGGGGAACCTGGTGGGTGTGGGATGCACGGCTGACCTCTATGCTGGTCTTGTTGTTTTTCTTTATCGGCTATATCGCGCTGGCGACCGGATTTGACCGGCCAGAACGCGGCGCGCGTATGGCCGCCATTCTGGCTCTGGTGGGCTGCGTGAATTTGCCGATCGTCAAATTTTCGGTGGATTGGTGGAACACGCTGCATCAGCCTGCCAGTATTCTGCGTTCTGGCGGCATGGCGATTGATCCGTCCATGTTGTGGCCGCTATTTACCATGTTTGCCGGGTTTCAGCTGTTTTTCATCTGGATTGTACTGCACCGGATGAAATGGATGCTGGCAGAACGAAAAGCACTGGCTGGCGTTACCCGCAGGAAAGAGACCTGATATGGCCGACTTCTTTTTTATGGATGGCTATGGGCTGTATATCTGGCTGAGCTATCTGCTCAGCTTTATCTTTATTCTCGGCGCAGCTTTGCATAACTGGCGAGCTGCGCGACGCCTGTCACGAAAAGCCAAAAACTGAACCGGTTTTGATTAGTGAACAGCTTCTGAACGCCTGCTTCGCCGGGCACCGCGTCTGCGCCCTGCCCCCTCAGCAGACGGCACATTATCAGTCAGATCACGTTCTGGCAGGCTGACCGCTGCGCTGAGCTCTGGATAGGGGTCTGTTTTATGCGGGAAGGCCATAGCCCGGACAAAATGATTCTGAAACTCTGCCTCTACAGCGGTTTCAATTTTTTCAATTTGTCTGACGGTTTGTTCGATCACATCTCTGGCACCGGTATTCAGCAAAGCCATCCGTGCCCCTGCCCCGGCTGAATTTCCGGCTGCAACCACATTATCCAGCAAGCAGTCAGGGACCATGCCGAGAACCATGGCATATTTAGGATCGATATGCGTGCCAAAGGCTCCGGCCAGAACCACCCGGTCAACCCTGTCGATGCCCATCTTGTCCATCAGCAATTTAAAACCAGCATGAAGGGCGGCTTTGGCCAGCTGAATGGCCCGAATGTCATTCTGCAGAATCGTGACGGTATCGCTGATCCGGTATTTGAACGTCCGGCCATCAGCCTCGATCCGGTCAGTGCGGCTGGCCAGATTACCATCAATCACACCGTCAGCAGTAATAAGCCCGGTCAGATACATTTCCCCTAACGCTTCAATGATGCCAGAGCCACAAATGCCCGTGATGCCTGTATCGGCAATCGCCTCATCAAAGCCGTCTTCATCTGACCAGATATCAGAACCAATCACAGAAAAGCGCGGCTCCAGCGTTTCAGGGTCAATGCGCAAACGTTCAATCGCCCCGGGGGCAGCCCGCTGACCGGCACTGATTTGTGCACCTTCAAAAGCAGGGCCTGTTGGTGATGACGCCGCCAAAAGCCGGTCTTTATTGCCCAACACAATTTCAGCATTTGTGCCGACATCAATTAACAGCTGAATAGAACTGGCCTCTTGTGGTGATTCTGCCAGAACAACACCTGCAGCATCGGCTCCTACATGGCCAGCAATACAAGGCAGAATATAAACGCGGCTGCCCTTATGGAGCGACAAATCAATTTCATCTGCCTTAATCTCTGCAGCAGTATCGACGGCCAGCGCAAAAGGCGCCCCCCCTAATTCCACCGGATCGATCCCCAGCAGCAAATGATGCATCACAGGATTGCCGACCAGAACCACTTCCAGCACGTCATCAGCAGAAAAACCAGCCTGTTCAGCCCCACCCGCGATAAGCTGTTGCAGGCCTTCGCAGACAGCCTTGGTCATTTCTGTTGCACCGCCCTCATTCATGATCCCATAGGATACGCGGCTCATCAGATCTTCGCCGAAACGGATCTGTGGGTTCATAATGCCGGTTGAGGCCAGCACAGTCCCGTCATTCATATCACAAATATGGGCAGACATTGTGGTTGACCCCACATCCACAGCCGCACCCAAAATCTGGTCTTTCAGGCCTGGCCAGACCGCCACAATCTGTCGTCCCCCGCGCAAGGCAACCGTGATTTTCCATTTACCTTGACGCAGAACAGGCTGCAGTTTTTGCAACACATGCAAATCACAATCGACAGGTCCCGACACGCGGTCAGGCCATTGGTCTTCAAGGGCTTCGATAACCCGGCGCAAATCACCCGATGGTTCGTGCATATCAGGCTCGCGCACATCAATGAAACATAACCGCACAGGCGGGCGCAGATCGATTATCCGGTTATCCGCAGCTTTGCGGACCAGCTGGTTATGTACCTGGCTGGTTGCCGGCACATCAACAACGATATCTTGTTCAATCTGACATTGACAGGCCAAACGACGCCCTGGTTTCAGATCACGTTTTTCCGCATAACGCGCTTCAGAGGCAGAAGGCGGGCTGAGGGCTTCTGCAGATGAGGTGATCCCATGTTTGGCAAACTGGCCTTCACCAACATCAATCTGGCAACGGCCACACATCGCCCGGCCACCACAAACAGAATCGATATCCACACCCAATTGGCGAGCTGCTTTCAGCAGATTTGTGCCTTTAGCTATCTGGCCTTGGCGGCCAGACGGGGTAAACACAATTTTGACATCAGCCACGTCACTATTCCCCGTATCAGATTTTGGTTACCAGAACTGCCGCCTTGATCAGGCCCGCGCACGGCGGCGGGTTGCACGCCGTTCACGTCCGCCTGAACCTTCGGCAGGGGCTTCGCGGAATTTCGAAATCCAGCGACGACATTCAGGATCAACACCGTTCATCACATTTGCCCCCATAATTGATGTCATTTCTTCTGCATGAAGCGGATTCATAATAGCTGAGGTCATCCCTGCACCGGCAGCCATTGATAAGAACGCAGCATTCATGCCGTGACGATTAGGCAAACCAAACGAAATATTCGACGCCCCGCATGTGGTGTTCACCTTTAATTCGTGCCGCAGACGACCGATCAAATCAAGCGCAGTGCGACCAGCCAGATTGATTGCCCCCACAGGCATGATCAGCGGATCAACAATCACATCTTCACGCGGGATGCCGTAATCTTCGGCCCGCTCAACAATTTTCTTGGCCACATCATAACGCACATTGGCATCTTCAGAAATGCCTGTTTCATCATTCGAAATCGCAACAACAGCCGCCCCATATTTCTTCACCAGAGGCAACACCACTTCCAGCCGCTCTTCTTCACCAGTGACCGAATTCACAAGAGCTTTCCCCTGATAGACAGCCAAGCCTGCTTCCAACGCTTCAACAATTGAACTGTCAATCGCCAGCGGAACATCGACAGTATCCTGAACCAGCTTGATTGATTCCGCCAGAATCGCTGGTTCGTCAGCCATCGGAATACCGGCATTCACATCCAGCATTGTTGCGCCGGCTTCAACCTGAGCCAAGGCATCAGAAATTACACGGCTGTAATCGCCAGCGGCCATTTCGGCAGCCAGTAATTTCCGCCCCGTCGGGTTGATCCGCTCGCCAATCACGCAAAAAGGAGAGTCAAACCCGATGGTGATTTCTTGTTTATGAGATGAGATGGTTGTGGTTGTCATGTGCCTTGCCTTTCTTTCGCGAAACGCTCAAATAAATATGGATGGTCAGGACGCCTGGCGGACGTCGAACCCGCCCTTTTTTGTGAGTTCGATTTGGCCGGTTGCCACTGCCTGCCCATAGGCAGCCGTTTTCGCAAACCCACCAAACGGGTAATAATGAAAATGGTTGAGAAGACAGTCCTCATCTGCAGCCATCCCCTCTGCCAGTCCTGCCAGCAACTGATCAGGAGCCTGAACCGTCATTAATTTAGCCACATTGCGGGCCTGCTTGGCCACAAACCGCATAGATGGACCAATGCCAGAAATCTGAGCAAAGCGGAACAAAGTCTTAATTGTGGCAGGGCCCGGAATACCTATACGAATCGGCAGCCTGTTCCCCTCTGACCTGATTTGACGTTCCCAGGTCAGGACCGTTTCTGCATCAAAACAGAATTGGGTTTCCATGTAGAGTGATAAACCTTCTTTGGCGGCAAAGTCATTCTTCCAGGCGATTGCCGAGGCCAGCGCATCATCAGGGATATCAGGGCTGCCCTCAGGATGGCCAGACACACCAATTCTGGTGATGCCATATTTCTGCAGAATCCCGGTTTGCAAAACTTGCATTGAGCTGTCAAACACTCCAACCGGCTTATCCACACCGCCGCCAATAACCAACACTTCAGAGACATTTGCCTGGCTGGTCATCTTGCTGACCAAATCATCAAGCTGGTCAGCATCTTTAAGCGAGCGTGCAGCGATATGCGGAACAGCATTCATCCCGTCATCAGCCAGTCGCCTGGCTACAGCGATTGTATCAAGAGGGTCAGTGCCGGGCAGGAAGGTGACATTAACTGTGGTCCCTTCAGGCAGGCAAGCCGCAAAGCTATCGATTTTTGTGGCACCTGTGGGCGTCACCTCGATTGACCAATCCTGACCTGCTTTTGCCAAATCATCGATGGAAACTGCCATATTTTCTTCACCTTTATCTCTGTAGCTGGTGTGTTCAGACGACCAACTAACAGGCATCTTTTCCTTATAATGCGCAGATAGTGGCGATTGCTGAGCTTTTGCTATCGCTCAACTTCGCCTTTCATCTGTCCGATTACGACACATGATTTCAGGTGAGGTGACTTTCGTTATGACAGCTGCGCGCTCAGCCTGCGCGCCCGCCAGCTTCAACCAGACCAGCGAGGGTTTTACCGTCAAATTCTTGTTCTAACCGGTCAGCAAGAGCACGGGCTTCTGCATCGAGATCATCTGAACATTCAACCGCCTCGCCGCGGCGCCAATCAGCCAGATAATCATCTGTGCTGTCAGCCCCGTCACGCATTGCCGCTTCATCAATCGCCAATGCAAAGCGCCGGTGAAGTTCAATTTTAGCTTGCTCACGTTTGCGGCCACGGCCTTTTTCGGCCACGACCTGTGCCGGGATATCCCGCCAGTAGAGAATCATCACCTGTGCCATAGGCAGTTAGGCCGCGCCAGCTTCGCGCCGCTGCGCAATAAGTGCTTTGGCAGTTTCAACAGCCACCGCCGCATCGCGGCAATAAGCATCTGCCCCGACTGATTCACCAAAAGCTTCGTTCAACGGTGCACCACCGACCAGAACAATATAATCATCACGGATGCCTTTTTCGACCATCGCATCAACCACAACTTTCATATATGGCATAGTAGTGGTCAGCAGAGCCGACATGCCCAGAATGTCAGGCTGATGTTCTTCCAGCGCTTCAAGATAGTTTTCAACCGGGTTGTTAATGCCCAGGTCAATTACCTCAAAACCAGCGCCTTCCAGCATCATAGACACCAGGTTTTTGCCAATATCATGGATGTCGCCTTTAACCGTACCAATGACGATTTTACCCACGCGGGGAGCACCGGTTTCCGCCAGCAATGGGCGCAGAACCCCCATACCCGCTTTCATCGCGTTCGCCGCCATCAGAACTTCTGGCACAAACAATATACCATCACGGAAATCAATCCCGACAATGGTCATCCCTTCAACCAGAGCTTTGGTCAGGACATCATATGGTGTCCAACCTCGCCCAAGCAGGATTTCGACACCCTCGACGATTTCGTCTTGCAGGCCATCATATAAATCATCATGCATCTGCTGAACGAGTTCATCATCATCAAGTTCGGACAGAATAATATCATCTTCATCTGACATGGCAGCCTCCGCTTTTGCAATCAACTTCATGGTCAGGCCCTATTCGTTTCAGGCCCGCCTCTTTTGGATATGACCCTGATACGCAGGTACGCGCGCATCTTCTGCGACCCATATTGTCATATCTACGACATATGTTGTGATTCACTGAAAGTTAAGAAGTTAAAAATTAATCCTTGCTGGTATCAGAAGAGGCCGCGGCTGACAGATCAACAAGGCTGTGACGGGACATAATCGGTATGGTCAGCATCGCAAACACCACCGAAATACCTGTCAGCCCAAACAGCTTGAACGTCACCCAGCCATCATCACTTAACATCCGCCAGGCAAGTTCATTCGCACCAGCAGATGTTGCAAACATTGCTGCCCACATCCAGGTCACCTGACGCCAGCCCGTATCGCTGAGCTGCAGCTTGCTCCCGAGCATGGCTTTCAACGGATTACGCCCTGCCAGCTGGCCGCCAATCAAAATTACCGCAATCAGTAAGCTGATCACTGTTGGTTTGATCTTGATATAAAACGGATCATCTAGAACCCACGTCAATCCGCCAAAAAAAGTCACAGCAATTCCACCCAGAAGCGTCATCATAGGAATGTGACGGTCAAGCACCCAGGATAAGGTAAGCGCGATCACTGTTGCGAGAACAAGAGCCGCCGTGGCCCAGAGGATGCCAGTCGAATAATTGACAATGAAAAACAGAATCAGAGGGCCATATTCAATCAGCCAGCGTCCTTTTTTCGGCGTATCTTTTGCGGCAGGCATATCAGCAGGGTTTGAAGACATCAGGCTACTTTCTTATCATCTGGCAAGCGGTTCATCTCTAGGCAGGCTTCGATCGCCTGCAGTATCAGTGTGCTGTCTGTACCGGCCTTGCGGGCGGTCTCTCCCAGCTCACGCCGGAAGGCCCGTGCCCCTTTAAAGCCTGCAAACAGCCCCAGCATATGCCGGGTTACCGAATGCAGCGGCACATCCGCCTGCATCTGTTGTTCGGCATAAGCTGACATCTGTAGCCCGACAGACCGCAGATCAGGACTTTTGCCCTCTGCGTCTGACAAAGCTGCTGTAAACTGGCAAAGCTGGTAGGGCGTTTTATACGCCGCCCTGCCCAGCATAACACCAGAAAAGACCGGCCCTGATCCCCGCACAAGCTGATCTGTCATTTCAACATCGCTCAGGCCGCCATTCAGTATAATATTCAGATCAGAACGGCGCCGGGCCAAACGTTCAGCTCGGTTGTAATCAAGCGGGGGTATTTCACGGTTTTCTTTCGGGCTCAGCCCGTTCAGCCAGGCCTTGCGCGCATGTAAATAAATGATTTTCGCCCCGGCATCAGCCACCACATCAACAAACCGGTCAAGTCCAGCCTCAGGGTCCATATCATCAATACCGATCCGGCATTTCACCGTGACCGGTTTATCTGTCTCAGCGCGCATCGCTGATACAAGCTCTGCCACCAGTTGCGGTTCGGCCATCAGACAAGCTCCGAACTGGCCAGACTGTACCCGTGAAGACGGACAGCCCACATTCAGATTAATCTCGTCAAACCCGAACGGCGCTACCGCACGAACAGCTGCTGCCAGGCGCGCCGGGTCTGACCCACCAAGCTGGAGCGCAAGCGGATGTTCACTGTCGTCATATTGGCAGAACCGTTCTGCCCCCGCATGCAGAATGGCCTCGGCAGTTACCATTTCTGTAAACAGCAAGGCGTGCGGGGCCAGCAGACGGTGAAAATAACGGCAATGCCTGTCGGTCCAGTCCATCATCGGCGCAACGCATAAAGACCGGTCCAGACCGTCTGCGCAGATACCGTTGTTTTTGAACAAATTTTTCATCTCTTTACGCTCAACCTTCATCCGGCTGTTTTGCTGAGACTGACAACACCAGAAGACCAGGGGTCACAATGGTCCGAAACTAACAGCCCATATGCGATAACGCAACTCTGCCTCTGCAACCAAAAAGCTGTTTACCTGCGCTGCTGTTTTCGGCTGAAGAACTGCCTTAGCTCTCATCTGTCATCAGCTGTTTGCGCAGTGCAGATACCGCATTCGCATGGGCATCAAAACCTTCATATCGCGCAAAGACCTCTGTCTTGGGCGCCATTTCAGCAAAGCCGGCAGCCGATACACGGCCGACCGAGGCGGTGCGCATAAAATCGCGCACACCCAGAGGCGAATGTGTTTGAGCTGCCCCAGATGTTGGCAATACACAGTTCGGGCCCATCATATAATTGGCCAGAGACCCGGCGGCATATTCACCTAACAAGATTTCAGATGCGGTGGTGATAGGTGACAAATGCCGGTCCGGATCCTTTGACAGAATCTGACAATGTTCCGGGGCATAATCATTGATAAATTGATAGGCTTGTTCTGGGCTGTCCGCCAGCACAATGCCGCCATTTGTGCCAGATAAAACAGTCATTGCGTACTCTTGCCTGAGCGGCGACATCTTGGCCAAGTAGCGTGGCAGAGAGGCCAGAACCTGTTCGGCCAGCTGTTCTGACCAGGTTACCAGAAAGCCAGATGAATCAGGCCCATGTTCGGTTTCAATCAATATATCTAAGGCTGCCAATTCAGGATTTGCGGTTTCATCTGCAAGCACGATCACCTCACTTGGGCCTGCTGGCAGGCGGGAATCGATTTTGTCTGCCAACAGCCGTTTTGCGGCGACAAACCACGGACTTCCCGGCCCTTCTATCTTCTGGCATTTGGGGATTGAGGCGGTGCCAAAAGCTGCGGCTGCAACAGCCTGTGCGCCGCCGGCTTTGCCAACCCTTTCAACCCCTGCCAGACGGGCAGCAACCAGAGTAGCCGGGTCAATATTGCCGTCTTCTGCGGGAGGGGTTAAAATAATTGGTTCAGGTACACCGGCAACAACTGCGGGAATGGCCGTCATCAATGTGACAGACGGAAAGCTGCCTTTGCCGCGCGGGGAATATAAAGCCACACGTTGAATCGGAAATGCCCGTTCCCCCACATTCACGCCAGGGCGGATTTCAACAGACCAGTCATCTTCGGGCTTCTGGCATTCGTGAAACCGGCGGATATTGTCAGCTGCATAACCAAGCGCATCAATAAGTGCCGGATCAAGCTGGTCAAAAGCGGCATCAATTTCGGCCGTCGTCGCCAACAGTGCCTTGCCTGTCATATCGGCTTTATCAAACCGTTCTGCCAGCGCTATTAGCGCATCATCTCTATCACGGCGCACCTGATCAATCACAGGCTGAACCTGGGCCATGTAAGGACTTAAATCATCTTCCACCCGCGACAGCAGAGTGGCGATCTGTTCAGCTGAATAATCTGCCAGCTTGTGAAGTGCCGCTTTTTTCTGTGTCATCGTCTCAAAAGGCCCTTTTCATCAGCGTTAAGTTTGTTTGGTGTGGCCTCATTATCCTGAAACCTCATCTAGTGTAAATATATTCCGGCCTTTCGGGTCCTGGACACAAACCACCCAGCAATCGGGATCACGCGCGATCTCTTTTTCAATCTGCTCAGCCACAACCGTAGACGCCACCGCTTCTTCACCGGTTAAGCAGACCCATTCATAATCACCGTCAAAGCTGACTTGCCGGCCATAAAGATGTGAGCTGGAAAAGCTGACCTCCACCTCGACAAAAATCGTACCTGCACGTTCATCTCCCTGCCGAAGAACAGAGGCAAAAATACCGTTGGCTTGCGCCTGGCGCAGCGCAGAAGACACAAGAATAGTGGTGGTAACTCTACTCATAACCTGTGTGAACCAAAATTATAGACCTAAAAATCAGTACAGCGACCGTTATTTTCCCAATCACCATAACGGGTGGGTTCAGGGCCTTTTGGGCCACCGCGTTCTTGTTGTACGGATGTTGGCTGTTCAGGCTGTGGCGCGGTCTCTGGGGCTGATTTGGTCTGTGTCTGGTCAGTTGGCTGCGGGTCTTCAGAACTCATCACTGGCCTCTTTATTTCGAAAAAATGGCTGTTGTGCTGGCAGGATATTCAACACCTCACTGATAATATGGGCAAATGATGAGGTCTGGACAAGATGCAGAAATCTGGTCTATTGGCTAGGGCATGGCTGAATCACCCAAAAAGATATTGACGCTGAAGCGACCGCTGTCCCCCCCCAAAGGTAAAGGCAAGGGCAAAGGACGTGGCAAGCGCCCTGCTGGCAAAGGGCAAGCCGAACGCGAGGTAAATGGTTCTGCCCGCCTGGCTGCTTTTATGGTTTTAAAAGATATTCTTGTGAACAACATGCTGAGCGACGCAGCCCTTGCACATAATAAAATATTCGCAGGCTTAGAGCGGCGCGATCGTGCCTTTGCCCGGCTTCTGGTGACAAGCTGTCTGCGCCGCTACGGGCAAACCAAGATAATCATCGATCATTGTCTGTCCAAACCAGCGTCAGATGAGGTTATGCTGATTCTGCATTTAGGTCTGGTACAACTGTTTTTTTTAGACACCAGCCCCCATGCGGCAACAAACACGTCTGTTGACCTGGCCAGAAACGTGAAACAGGACCGGGCAACCGGACTGGTCAATGCGGTGATGCGGCGTGCTATTCGTGAACAGGACAATCTGCTTGGCCTCACATCTGTTCTGGATAATCTGCCTGAAGCGTTGAAAACAAGCTGGATGAACGCCTATGGGCCTGATGAAACAGCTGCGATCGCAGAACTGGCGATGAGCACGCCGCCACTTGACCTTACGCTGAAGCCAAACACAGATCACACGCGCCTCGCCGGCATGCTGTCAGGGGTGCATTTGCAAGACCAGACATTGCGTTGCCGTTTTGACGGTGATATCCGACAAATGCCCGCTTATGAAGAAGGGCTGTGGTGGGTTCAGGACGCTGCTGCTGCACTTTGCGGCACATTGGCGCGCCCTGCTCCGGGAAAGGTCATCTGGGATTTATGCGCTGCGCCAGGCGGCAAAACTGCACAATTGGCCGCGGCCGGAGCAGATGTGACCGCTGTTGACGCTGATGCGCGCCGCCTGGATCGGCTGAGGGCAAATATGAACCGGCTGGGGCTGAGGGCAAAAGTCATTGAAGCAGATATTCTGTCCGCAGGATTTGACAAGATGGCCACAGAAGCCAGACCAGATGTGATTTTGCTAGATGCACCCTGTTCAGCAACAGGTACAATCAGGCGACGTCCAGACATTCTGGTCCGCGACAAAGAGCTGGAGTTAACCGAACTGCAGAACAAGCAAACCGAGATGCTGGCAGCGGCCTTACGGTGGGTCAATTCAGATGGGTTTGTGCTTTACGCGACCTGCTCGCTTCAGCCAGAAGAAGGAGAACAGGTGATCAGCACTGTGCTTGGTCAGGGGCTGGGCAAGCTGGACAGCTTTCATGAAAGTGAGCTGGGCCTGTTCGCCGCTGCACTTCGCACAGAAGGCTGGGCCCGCATTCTGCCGACTTGTCTGGATGGCGACCATCTGCCGCCTGATCAAACTGAAATACGAAAGGAAACCGGAAATGACGGTTTTTTTATTGCGCGTCTGAGACCAGTGACGGCATAATCCCGCTGGGAGCCTGAACAACTGTGTACGGAGTCTCTTTCAGCAGCGATTTTTGAATCATCTTTATCGTGGTCATGGCAAAAAAAAGAACATCAAAATCCCCACCGCCGCCTGACCACATAATGACAAGGTGGCGATTGACACAGCTTGAAATTCTCTATCGGCAGTCTTGGCTATTTGGCTGGCAGCTGAACGGACTGCCCCCGACTACACCTTTGCCGGTTTTTGTTGATCCCTGGAAGGGCAATCCGCAAAACGGGGCTTTGATTGCGCAAGGCACCCTGCCGTTCGCGCTGTCGTCTGAGCAATTTGCCCGTTTCAACTGGATCCGTGACCTGCGCGATTATGGCGGTAGCCGGGCCAGACTGACCGCCCGCACACTTATCCTTCGTTGGCTGAGCGAAAATAGAGATTGGTCTGTTGTGTCGTGGCGGCCAGATATTATCGCTGCACGCCTGACTAATTTGTGCCTGACTTATGGCTGGTTCGGGGAATCTGCTGATGATGAGTTCCAGCACCAGCTAAAACAGATGATGGCCACTCAGTTCCGCTGTTTGTCTCTGGACTGGCAAAGGCTGACGTCTTCTTTTGATCAGCTTGTTGCCCTAACCGGCCTTGTCACAACTCAGGTGGCTTTGAATATACCGCTGCAAGCTGTCAAAGGCGCGAAGGACATAACAGCTCTGCTTGATTTAATCATCCCAAAGGTCAGGGGCCAGCTCAACCCGGATGGCGGACATAAATCGCGGCGGCCGGAAACCCATCTGGATTTGCTGCGTCTGTTGCTGGAATGTCGGGTGGCGATTGCCCAGATTGGCATCACAGACAGGCCAGATCTCGAAGAGTTAATTTTGAAGATGGCGGCGATTGCAAAGATGTGGCGCCATGCGTCAGGCGCATTTGCCCATTTCCATTTTGCTGGCACCCTTGCAGCAGCCGATATTGAACAGATTATCAGCAGATGTGCGGTAAAGGGCCGGGTTATTTCTGTTGCTGAGGATACCGGGTTTGTGCGGCTGTCTGCAGCGCGCAGCCTGGTCATCATGGATACCGGCGCCAGTAGCCCTGCATCCAGCGTCGCCCGCACACAGGCAGATACCAGCATACCGGCAAGTGTGTTTGCGTTTGAATTTTCCGTCTCTAATCACCAGTTTATCGTGAATTCTGGACAAACCAGCCCAGAGCCGCGCCTGAATACAGCGCTCTGCCAGACAGCCGCGCATAATTGTCTGACACTTGACGGGCTGGACAATCACAGGCCAATGGCCAATCTGCCTGCCTCTGTGTTAAGCCTTGATGTCATCACTGCAGAGGACGGCTTTTTGATTGAAGGGGTCCATGACGGCTATGGCAAAAGCCATGGCATCATCCATAAGCGCCAGCTGTTTTTAGCAAAATCAGGAAACAGCCTGCGCGGCAAAGATACGCTCAGCTATACTGGTGCACCTGGGGAAATCCCCACAGAAGCCATTACACGCTTTCATCTTCACCCGCGCGTCAGTGCCGCCAAAATCAAGCAAAATCAGGTGCTGTTAAAAATTCACAATCAGAAAACCGGCTGGGTGTTCAAATGCCGCGGTGGTGAAGTATTTCTTGACCAGTCCGTATATATGGACGGCACGTCCCGCTTATCCTGTCAGCAAATTGTGATCCGCACGCCTGCTCACCATATTCAGGTCAACGGAACCGCCAATATAAGCTGGGCCTTCAACCGCCACAGCTCAACCCCGGCCAAGGCTGCACGCTAGCTGGCCTTGTGTTTTCAGCCTTCATTAGGCATAAACACAGCGCAACCCCGATTCATTTTTTCCCGCACAAATAAAGGACAATACTGATGTTCGATACCGGCCCGCAACAGATCAAAACGGCCCTGTTGTCTGTTTCTGATAAAACAGGCCTGATTGCCTTTGCCACATGCCTTGCTGAGCTGAATATAACCTTGTTATCCACCGGCGGGACAGCAACTGCCCTCAGACAAGCCGGGCTTGAGGTCACAGATGTATCGTCTGTTACAGGATTTCCAGAAATTATGGATGGGCGGGTCAAAACCCTGCACCCGCATATCCATGGCGGCATTTTGGCCAGACGAGATAAAGATGCTCATATGGACGCGCTGGATGAACATGCCATTGGCTCTGTTGATATGATCGTTGCCAATCTGTATCCGTTTGCACAGACCATCGCCTCTGGTGAAGATTTTGAAACATCTGTTGAAAATATTGATATTGGTGGCCCCGCCATGATCCGTGCTGCAGCCAAAAACCATCCTTTTGTTACTGTGGTCACTGAGCCTGATGATTATGCCAAGCTTGCTGACGCGCTGAAGCAGCAGGGCGCAGTCGATGCGGCAACAAGGCGGCAGCTGGCCAAAAAAGCCTTTGCCAAAACAGCCGTCTATGATCGGATGATCGCGGACTGGCTGACCGCGCATTGTGCAGAAGATGAAGCTGGTGAGAAGACAGAGACGCTGGTGATATCAGCACGCCAAACACTTAACCTTCGCTATGGGGAAAACCCCCATCAAACTGCTGGTTTATATGCCGATGCTTCTGATGAGGCATCTGTGGTCCAGGCCCGCCAGATACAAGGCAAAGACCTGTCTTATAATAATATTAATGACACAGATGCTGCGCTGCGTCTGGTCAGTGAATTCTCGGAACCGGCTATTGCCATCATCAAACATGCCAACCCCTGCGGGGTCGCGGTTGCGGCCAGCCTGAGTGCCGCTTGGGAACATGCCCTAGCAGCTGATCCGGTCAGCGCGTTTGGCGGTATTGTCGCTTGTAACCGCCAGCTTGACCGGCAAGCAGCAGAAGCGGTGTCCTCTATCTTTACAGAGGTTGTGATTGCCCCAGATGCAGATGATGAAGCTTTGGCCGTACTGAAGGCGAAACGTAATTTGCGGGTGCTGCTGACTGGCCAGATGCCCGATCCTAAACAGACCGGCCTGCAGATAAAATCAGTGCTTGGCGGCTATCTGGTGCAGAGCCGTGATAACGGGCAGATCACAAAAGACGATTTGAATATCGTGACCAAGGTGCAGCCAACAGATGCCCAAATTGACGACATGCTGACCGCATGGAAAATTGCCAAACATGTAAAATCAAATGCGATTATTTATGTAAAGGATGGCATTTCAGCAGGAATTGGCGCAGGACAGATGAGCCGCGTTGACAGTTGCCGTCTGGCAGCACAAAAGGCAAAAGATATGGCCGACCACCATGGCTGGGAAGCGCCGCGCACAATCGGTTCTGTGGTTGCCTCTGATGCATTTTTCCCCTTTGCAGATGGCCTTATGAGCGCGATTGAAGCCGGAGCCGTCGCGGTTATCCAGCCCGGGGGCTCTGTGCGTGATGATGAGGTCATCGCAGCCGCTGATGATGCTGGCATCGCAATGGCGTTTACCGGCATGCGCCATTTCAATCATTAAACCAGTCTGATACAGCCGCAAGCTGCCAGGCTTTTTTGAATAAAGACGGCCAGTCATCAGGGGTGATATCTCCCCAGAAATAGCCTGCTGGAAAATAAAAGCTGTTATCTACCTGAACATAGCTGATTTGCATTTCAGCAGTGAAATGCGTGAAAATATGCCTGAGCTGGCCAGGCAGCTCACGCAGCTTACTCTCTTTCAAGGCGTCAGTCAGAGCCGGATCCATAACCGATTTATCCCAGCCGCTGGAAGGAAAGCCCAGCATCCCGCCCAAAAGGCCAGACGGCGGGCGCTGTTGCATCAGTACCTGTTTTTTATGATTCACAATCAAAAGCATCTTGCCCCGTCGTACCGGCTTTGCCGATTTCACCGGTTTGACCGGCAAGGCTGCCGGATTTTCAATATGACGGCCAGCACAGCCCTTCATCAGAGGGCATACATCACATCTGGCCTTTTTCGGGGTACATATCCCTGCCCCCAAATCCATCATCGCTTGCGGAAAATCAGACAGTCGCCTTTGTGGCAGAACAGATGAATACGCCTCAGCCAGCCTTTGTTTGAGTTGCTTTTTCGGCTGATCTATCGCTGCAAATCGGATCAGCACGCGTTCAATATTGCCATCCAGAACCACCGCGGGCTGGGCAAAGGCGATAGCAGCAATCGCCCCGGCGGTGTAAGGGCCAATTCCGGGCAATTTTAACAGCTCTTCTTCCTGATCTGGGAAGCGGCCATGATGATCGGTACAGATTGCCCTGGCTGCTTTGAGCATATTGCGGGCGCGGGCATAATATCCCAAACCGGCCCATGCTTTCAGCACATCATCTTCATCTGCTGTTGCCAGCGCCTGAATATCGGGCCATCTATCGACAAAGGACTGGAAATAAGGAATTACAGTTGCCACTACTGTCTGTTGCAGCATCAGTTCAGACAAAAACACATGATAGGCTGGTGCAAGTTCTGGGCTGAAGGCCCGCCAGGGCAGCTGGCGCGCATGCTGATCATACCAGCTGAGTAACGCTTCAGCATCAAAGCCTGCAAAGCCAGAAGGGCTGTTTTCACGGTCTGTCATGACCCGGTGATACCAAACTACAGCCCCTCTGAACAGCATCTCACAGAATTTAATCCGTACGGTAAGAGGGCTAGTCCACAGCTGTGCTGTCGTGATATATACAAAATCATGATTGCTTCTTCACGTCATCATCAGCGCAAGCGTTCGACACGTCTTCGCCCGTTATCCTCTCTGGCCGAAAAACTGGTCGGACCAGGCTTGCAAAAGCGAAGTCGGTTTTTAGCAAAACTGATTGCTGACTGGCCTGTGATCGCGGGCGAGGCCGCTGCATTTTGTCTTCCTGTTGATGTGCAGTTTCAGAATAATAAGCGGGTTGATGGCACCTTGGTGGTGTCTGTGGTCAGCGGCAGAGGCCCGCAAATCCAGATGATGAGCCGAGCGTTAATCATTCAGGTGAACAGAAGTCTGGGCTTTAACGCGGTTGGACGCATAAGGCTACGTCAGGATCTGGTCCGGCCTGTTACTGACCGGCCTCAGCCACAACAAACGCCCCCGTCACCACAAGCGCTTGGATTACATCAGCTGGAAGAAGCAACCAGCCACGTCCAGAGCCCGGAATTGCGCGCTGCCCTGATCAGACTTGGGCGCAGTCTCAACCGCTAGCTGTTATAGATCTTTTTGCCATGGTTCAGCTTAGATAATTTGGTTGCTGTTTTCGACTGGCCGACAAATCAGGTGGGGATAAGTTTGGCCCCTTGCACAGGCTGATAGACGGAGGGCAGTGTTCGTAATGTTCACCTGTCGGCAGGCCATTTGCTTTGTTCTGCGCTTCACCCCATCAGCGGCCATTGGCGGATTTGCCGATGCGGCAAACGGGTCTAGAACGGCGAATCAGAAGAAAGCCTCTCCAGCCTGAGAGCATTCGGACATTCACACCCCTTCAGACTGTCTGGCGACGACAACAGAAACAGGCCGCCTGATTTGGCGCAAGATAAGGCGTGCGCACGTATGAGGAACAGAATTAGATGCGATTGATCAACGCAGCTGGATGCAGCCCCCCCTTTTGGGTTTCACAAGTATGGAAAAACGCGGTAAAGATAAAGCTGATGATTTCATATATTAACGGGCGTTCTGCCTTATTTGTGTGAAAAAGCGGCCTTAAAGCTGTGCTGACAATGCGTTTTGACACATAGGACATATGACCAACCATGATGAAGACAACAAAAGCACCTTTTTCCGGACCCACCCATGACGTTGTTCAGACCCGACGACATTTTCTGGCCCAGGGGGCGGCGGCAGGCCTGCTGATGGCTGGCTTGCCAGCTGTTGCGCAAGCCCGCGTTGAAGCCTCAGCAGAGCGCGCCAATGAAATTCGTTTTTTAGGCAAACCAGATGCGGCAGTTACAGTTGCAGAATATTTTTCTATGACATGTGGGCATTGCGGACGTTTTCATCGCAACACCTTCCCGCAAGTCAAATCAGACCTCATTGACACAGGTCTGATCAGATTTGAAATGCACCCCTTCCCGCTGGATGGTCTGGCACTGCGGGCCCATGCTTTGTGCCGGGCTTTACCAGAAGACAGCTATTTCAAGATGGTCGAAGTCCTGCTGGATAAGCAGGATAATTGGATTTCGGCTGCAGATCCTGTAGCAGAGCTGAAAAAATTTGCAAAATTCGCCGGGATATCATCAGAGGCCTTTGATGAGATTATGCAGAACCGCCCCTATCTGGAAGCCATTGTTCAGATCCGGCAGGATGCAGTCAGCAAGCATCAGGTCAATTCCACCCCCAGCTTTGTTGTGAATGGCGATAAAACCTTCAGCGGAGCGCTGTCTTTCGATGAATTTATGGCTGAGTTAAACGCGTTTGGTATTTAGCGTTTATTGTTCGGGGTACAAGGCTGAACGTTCATGATTTTCCGCAACCTGACCATGGCTGGTTTCAAATCCTTTGCCGAAAAGGCAGATATGGATATTGAAGAGGGGCTGACCGGTATTGTCGGTCCAAACGGTTGCGGCAAGTCTAACATCGTTGAGGGCCTGCGGTGGATTATGGGCGAGAGTTCTGCCCGCCAGATGCGCGGCACAGAATTAGATGACATTATTTTTGCTGGCACAGATAACCGACCTGCGCGTAATTTTGCTGAAATTTCTCTGCGATTAGATAATAAAGAGAAGCGTGCTCCAGCTGAATTTAACGATCATGATGATCTGGAAATCACACGACGTGTTGAACGCGGCAAAGGAACGCAGTTCCAGATTAATGGTAAACCTGCACGCGCGAAAGACGTGCAATTGCTGTTTGCTGACAGTGCAACAGGTGCGCGATCAGCGGGCATGGTCAGTCAGGGGCGCATTGGCGCGATCGTCGGTGCAAAACCAGAAGACCGGCGCAGCCTGATTGAAGAAGCCGCGAACATCAAAGGGCTTCATCAGCGCAAACATGAAGCCGAATTAAGGCTGCGGAACACAGAAGCAAATCTGGCCAGGCTGGAAGATCTGATCAGCCAACTGGCTGAGCAGAAAACACAATTAGCAAAACAGGCCCGTCAGGCAGCCCGCTACAGGTCTGTGGCTGACCGAATCAGAAAAGCCGAAGCCCGGCTGTTCCATGCCCGTTGGCGCGCATCAGAACAGGCACTAAGCAAAGCAAAAACAGACCATAAAGCCAGTGCAGAGCTGGTTGAAACAGCGTCTGCAGATGTAGCCCGCCTGTCTGCCCAACAAGCCCGCTTGACCGCAGAGGTGCCCCCATTAAGAGATGCAGAGGCTGAGCAAGGTGCGATGGTGCAAACCTTGCGAATCCGTGTTGATGATTGCGGGCGGGAACAAGAACGGGTTACCCAAGCGCTGGACCGGCTGACCAAGCTGTTGGAACAGATTGACCGTGACGCCGCACGCGAAACAACCCTGAAAGAAGATGCCCAACAGGCAATCTCCAGTTTGCAAGATGAACAGCGAAAACAGCAGGACAGCCTGACCGAACATGCCCCGCAATTAGAGCAAGCCAAAGCTGATTTGGCGGCAGCACAAGCCAGCAGCCAAGATGCAGATGAATTAGCTGCCAAAAGCCAAGCCCGCCTGGCAGCAGCCCAGCAGAATCGCAACCAGCTGACAGCCCGCCTTGATGAACTGAACCGCCGTATCGATATGCTTACAGATTCGCTGGCTCAGCTCAATCTGGACAAGCTGCAGGAAACTGTAACGTCGGCGGCCCAATCCTTGTCGTCATGCGAAGCCAGCCTGGCCACAGGCACAAATGAACATGAAGCTGCTGAAGCAAAGCTGACTTTAGCAAGAGATGTAAAAGATAAATGTACAGAAGATAAGCGTGATACCGATACCCAGCTGGCCCGTCTGGTCGCAGAGATAGATGCGCTGAGCTATCTTTTGGCTGAACCTGTCAATCCGTCAGGTACACCTGTTGCTGATCAGATTTCTGTAAGTGATAGGATGGAAGTTGCGCTGGCTGCTTGTCTGGGCAGTGACCTGTCGCTTCCCTATGACAGTGGCGAAACCGGCTATTGGCGCCAGGATATCACAGCTGAACAGGCTGAGGCGCCAGATGCAGGCACCCCATTCGCCACATATATTTCAGGATCTGATGCGCTGAAGAAAGCTGTCAGTGGGATCAGCCTGATTGAGGACAAACATATCGCCGAAGATGTCCAAAAGACGTTGTCACCAGGTCAGGCTCTGGTGTCGAAAGATGGCACTTTATGGCGATGGGATGGCCTGGTGCGTAAAGGTTCAGTCAGCAATGAAGCAGAGCGTATCCGCCAGCGCCAAAGGCTGGACGCGCTTCAGGCTGAAGCAGATGAGATCAAAGCTTTTGCTGAAGCTCAAGGCGAAAAACTGGCACAGGCCTCAACTGAGTTAGACAGTCTTCAGGCCACATTGCGGACCGCACAACACACCCTGCAAACAGCCCGGCAGGCCCGTGACAAGGCAAAACAAACCGCAGATGACGCCCAGATTGCGCTGAAATCTGCAGTCGCACGATCAGATGACCTCCGCCACGCGCTTGAACTGGCCACAGGAGACAGACAGAGTCTGATCAGTGATGAAGGGTTTGAAGCGGATCTGGACGCTCTTGCCCAGCAAACAAAAAGCGACACCGCAGCTGCTGAGGCGGCACGGTCAGCATTGAACCAGGCTGTTCAGCAGGAAGCTGAACTGGCCATGCAATTGAAATCAGCCAAACAGCAGCAACAAAGTTCAGTCCGGCAAATTGCGGACTGGCAGAACCGGATGGGTCAAACAGACCGGCGTCTGAAAGAGATGGACCAGCGCAAACAAACAGCTCTTTCAGAAAAACAACAGCTGGAGAGTCAGCCCGAGGATATCAGCAGACGTCAACAAGATCTGATGGACCAACTGGAAACTGCCGAAGCGGAACGGTTGAGCAGGAGCGATCGTCTGCGCGAAGCAGAAGAAGCCCTGCGTCAGGCTGACTTGGCTTTACGCGAATCAGAACGTGATCTCAGCACCAAACGTGAAGCCCTTATCCGGACAGAAGGGTTGAGCGAGCGCTATCAGACAGAACAGGAAAGCCTCAGTCAGCGAATCAGAGAAAAGCTGGATTGCGCCCCTTCTGAGCTGGCTGAACTGGCCCAGCTATCTGACCCTGATGAGCCGCATGACGCGCTGGAAAAGCTGGAATTGAGCGTGAATCGTCTGCTGAATGAACGTGATCAGATCGGCCCTGTAAATTTGCGTGCCGAAGTTGAAATGGAAGAAATTGACAGGCGCGTGACCTCGCTGACAGAAGAGCATGATGATCTGGTTGAGGCAATCGCCAAACTGCGCAGCGCCATCTCTGCCCTTAACCGCGAAGGGCGTGCACGATTAATGGAGAGTTTTGCTGCAGTGAACAAACATTTCACGCAGCTCTTCACAACATTGTTCGGTGGCGGACATGCAGAATTGCGCCTGATTAATTCAGATGATCCGCTACAGGCCGGCATCGATATTCTGGCCAGCCCGCCAGGCAAGAAAATGCAATCCCTGTCTTTATTGTCAGGTGGCGAGCAAGCGCTGACCGCTTTGGCGATAATCTTTGCTGTGTTCTTGACAAATCCGGCACCAATTTGTGTGCTTGATGAGGTTGATGCACCGCTTGATGATTCGAATGTCTCCCGATTCTGTGATCTGCTCAAGGATATCGCTGAACGAACGAACACCCGTTTCTTGGTGGTCACACATCATCGCATGACAATGGCCAGAATGGACCGCTTATTTGGTGTCACAATGGAACAAAAAGGCGTGAGTCGGCTGGTCACGGTTGACTTGCAGACCGCAGAGACTATGCGTGATTCACTCACGGCTTGAGACCGGCATGTAGGACTGCATCAAGCAGGATATGCGACGCGGTGACACACCCTGCGGTCAGGCTTTGATTTTAGCCACCTTTACCCTTGACAAAAACCCCTGTCTGACCTTAGGTTGTGCGCGATCTCCGGGGCGGTGGTGAACAGCTGTTTACCCGTCTTCGGAACACAAACGTTCAGGTGGAACTTGCGTGGCAGATAAGGACAGATCAGCAAAACAGACTTCTGATGCAGAACTGTCCGAGCGAATACGCGAATTCGAAAACCGCCAGACGAAGGTAAACCGGCCCAACCGGGCTTCTGCTCCTGCTGGGGGGATGGCTCTGGCAGGGCGCGTTACAACAGAACTGGTTACAGGGATAGTTGTGGGAACCTTTGTTGGATGGGCTCTGGATAGTTGGCTTGGAACAACACCGATTTTGATGGTGGTGTTTTTCTTTGTGGGGTCTGCTGCTGGCATGATGAATGTCTGGCGGGCAGTTACCGGCCGCGGTATGGCAGCCGGTTTTGTAGACGAGAAAAGCTCAGCTGACAGCGAAAATGCTGATGATGAGCGGAAAGACAGGAGAGATTAGGTGCATTCACCTGTTGAACAATTCACGATTAAGGTTCTGTTTGCGCTGAACCTGTTTGGTTTTGATATTCAATTCACAAACTCCGCCTTGTTTATGGTTCTTGCCATTCTGGTCAGCAGCCTGTTTTTATATATGGCTATGAAGCCAGCGGCGGTTATTCCTGGACGGCTGCAGGGCCTTGCAGAAATGTTGTACGAATTTGTGGCTGACATGGTGCGCAGCAATGTTGGCAATGAAGGCAAGCCTTACTTCCCGTTCATCTTCACCTTGTTTATTTTCGTTCTGTTCTCGAACCTGCTTGGCTTGATCCCCTACAGCTATACCACCACAAGCCAGATTGTGGTGACCTTTGCCATGTCATTTGTGATTTTCCTGGGCGTAACAATCATTGCCCTAGTCAAGCACGGGTTCCATTTCTTCAGTTTCTTTGTGCCAGCAGGCGCACCAAAGGTGTTGGTGCCGTTCCTTGCGGTCATTGAGGTGATTTCTTATTTCATGCGTCCAGTCAGCTTATCTGTCCGACTTTTTGCGAATATGTTAGCCGGCCACACCATGCTGAAGGTTTTTGGCGGTCTTGCTGTTATGATCGCTTCTGCTGGTGGCGCGGCTGTTGCGGGGTCCGTGTTCCCGTTGTTGGCCATCGTAGGTTTGACTGGCCTTGAAATTCTGGTCGCTGTTCTTCAGGCCTACGTATTCACGATTTTGACTTGTATGTATCTGAATGACGCGTTACATCTGCACTAGATTTTAGACCTCTGTTGAGGTAGATGCATAACCACCTCGGAAGGGTGAGTTACAGTTTAATAAATTCTCTTAACAAGGAAGGATAGAGAAATGGATGTCGAAGCTGCAAAAATGATTGGTGCTGGCCTTGCTGTTATCGCATTGACCGGTGTGGGCCTTGGAATTGGGAATATCTTCTCATCTTTGGTAAACTCAATCGCCCGTAACCCTGCTGCCCGTGACGCAGTTTTTGGTATCGGCATTCTGGGCTTTGCGCTGACAGAAGCGATCGCGCTGTTCGCTCTGGTTGTTGCCCTGCTGATGCTGTTTGCATTCTGATTACTGAACGTTCAGTAAACCGAAAAAGTATATTCAACGGCAAGGGCTTTGTCCTTGCCGTGATACTGCCGGACATAGATGTCGTTGTGAGCGAGGCTCTGTTTGTGAGCTGGAGCTTCACTGTAAAATAAGGTGCAGATGTGATGAATAAACGCGTATCCGTATCAGCTGGAACACCCCAAATGTCTGTTGCGACGGTCGTTGCTGTTGCATCCTGCATTTCAGCCACACAAAGCTTTGCCGCAGGTGCGGGGGAGAGCAGCGGCGGTTTGCCCCAGCTTGACCTGACCACCTGGCCAAACCAGCTGTTCTGGCTCGCTGTCACATTTTCGATTGGCTATATTTTGATGGCCAAACTAATTGCGCCGCGCATTGGGTCTGTCATTGAAAGCCGCAAACAAACGGTGACCGATGATTTAAGCCGGGCAAAACAGGCTGACTCAGAAGCTCAACAGATGAAACAGTCTTTTGAGGCCGCCCTTGAGGACGCCCGCACAAAGGCTGCTGAGGAAGCCAGCCAAGCCATGGTCGAAGCCAAAGCGCAAGCCGAAGCCGCTGAAGCTGAATTGAGCGCAAAGCTGACGAAAAAAGCCAAAGCTGCTGAAACCAAATTGGCAAAGCTGCGGGATGAGGCGATGGCAAATATCGATGATGTTGCCAAAGAGCTGACCCAGGACGCCGTCTTAGCGGTTACTGGCATGAAAATTAATAAGACAGATGCGGGTAAAGCGCTGAAAGCAGTGTCTAAGACCATGACAGAACAGGAGGCTTAAGATGCATTTTGATGAAAGCATGTGGGTGGCCTTAGGGTTTATCCTGTTTGTTATTCTGGTATGGAAAAAAGCAGGCTCTGCCTTGTCTGAAACACTGGACAACCGGTCTACAGCGATCAAGGCTGAACTGGATGAAGCGCGTAAGCTGCACGATGACGCAAAGGCCGAGCTTGAGGCCCTTAAGGGACTGAAAAACGAAGCCGAGCAGGAAGCAAAGACAATCGTCGCTAATGCCAAGGCTGCTGCAGAGCGGATCCGCGAAACAGCTGCGCAGAAAGCAGAGGAAACTGTTGCGCGCCGCGAAGCACAGGCCGCTGCAAAAATCGAAGCATCTGAAGCCGCAATGGTCAGTGATTTACGCGCAAAAGCAGCCACATTGGCTGTCAGTGCAGCGCGCGAGCTGATTACTGATAAGCTGGATGACGAAACATCACTGAAGCTGGTGGAAACGTCAGTTGAACAGATTGCAGCGGTGAAATAACCCAATCGCCCAGCTGAAGACCAGATGTTGAAAAAGCCAACTGTTTCGTCACGGTGGCTTTTTTTATACGCGACCTGGCCAAAGATTAATTGATATCTATATTTTGCGTTGTCATTGACAGAATGATACGCCCGTCTTTCGGCGCCTCTATTTCAAATTCAACTACCGGATAGAGGCTGTCATTATTTTTCGCAAAAGCCATCCTGTAGCCAAAACTGTCGTGGTTTTTGACTTTTTCATTTCCGTCAACAACAGCAACGACGAATGGAACCTGCACTCCCGTTGCCTCACCTGACACCGCCAAATCGCGTGTGAGTTTCAGACCGACAGATACTTCAAACACAGTTTCGTCATCATCCAGATAACATTGTGCTGTCACGCCATTCAGACGGGCTTCTACAGGCTGGCTTGTCTCGCTGGATACCAGCTGGACCCGCGTGCCAAGCTCAACCGCGGTGACCTTGCTGTTACAGGCGAATCGTTCAGGCTCAAATGTGGAGCATGCAGACAACAACAGAGCTGTTCCGGCCAAAAGACCGCCTGCAGAAATGACGGAGTTGAACATGCGCGTTCCCTTTTTATTCGTGTGAAAGCGAAAGATATCTGCGTTGTGTCTGTTATAGCAGTGTTCTGAATATTCTGCTACAGATATGAAATCAGATTATATGCAGATATGCGGCGAACATTATAGAGATCAGGAGGCCGGGAATGACCGCCCCAATTGACCAGAAGCCAATGAAAAAGACAGTTATTCTGGCTTCCCCGCGTGGCTTTTGCGCAGGAGTGGACCGGGCCATTAAAATTGTTGAAGTGGCGTTGGAAAAATATGGTCGCCCTGTTTATGTGCGGCATGAAATTGTGCATAACAAAAGAGTGGTCAATGATCTGGCCGCAAAGGGCGCTGTATTTGTTAAAGAGCTTGACGAGGTTCCTGATGGCCGGCCCGTGATATTTTCAGCCCACGGTGTCGCCAAGATTGTGCATCAGACAGCGCAAGACTTAAATATGATCGCTATTGATGCCACCTGCCCCCTGGTCACCAAAGTCCATATTGAAGCTTCAAAACATGCCCGAAACGGACGCCATATCCTTTTGATTGGTCATGCAGGCCACCCAGAGGTGATTGGCACAATGGGACAGGTCAATGCTGCCGAAATCACCCTGATTGAGACGGTTGAAGACGCGCTGGCTGTGCAGCCGCCAGAACATTGTGAGCTGGCCTTCGCGACTCAGACTACGCTGTCTGCTGATGAAACAGCTGAGATTATTACAGTTCTTCAGCACCGCTTTCCGGAAATCAGAGGACCTAAAGGCGAAGATATTTGCTATGCCACAACAAACCGCCAAAATGCAGTGAAAGCCATGGCAGAAGAAGTCGATTTATGCCTGGTCATTGGTGCCAGCAATTCTTCTAATTCAAAGCGGTTGGTCGAGACCGCCCTGAAAGCCGGTGTGGCAGATGCCCAATTAATCGCAGATGCAACCGCGCTGCCATTTGATTTAATCGATAAAGCAGACGTAATCGGGCTAACCGCCGGCGCATCCGCACCTAAAATCCTGACCGAAGAAGTGCTGGCCGCTTTGTCAGAACGCTATCAGATGACCGTGACCAACCAGAATTTCATCACAGAGCAGATGCAGTTCAAACTGCCGTCGGTACTGACAAAATAGGGGGACAGACCGATAGCAGTCTATACACATATTGATGATGCAGAGCTTGATGCGCTGCTGAGCGGCTATGATTTTGGCCAGCTGCTCAGCATGGCCGGGATTGCAGAGGGCGTTGAAAATTCGAATTATCTTCTGCGCACAGAAAAGGCAAATTTTATCCTTACCCTATATGAAAAGCGCGTAAATGAAGCTGATTTGCCGTTTTTCATTGGGCTGATGGATCATTTGGCCGACGCTGGTCTGCAATGCCCTGTGCCCATAAAAGACAAAGCCGGAACCGTATTACAGCGTTGTGCAGGGCGGACAGCAGCCATTGTGAGCTTTCTTGACGGGACATCCCAAAAATTTCCAACTGCAGAAAAATGTGCTGAGCTGGGTCGTGCACTGGCACATTTTCACATGGATTCCGCTGACTTCAGCCTGAAACGAACAAACAGCCTTGGGCCAGATAGCTGGCTGCCTTTATTAAAATCTGTGAATGGCGAATTGTCTGACATGCCCGCTGGTTTGAAACAAAAAGCAGAAAGCTGTATTCACGATCTGCTGAAGGCCTGGCCAACAGACCTGCCCGCTGGTCATATCCATGCTGACTTGTTCCCAAATAATGCCTTGTTTGTTGGGGACAAGCTGACCGGTATAATTGATTTTTATTTCGCCTGTCATGACCTGTATAGCTATGATTTAGCCGTTTGCCTGAACAGCTGGTGTTTTGATAAAGATGGCAGCTTTAATGTCACTAAATCAGCCCGCCTGTTAAACGCTTATCAGACTGTCAGACCTTTACAAGAGGCCGAAAAACACGCTTTGCCCACCTTATGTGCGGGCGCGGCGATGCGGTTCTTTTTAACCCGTCTGTATGACTGGATTAACACGCCTGCTGACGCACTGGTCAAGCCGCTGGACCCGCTTGAGTTCTGGGCCAGGCTGCGGTTTCATCAGAAAGTTGCCGGTCCGGCAGATTACGGATTGTGGTCGTGACCAACACGCAAGATCCGAAAACAGTGTACCTGTACACAGATGGAGCCTGTCTGGGCAATCCCGGGCCGGGTGGCTGGGGCGTTGTGCTAAGCTGGGACGGGCAAGTGCGCGAATTGTCAGGTGGCCTTCCAGAGACCACCAACAATCAAATGGAGTTAACTGCGGTGATCAAGGGATTGGAAGCCTTGAAGCGGCCTGTGCCTCTACATATCGTTACAGACAGCAAATATGTGATGCAAGGCGTTACCCAATGGATGAAAGGCTGGAAACGCAATGGCTGGCGCACCGCCAACAAAAAGCCGGTCGCCAACCGTCCATTATGGGAGCAGCTAGATTGCCTGCTGGCACAGCATCAGGTCAGCTGGGAATGGGTCAAAGGCCATTCCGGCCACCCGCAGAATGAACGTTGCGACCAGCTGGCCAGCGCACAGGCTGCATCATTTAAATCAGATGCGTAAAGCTGTCTGATGAACAGCAAAGGATGACCGTTTTACAGGTGGCTGAGAATATGTGCCGCGCTGGACACCTCAAATACGCCAACCTCTTCCATAAAGACATGGGTGATGATCCCATCATCAACGATAAACGCACATCTGGCTGCACGCACACCCATCACAGAGCCCATATCCCTTTCAATACCCAATGCTTTGGACAAAGCACAGGTCGCATCACCAAACATATCAATCTTGCCTTCTGCCCCCTGGTCAACAGCCCAGGCATGCATCGCGTGCGCATCATTGACCGCCAGACAGGCAATCGCATCAACACCCGCTGCCTTCAGCTGGTCGAACTGTTCGACAAATCCTGGCATATGTTTGGCAGAACAGGTTGGCGTGAAGGCCCCGGGCACAGCAAACAAAACCACTTTACGGCCAGCGCAATATTCAGCCGTGTTTATTGTATCAACCCCTGCCTCAGTCTTGGTATGAATATCTAAAGACGGGAAAGCTTCACCAACATTGATTGTCATTCTTTATCCTTTTGATAAGCAGGGCTCAGCGCTGCGCATTATGGTCTTTTCTATCGCACACAACTTAGGCTCAGCTGCCGCGATTTTCCAGTGCACTGATGATTTTTTCTGCTGATAACAGCTCAGAGAAAATAACAGGCTCAGCCTGGCCAGGCAGATAAAGAATATTAAAGGGGATGCCAAACCGGCCATGCTTCAGCAAATAATCAGCAATCGCATCATCTGGCCTGGTCCAGTCAGCCTGCAGCAGAACCACATTGGCTGCCTGGAATGCCTTCTGCACAGCCACTTCGTCCAGGACGAGCTGTTTATTCACTTTACAGGTCACACACCAATCTGCGGTCACATCCACAAATACAGGTTGCTGCTGGCGCCGCAATTCGGCCAATTTTGGTGCTGACCACGGTTGCCATAACTCTGTGGTTTGCGCCTGTTCACTATGCAAGTCTGGAGTGTTCAGCCAGGCTGATGACACCAATGCAAGAAATATAATTCCGGCCAGAGATGGCCAGACAAACCGCCGCGGAGCAAAGAAGACAGCCGCCCAAATCAGCATCAATCCCGCACATAACACAGCGGCCAAAAGCACCGAGCTGATGAGTGAAATCAACCATAACAACCAGACCATGGTCAGCACCAATCCTGCTGCCAAAACAGGCCGAACATAGGATAACCAGGGGCCAGGTTTCGGCATCAGCAACACCAAGCGGGGGAACAACGCCAGCACGAACCAAGGCACAGCAAGCCCGACCCCCATCATCATGACAATCAGGCTAAGTTCAACCACTGTTCCTGATAAAGCAAAGCTGACTACTGTACCCACCAAGGGCGCCGAACAGGGTGTCGCCAGTAACGTAGCCAGAAACCCAGACATAAAATCAGAAGTCAGATGAGAGTCAGACCGCCCGGCAGCGATCTGAGGCGTGGGGAGTGTCAGCTGTTCCAACAGAACAAGCGTAAACAGCCCCATAAGCAGGACCATCGCGGTAAGAAAATATAAATTCTGGAACTGTATCCCCCACCCCAGGCGCGCACCAGCAAGCTTGAGCAACACAAGGCCAGCGGTCAGCACAAGGAAGCTGGACAGAATGCCCGCCGCGCCTGTCATCAACCTCAGCCTGATGACATGTGGCTGGCTGGCCGCCATCGACAGAATTGACGTCAGCTTCAAAGACAATACAGGCAGCACACATGGCATAATGTTTAAAATCAGTCCGCCCAATATGGCAAACAAGATCATCATCACCAGCTCTGGCCGGTCAGAAGCTTGCGCAGATACAGATGCAGATGACACCGTGATCTCTTGTTCAGAAAATTGGCTGTCTTTGCGCAAAGTCAGGCGGATAATCTGGCCAGCAAGATCAAGGTTATCGACAGCGCCTGACGGGCTGATTTGATAGATGCCCTCACCCAATGCGGCAGGGCGCGCAAAGCTCAGCCCATTAAGGTTTGTTTCAACAAAAATATCATCAATGCCCTCACCCAGCCCTTCCAGCTGTATCATCAGGCTGGTAGATGCCGCATCAAACCAGGCTGACCTGACTATAAGATCACGCCCGCTTCCTATCCGCGGAACCAGCGATGAGGCCCGTGCAATGGTCTGCGCTTCAACAGACGGGCTGATGGCACCTGCGGGAACAGTTAAAGAGAGCGGCCCGGCAAAGGGCACACAAATATCAGAACAGACCAATGCATCAATACGGGTGTCAAGATACAGAGGCTGGCCAGGCTGGTGTCCACGCAGCAGTACGGGAAACACCACCTGATCACCATACCCATAGGTGTCCAGCCCAAACAGAGAAAACCGTTCAGGAATCGGATAATCCATTGTCAGTATCTGCTCAGATGGGCTGTCCTCAGACAATAAAAGACGCGTGGGCAAACCCGCGTCCCCGGGACTGCGCCAATAGATTTTCCAGCCTGGCTGCAAGGAAACCTGCAGCCCCAGCTGAATCACATCCACATCTCCTGTCGCCTCTACCGAAGACAACAGCTCTGCCCGCGCAAAATCTGCAATCAAGCTGTCACTTGCCTGAACAGCAGCCGCAGGAATGCCCGCCATCGCCAACAGAACAAACAAACCATAAGAAAGCCTGTGCAGCTGTTTGTTGAAGAGCCGCGCAAAGGTCAGTGAAAAAGAAATGAACAATGCTGTCATGATGCTTTCGTATATACAGGGTTTCCCCCGCCAGACCTATAGCTGTTGAGCTGGTTTTTATGTTTCCCGGAAAAAGCGGCGAAATGACGGCACTATTTGGCAACCACGGTAAACACAGCTACTATGAAGTTCTGAGAAAACACAAATAATGCCATGAAACAAAATAAATCATCTGACCATAATATGCTGTCTGAGAGCCTTGCTGGCCACTTGCTGGTCGCCACACCGCAAATGACTGATCCGCGGTTCAGGCGGGCTGTAATCTTCATTTGCCAGCATGATAAAGAAGCTGCCATGGGCCTTATTATAAATCAGCCAAATACAGATCTATCTTTTCAGAAGCTTGCCGAACATCTGAATCTGGAGCAGCCAAGCCTGGATACTGATGAGCCTGTTTATAAAGGCGGGCCGGTCGAACCACAAAGAGGCTATATCTTACATACCGATGATCAGATGCTGCCGGAAACAATACCGATTGCAAATGGTATCTGTCTATCATTGCATGTCGATATGATCACAGAGATTACACGTGGTCTTGGTCCCTCTTTTGCAAAGGTGATGCTGGGCTATGCGGGCTGGTCCGCTGGCCAGCTGGAAGATGAAATGCGTGAGAATATGTGGGTACATCTGCCGGCGACCACAGATATCCTGTTCAGGACTGATACAGAGGCGTTGTGGGATAAGAGCTTTGCGCGTATCGGGCTGAACGCGGCGACCCTGTCTTCAACCAGCGGAACAGCATAAGCCGTTCAGACAGAAAACAAATCGGCCAATGCGTCTATTCCCATGACCCCATTGACTGGTCCGACTGTTGCCATTGCCGGACGCCCTTGTGTGAGCTGGGCTACAAGTTTATGCAGGCTATCCTGAGACACCGCCTCTATTTCGCGGATCATTTCATCCTTGTCACGTGGCTCGCCAAATAAGGCAATCTGACGGGCAAGACTGTCCAGACTGGCTGATACAGAATCCAGCCGCATCAGCAATGAAGCTTTCAGCTGTTGTTTTGAGCGGGATAATTCATCTGAGGTGATGTTTAAAAGACAGTCCGAAAGCTCTGCTGCACAAACCTCCAGCATTTCATTTGCCTGCGCTTGTGAGGTTCCGGCATAGACGCCAAACACCCCTGCATCAGACAACATTTGTGAAAACGCAAAAATAGAGTAACAAAGACCGCGCTCTTCTCTGACCTTTTGAAACAGGCGTGAGGACATGCCGCCACCATAAAGATTAGCCAGCACCATCATATCAAACCGTTGTGCAGACCCTATCCCCGGAGCAGAAAAACCAAACACAGTGTGCGTCTGCTCAAGGTCTCTGTCGGCACGTTTGTTGTCTGCTTGCCAAATGGGGGTATCCCGCTGCGGCTCTTCAGATGAGGTAACGCCCGAAAAACGGTCACGAACCAGGGCGGCAAACCGGTCATGCTCCAGCTGGCCGGCTGCGCAAACGATCATCTGGTTACTGCCGTAAAAGCGGTTCATGAACCCTGCCAGATCAGCTTGCCGGAAAGACGATACAGTGTCTTGCGAGCCTAAGATTGACTGGCCAAGCGTGTGCTCACCAAAGCAGGCTTTATTGAATAGCTCAAAGACCAGATCATCAGGCGTATCCAGTGACTGGCCAATTTCTTGAATGATCACCCCGCGTTCACGTTCAATTTCATGTGACGGCAATGTAGAGGCAGTCAGAATATCGCTGAGAATATCAACCCCTAGTTCCATATGTTCTGGAAGGAGATTAATATAATAGGCTGTTTCTTCGCGGCTTGTATGGGCGTTCATGAAACCGCCCACATCTTCAACTTCACGGGCAATCTGGGCAGCATCTCGCTTAGCGGTCCCCTTGAAGGCCATATGTTCAAGGAAGTGAGCTACGCCGGTCAGCCCATCTGTTTCATCACGTGAACCAGCCTTAATCCACACGCCAACTGCAACTGAATGTGCATCTGGCATATGGGCAGAGGCAACCGTCAAACCATTTTCAAACCGAGAAACTGTCGTGCGCATAAATTAGCGTCTTTCTGTCCGGAGCAGAGCCTGAACAGCAGCCACATCATTATCTGCTTTCAGCATAACTTCCTCACGCTCCATCAGGTCAGACAAATGACCCGGCAGGCCAGGATAGACGCCACATGCTGAATAGACCGCATCAGGAAACTTTGCCGGATGTGCACAAGCAAGAGAGATGATCGGCGTATCAGCACTGACCAAAACAGATGAGCGCGCATTACGCGCAGCAGCCAGACCAACCGCACTATGCGGGTCAACAATCATACCTGTTTCTTCGTAAGTGGTTTTTATCTCTGTCTTTGTGCCTTCATCATCAAGACAAAATCCAGAAAAGGTCGACAGCGCAGTCTGTAAAACATCTTCTGCAACAGCAAAATTCCCTGTCTGTGCAAATTGCTGCATCAGACCTGCCACCCGTGCCCCATCCCTGTCCAGGAGTTCAAACAGCAGCCGTTCAAAATTTGACGAGACCTGAATATCCATAGACGGGCTGAGCGAGGGATCAACAGACTGCCGCTCCATTGTGCCTGTGGCAAAAAACCGTGTTAAAATATCATTGCGGTTAGACGCCACGATGAACCGTTCAACAGGAAGCCCCATCTGTGCGGCAACCCAGCCCGCGAACACATTTCCAAAATTCCCTGTCGGCACGCTGAAGGCAACTTTCTTATCAGGGGCCCCGACCTTTAGTGCTGATGAAAAATAATAGACAATTTGTGGCATCAGCCGAGCCCAGTTAATGGAATTCACAGCCGATAAATTCATCTCATCACGAAATACAGAATCGTTAAAACACGCCTTGACCATGTCCTGGCAATCATCAAAATCGCCGGCGACAGCAACAGCATGCGCCCCGTCCGCCCCAATACTGGTCATTTGCTTTTGTTGTACCGCAGAAACGCGCCCATCAGGAAACAGAATAAACACATCAACAGATGCCCGCCCTTTAAAAGCTTCCAGCGCGGCTGAACCCGTATCACCGCTGGTTGCCCCTAAAATTACCGCAGTGCGGTCCTGACGGGTTAAGGCACGGTCAAAGGCCCGTGACAGGAATTGCATCGCATAATCTTTAAACGCAATGGTCGGTCCATAAAACAGTTCCAGGACGTGGATATTCTCTCCGGCAGGCGTTAACGGGGCTACCTCGGGATGGGTGAAGTCTGCATAGGTTTGGCGGGCAAGTTCGGTCATTTCGCCTTGATCAATGTCGCCTGCAGTGAACCGCGACATAATCAGACCAGCCAGCTCTGCATAGCTTTTGGTCTGCATGTCGCGAATTTCATCTTGGCTAAAGCGTGGCCAGGATACCGGAAGATACAAGCCGCCATCACGAGCCAGCCCGTTCAAAAGAGCGGTTTCAAAACTGACCGGGCCATCCTGACCCCTGGTGCTGATAAATTCCATGATATCTGCCCTTCTCACCTCTGCCTTGTACATCAATCCGATGACCGTTTCTTCAGCCCCAGCCTGCCTCCATTGACATGGTAAGCGATGTATACCCCGATTAAGGACAAAGCAACCCCAAACCAGGTCAGCGCATAATTGAGATGCGTATTGCGCACCTCAATGCGCGTTTCAGCTGCAATCGGCAGGGTCAGGACCGCGCTGGTGCGCACCTGATCGGCATAATATGTTCTGACTGCTTCATCCAGTTCCAAAAATGCTGCCATTTCTTCAGGCTTTAATGTGAACCAAAACCCGTTTTCCGGATCATTTTCAGGCACGAAATAGCCTTTCTGTTGAGGCAGACGCAACACCGCACGCAGGCTAATCTGTTCTTCCTTTACAGAAAATAAACGTGTTTCCGGCTCCCGATAGGCTTCAGACACCCAGCCCCTGTTCACCAGCAACAGCTGACCGGCAACTGTCTGAAAAGGCGTCACAACGTGAAAGCCAGCATTGCCCTCATAAGTACGCCCCGTCAGATATAGCTCTTTATCATGCAGAAAGCGGCCAGTCAGGTCCAAATTCTGAAATTCAAACTGGCTGAGGTCAGCTGAAGGATCAGGGGGCAGCATTGCGGCTGCATTCGCTCGCGCGTTAAAATTTTCGATCAGGGCTGTTTTCCATGCTAACCTTTCCAGTTGCCAAAATCCGAGCATTAACAAAACAATTAATGACGGGAGGGCAAAAAAGGTCAGCCAGAAAAACGGGCGAAAATACATAGTTACTTCTCACAGGAAGGGGTGAAAAAAAATCGGCCTGCACCATCTAGGGCGCAGACCGATATTTATCATGTCAGCATAGGCTGAGTAAAGTGGATCAGGCTCCCCACCAATATACAGCCACAAACAAGAACAGCCAGACCACGTCAACAAAATGCCAATACCAGGCCGCGGCTTCAAAGCCAAAATGCTGTTCAGCAGTGAAATGTCCTTTCAGACCACGCAACAGACAAACCAGAAGAAACAAAGTTCCAATGATCACATGGAACCCGTGGAATCCTGTCGCCATGTAGAAAACAGACGGATAAATACCATCTGTAAATGCAAAGGATGCGTGGTCATATTCAACCGCCTGAAGGCCGGTGAACAGCGCCCCAAGCACAATGGTAATGGTAAGACCTGTGATGAAATCACGTCTGTTATTCTGCACCAGCGCATGGTGAGCCCAGGTAACCGTGCACCCAGATAACAGCAAAATCAGCGTGTTGATTAAAGGCAGATCAAACGGGTTAAAAGTTTCAATCCCTTCAGGCGGCCACACCCCGCCTGCTGGATAAAAAGCCCGATCAAAGAAGGCCCAGAAAAACGCCACAAAGAACATCACTTCTGATGCGATGAACAACATCATGCCATAACGCATACCGATCTGAACAATCGGTGTATGATGGCCCTGATATTCAGCTTCGCGGATAACATCGCGCCACCACATGAACATGGTCAGCATCACAAGGCCAAGCCCCAGACCCAGAACATGCAGGCCAAAAGCGCGTTCATGCATGAACATCACCCCGCCAATAGCGGTAACAAAGGCTGCTGCTGAGCCCACGGCCGGCCACGGACTGGGTTCAACAAGATGGTATGGATGTTGTTGTGCGCCACTCATGTCAGTTCTCCTTAAAAATAGCCTGTCCCCTCCGACTGGCCCCATCATGGGTTAAATTCAGCTTGTTTTATCCATTGCTTTAAAAAAGGTGTAAGACAGCACAATTTCGTCAATATCAGCTGTATTGATATCAGATACGATTTCACTGTCCAAAAAGAAACGTACCGGCATGTCCACTGACTCGCCAGGCTGCAGTGTCTGTTCGGTAAAACAGAAACATTCGATTTTCATAAAATACGGCCCTGCCTTTTGGGGGGTGACATTAAATGTCGCTGTACCCGTAGATGGTTCAGTCCCAATATTTGTGGCCCGGTACATGGCGGTTACTTCTTCACCCGGCTTGAGAGCCACCTCAGTTTCAACAGGCACGAATGACCAGTTCAACTGCGGGTTTACATTCGCATCAAGACGCACATTCAATGGCGCGGCAGATGTTAATGGCTGACTTGGAGCTTCTGTTGCCACCTGTGTCGTCCCGCCAAAACCGGTTACCTGACAGAACAGCTTGTATAACGGGACTGACGCATAAGCCAGACCAACCATTGACGCTACCACAAGCGCAACGATCACCAACAGGCGGTTGTTCGACCTCTGCTGATCAGATGAAGACAGATGCGGCTGGGAGGCTGTGGTCGTCATAGCCGTTATACCCCCATCCGAAAGATGGTGACGAAATAAAACAATATCGCCAGGCCGAAAATCAGGCCCAGAACCCAGAAGTTCCGACGTTTGCGCATAGCCTTCATTTCTGCTCCGGTTTTTGGCTCTTTATCGCTCATCACTAAAGTCCCAGACCTGCGACCAACCCAAGCTGCTGGACAAATAATTTATCCAGAATAAGGCCGGCAAATAAAACGGTTAAATAGATTAATGAAAACTTGAACAAAGACCAAGCCTGACGATCATCAGTTGATCTGTATAAACGCACAGCCAGCAAAACAAACAATGCGCCAAGACCCCCCGCAACAACGCCGTAAACAAGGCTGGCCATACCCAGGATATAAGGAGCAACCCCTAACGGTGCCAGCAATACTGAATAGATAACAATCTGGCGCAATGTTTCAGGCCTGCCCGCGACCACAGGCAGCATTGGCACATTTGCTTGCTTATAGTCTTCATTTTTAACCAGCGCCAACGCCCAGAAATGAGGCGGTGTCCACATGAAAATAAGGGCAAATAAAGCCAGTGATTCAACGGAGACTGTTCCGGTCACACTGGCCCAGCCAACCACAGGTGGCAATGCCCCTGCTGCCCCGCCAATAACGATATTTTGTGGTGTAGAACGTTTCAGCCAGACCGTATAAATCACGGCATAAAAGAAAATCGTAAAGGCCAGCAAACCACCAGCCAGAAGATTCGCTGCTAAGGCCAGCACCAGTACAGACAATACCGAAACAACCACACCAAACGCCAGCGCTTCAGCTGGTTCCACTTTTCCAGCAGGTATCGGGCGATTGCGAGTCCGCGACATGATCAGATCAATATCTCTGTCATACCACTGGTTTATTGCCCCGGATGCCCCTGCACCAGCAGCAATAGCCAGCAGAGAAATGATCGCCAGACCTAAATGGATATCGCCGGGTGCAAGATACAATCCGGCAAATCCTGTAAAAATAACCAGGCTCATGACGCGCGGTTTCATCAGCTGGAAATAATCACCAATTGTCGCAGCAGATGCTGCGACAGCAGGTGTCATTGCCAGGTCATGTCCAGATGTCTGATGCGGAAGCGCAGTCATCAAGCCGTCCTTTTTACCTGTTCAGATGCTCTTTATTTCACTTTCGGCAAAGCATCAAATGTGTGGTATGGCGGTGGTGACGAGACCTGCCATTCCATGGTGGTTGCGCCTTCACCCCACTGGTTTGCCCCAGCCTTACGCTTTGAAACAAAGGCTTCTACAATAAGCGCCAAGAAGACCAGCACACCCACAGCACTGATATATGAGCCGATAGACGCAATATAGTTCCAGCCCGCAAAGGCATCAGGATAGTCGATATACCGACGTGGCATACCAGCAAGCCCAAGGAAATGCATCGGGAAGAAGGTCAGATTCACGCCAATAAAAGTGATCCAGAAATGCAGCTTGGCCAGCCCTTCATGATAGGTATAGCCCGTCATCTTGCCAAACCAATAATAAAAACCAGCAAACAGGCCATAAACCGCGCCAAGAGACAGCACATAATGGAAATGCGCAATCACATAATAGGTGTTGTGCAGAACCACATCCATACCCGCATTAGCCAGAACTACGCCTGTTACACCACCGACGGTGAACAGGAAAATAAATCCGATTGCCCACATCATCGGGATGCGGAAGGAAATTGACCCGCCCCACATTGTGGCGATCCAAGAAAAGATTTTCACCCCTGTTGGCACCGCAATGACCATTGTTGCTGCGGTAAAGTAGGCGCGTGTATCCACATCAAGGCCGACCGTATACATATGGTGTGCCCACACGATGAAGCCGACAAACCCAATCGCAACCATCGCATAGGCCATCCCTAGGTAGCCAAAGACAGGCTTGCGCGAGAAAGTGGAGATGATATGGCTGACAATGCCGAAAGCAGGCAGAATCATGATGTAGACTTCTGGGTGACCAAAGAACCAGAACAGATGTAGGAATAAGATAGGGTCACCGCCACCTTCAGGAATGAAGAAAGTGGTACCGAAATTCCGGTCTGTCAGCAACATCGTGATCGCACCCGCTAGTACCGGCACAGCCAGCAGCAGCAAGAAAGCAGTGATCAGCATTGACCAGGCAAACAATGGCATCTTGTGCAGGGTCATACCCGGGGCCCGCATATTGAAAATGGTTGTGATAAAATTTGCCGCACCCAAAATAGACGACACACCAGCAAGGTGAAGGGATAAGATCGCCAGATCCATCGACATGCCCGGCGTCCCGGCCGTGCTTGACATTGGCGGATAAATTGTCCAGCCAACACCAGCCCCGCCATCCATTACAGCTGACATCAGCAGCAACAGGAATGATGGTGGCAGCAACCAGAATGAAATGTTATTCATCCGCGGAAAGGCCATATCTGGCGCGCCAATCATAATTGGTACGAACCAGTTACCAAACCCGCCAATCAGGCCAGGCATCACCACAAAAAACACCATTATCAACCCATGAGCGGTGGTGAATACGTTCCAGACATGGCCATCTGCCATATACTGAACACCAGGTTCCATCAGCTCCATACGCATGAATACAGAAAAGCCGCCGCCAATCAGCGCTGCCAGAATCGAGAAGATGATATACATCGTCCCGATATCTTTATGGTTGGTTGAGTAAAGCCAGCGACGCACAAATCCGGTCGGGATAGCGTGACCGTCTTCAGCATGTGTTGCCTCATTATGGGTTTTTTGGGCACTCATTTGTGTTTCTCCTTCACTCAGTCGTTCAGTTGGCAGATGCCAGCAACGTTTCATTCAGCAGGGGTTTGGCAGGGGTATCAACAGATGCAAATTCTTCTTTTGCACCTGCCAGCCAGGCTTCATATTCATCTTTCTCAAGGGCCTGAACCACAATCGGCATATAGGCGTGGTTCACACCACAAATCTGGTTACACTGGCCATAGTAGGTGTGTGTGCCTGCGGGCACATCAATCCAGGCTTCGTTCACCCGGCCGATGATGGAATAAGTCTGCACAGCCAAAGACGGCACAAAGAATGAGTGCATGACATCATTTCCTGTAACGAGCAGCTTAATCCGGGTCCCGGCTGGCACAACCATCGGATAGTCAACTTCCAACAGACGCTTTTGTCCTGGCTCCAGATCCGCTTCGTCGAGCATATAGCTGTCAAAGCTCAACTCTTCATCGGGATATTCATAATTCCAATACCACTGATTACCCGTAACCTTGATCACCATTTCGGTATCTTTGGTTTTGTCCATGTAATACAGCAGCCGGAAAGAGGGGACCGCAATAACAACCAGAATCAACACCGGAATCACAGTCCACAATATCTCAATGACCGTATTGTGAGATGTTTTTGAGGGGGTGGGGTTGGCCGACTGGCGAAAGCGCACGCAAGTGTAAACCAACAACGCCAGCACAAATAATGAAATGGCGGTGATAATCACCAACAGCAGATTATGCAGGCTGTTGGCTTTTTCAGCAATTGACCCAGCCGGAGCTTGCAAACCCAATTGCCATGGCTGTGGTTCAGCCGCAGACACACCGCCTGCTGCCATTAAGGCCACTGCCCCAACTAGTAATCCAAGACCCGCCACAGAAACGCCGCGCAATGTCATCCTGTTGTCCCCCTCAATCCAAAAGGTCATCCATAAATTATGGTCGCTCGATTTGGCTCTGTTGACACAGAACCATGATGTGCAGAAAATATAAAGCCTACTTTTCACGTATTCCGCTCCGTTCTAGCGTGTTTTCTGTTTGGTGAAAACCCCTCTGCGACGGCCTGTCGCAAAGGGGGCATAAAACATCGTTTTATGGATTGTGAAGGAAGGGCAGAATGACTGATTTCACCCTTGAAAAGCATGATTCAAAGCCCCATTATTGATTCGCAGCAGGGTCTTGCCTGACCTGCTTTACAAAGACGAACAAAACATGCGGGCACCAACACCGATAAAGAGACAGCAGCATGGATTTACTTCAGCAAACCGATAATGTGTTTTTCACCTCTACCGGCCTTGACCGCGACCGGACGATGAAAATTGTGGCGAGCTGTCTTGAAGGAGCAGATGATGGTGATCTGTTCTTAGAGATGAAACATGCTGAAATGCTCGCTTTTGATGACGGACGCCTGAAAACCGCAACCTATGACCAAAGTGCGGGTTTTGGCTTACGCGCGATTGTCGGTGAAGCCGATGCGTTCGCCCATGCCGGTGAATTGAGCGAAGCAGCCCTGACGCGCGCAGCAGAAACAGTATCGGCTGTAGCGTCAGGCCATTCAGGGCAATTGGCTGTTGCCCCGGAAGCAGGCCGAAATCTGTCTTTATATTCAGATGCGAACCCACTTAACCAAACGGCCTTTGAAGACAAGGTCGAGCTGTTGCAAAAAATTGATGCCTACGCACGTGAAAAGGACCCACGAGTCAAACAGGTCAGCGCGTCAATTGCCGGTTCATGGCAGGCGGTGCAAATCATCCGTCCGGACGGCACCCGCTATGCGGATATCCGCCCTCTGGTCAGGCTGAATGTCGCCGTTGTCGCTGAAAAGAATGGCCGGATGGAAAGCGGCTCCAGCGGGACTGGTGGACGCTTCATGTTTGATCGCTATTTGCAGGACGATATCTGGCAGGCGGAGGTGGATGAAGCCTTGCGAATCGCCATGCTTAATCTTGACTCTGTCGGCGCACCTGCTGGTGAGATGGAAATCGTGTTGGGGTCAGGCTGGCCCGGGGTAATGCTGCATGAAGCTGTTGGCCATGGTCTGGAAGGGGATTTCAACCGAAAAGGCACATCTGTATTTTCTGGCCGTATTGGTGAGCAGGTCGCTGCGAAAGGGGTGACCGTGGTTGATGATGGCACCATGCAAGACAGGCGCGGGTCGATCACCATCGATGATGAAGGCACAGAGTCCGCACGAAATGTGCTGATTGAAGACGGGGTTTTAAAAGGCTACATGCAGGACCGCCAAAATGCCCGCCTGATGGGCGTTCATGCGACCGGTAACGGGCGCAGACAGTCTTATGCCCATCTGCCAATGCCCCGGATGACCAACACCTTTATGGAAAATGGGTCTTATGCGGCAGATGAAATTGTTGCGTCTATGAAAAAGGGTATTTATGCGGTCAATTTCGGCGGTGGTCAGGTTGATATCACCTCTGGTAAATTTGTGTTTTCGGCCTCTGAGGCCTATCTGGTCGAAAACGGAAAAATCGGCGCACCAGTGAAAGGCGCCACCTTGATCGGCAGTGGCCCTGATGCCATGTCAAAAATCACCATGATCGGCGATGATTTGGCCTTGGATAGGGGTGTAGGCACCTGTGGTAAAGCGGGCCAGTCGGTTCCTGTTGGGGTCGGCCAGCCGACCCTGAAAATGGGCGGTATTACCGTGGGCGGCACAGAAGCAGCGTAATTGTATTCAAATCAAATTTGATTTGCATAAAAGCAGGCAAGCTGGCTGTCATGCTGATTTTGGCTGTCTGCTGATCATGCCGATTGTCAGCAGCAGCACAAGGGTAATAAACCCGCCAAACCCAAATGAGGCAACACCACCCCCAAAGCTGTAGAGCGGACCTGCCGAAACAAGACCCGCAACCTGGCCAATTGACCCGCAGCCCTGCACAAAGCCGAGTGCGCCGCCCATATCTTCAGCCCTGGCTGCTTTTGACGCAGAAGAGGTCATTGTTGGATTGGTAAAAGCAAACCCAACACAGACAAGCGTGGTCGACATCAAAATAAAACCCAGACCAACAGATACGCCAGACAGAAAATGATAAGCTAACGCCACGGTGACAAACTGTCCGACAGCCAGCAGAGCGACCCCGGAAGCGATGGTTCTCATCTCTCCAAAGCGGGCGACAACACGCGCAATCAGCCCCCCCTGAACGATAATGATCAACACCCCGATATAGGTGAACAGCCAGCCGGTCTGGCGTGCGCCGAACCCCAACAAATCACGAACCAGCAGAACATATGAAGCTTCAACTTGAGCAAAAGCAAGATTGAGGCAAAAAAAAGCCGCTGCATATCCGCCAATATGACCAGAAAATAAGGTGCGGAGATAGACAGAAAATGAAGCCCGTTGAGATGCTGGGCCGGTTCTGGTGCTGGTCTCTGTCAGGCGGAAAGCCAGACCAAAGGACAAAGCCGAAAACAAACCGGCAATCAGGAATGGTATCTGATGAACAGGACCAGATCCTATACCGCCTAAAACACCCCCTAAAGCCGGACCGAGCACAAAACCGGAACCAATAGCCGCCCCTAACAGCCCCATTGTTTTAGCCCGTTCATCAGGGCTGGTTCTATCCGCAATAATCGCCTGTATCACACCGATATTGCCGGCTGCCAGTCCGGCCACAATGCGGGCAGAAAACATGTGTATAATGTCATTTGTCAGCGCAAACCACAGATGCGCAACAGTCCCAACAAACAGCGACAGCAATAACACAGGGCGACGACCAAACCGATCCGAAAGCCGCCCAAGCACAGGATTGGCCATAAACATGGCAAAAGCAAAGCTGGCCAGAAGGGCTGTCATCACGGTTTCTGAATGGCCGAGCCCGTCAATAACCGTAAAGGGCAATATGGGGATTAACGCGCCGATACCGACAAAGTTAATAAATACAATCAGGAGCAGATTTGCCATGGGCACAAATACAGTCTTTAAAGATATACCGCTATTTCTGGCGGTCTAATGAGACCTAATAATGATACAGTTTGAACAGATGGCGCACATCTTCTGACCAGTCGCTGTAATAATGTTCCAGCATGATATCAGCATTGGTCTTGCCGCTTTCGACGATTTTTTTCAATGGCGCAAGATATTGTGTCTCATCTCTGCCTTTTGTGTCTAATATCTGCCGTCTCACCAACCCCGCTTCAGCCAGGCTGACCATTGACCGGGCCATTTCTAGCATAGGGATATCACCAAACTGACCATCCAGACCATGCTGTATCGCAGACAGGCGGGCGGCCACTATCTGCTCAGTAGTCATCCCATCAATAAGGGCTTCTGCCTCAGCCAGCGCGGTGTCATCATATAACAAACCAACCCATAATGCCGGCAAAGCACATATTGAATCCCAACTGCCGCTATCTGCCCCGCGCATCTCAAGATAGCCTTTCAGCCTGACTTCAGGAAAGGCAGTTGTCATATGATCTGTAAAATCTTCCAAGCTGGGGCGTTCGCCTTCAAAACCAGGCAGTTTGCCATCCATGAAGGCGCGAAAAGACTGGCCTGACACATCCAGATAATCATCTCCGCGATGCAGAAAATACATAGGCACGTCCAGGATATAGTCTATCCAGGATTCATAACCAAACCCATCTTCAAACACGACCGCCGGAATTCCGCATCTGTCAGGGTCGGTATCTGTCCAGGCGTGAGCCCGTGTTGATTTTACACCGGATGGCTGGCCTTCTTTGAAAGGTGAATTGGCAAACAGCGCCGTTGCAACTGGCTGCAAGGCAAGTGAGGTGCGGAATTTACGGACCATATCAGCTTCGCTGGCATAATCCAGATTGACCTGGACCGTGCAGGACCGCAACATCATATCAAGGCCCAGATTGCCGCGCTTAGGCATATAATCACGCATAATCTTATATCGGCCTTTCGGCATCCAGGATATATCCTGCCTTGACCAGAGCGGCTGGAAACCAGCACCCAACATACACAAACCAAGTTCAGATGTGATCTCTTTCATCTGCGCCAGATGTCGGCCTGTTTCACAACAGGTCTGATGCAGCGTCTCAAGCGGCGCGCCGGATAATTCAAACTGGCCACCTGGTTCAAGGGTAATCGAGCCGCCCTGCCCGTCTTTTAGCGCAATCAGATGCCCTTTTTCTGTGACAGGGGTCATACCATGCTGTTCAGCAAGACGGCTGAGCAGCTCACCAATTCCCGTCTCTCCTTCATAACGCACAGGACGAAAACTGCCTTTTTCGAACAGAAATTTTTCGTGCTCAGTGCCAATGCGCCAAGAATCTTTTGTCGTTTCCTGACCTTTCAGCCAGTCAACAAGCTGTGCTTTATCTGTGATAATTATGGGGTTTGACGTATCAGACATGAACAACCTGCCGGAAGGTTAGGGACCTAAAACTATCAGGGTAAGCCTGATATCTCTTCTACTTAAATAATCATGAAACAGACCAATCGCCACAGACAGCCTGAAACAGGCTGAGCGCGGCGAGCGCGGCTGTATCGCTGCGCAGAATACGAGGCCCCAGGCTGAGCGGACGTGTCAGTGGCAATTGTTTAATCATCTGACGCTCTGCATCTGAAAATCCGCCCTCAGGGCCAATCAGAAGTCCGGCCTTTTTTATCGGCTCAACAGATAATTGCTGAACAGGATTAAACCCCGTTTCACCGGCAAGGGCCTCATCACAAAACAGAAGATGCCGGTCAGATGGCCAATCTGCCAGCACCTCAGCCAATGCGGCAAATGGACCAATTTCCGGAACATCAAGACGGCCGGTCTGCTCAGCCGCTTCTATCGCATTCGCGGTCAGACGATTCAGATTAACTCGGCTGACCTGACAAAATTCAGTATCAACAGGCTGAATGTGTCTAGCCCCCAATTCAGTTGCTTTCTGAGCCATAAAGTCGAGACGAGTGCGCTTTATCGGGGCAAATAAAAACCAAATATCTGGAGATTGACGGAACAGATTGCAGGACTGCACAACCTGAAGACGTGCTGATTTCCGGCTGATTTCGGTAATTTCAGCAATCATGCTGTCGGTGCGGCCGTTAAAAATTTCGATGCAGTCACCTGCGGAACGCCGCATCACATGGCCCAGATAATGAACCTGCTCTTTATCCAGCGTCACGGTCGTGCCAGTGGTTACATCTGTATCCACAAACAGGCGTATAGGCGGGTTGTATTCGGTCATGCGAAAGTCTTAAGCACATTAAACAATAGTGGCAAGTCTTTTGAGACTTGCTATAAATTCAGCTATTGAGATGCAGACCTTAACTTAGATCAACCTGCCGATAAGCAATGCCTACAAACCCAAATGACAGAACCAGCCGCACAGAGATGGCATCTGGACACAGTGACATTCAGCTGGACGGCTTTTGGGCATTGTTACCCGTGTCGGTCCATCCCTATATCACACTCGCAAGGCTGGACAGACCCATAGGTTGGTGGCTTTTGGTTCTGCCAAGCTGGTGGGTTTTTGCTGGCTTCAGCCCAAGCTGGGAGATAGCTGTCTGGTATATGATGCTGTTCACCATAGGCGCGGTGGTGATGCGGGCAGCAGGTTGTGTGGTGAATGATCTCTGGGACAGAGATATTGATGCCCAAATTGAACGCACCAGAAAACGTCCCCTTGCCTCAGGACAGCTGTCAGTTCAAGCGGCGATATTTTTTCTGATCTGTTTGTGTGGCCTTGGCCTGGCGGCTCTGGTCCAACTGCCTGTGATCAGCTGGGGGGTCGGCATCGCCGCGCTTCCTTTGGTTGTTTTATATCCGCTGGCCAAGCGCTTTACAGACTGGCCACAGCTCATACTGGGCCTGACCTTCAGCTGGGCCATTCCGGTGGCTGCTGTTGTGCTGTGGCAAAGCTGGCCACCTGTTGGGCTGTGGCTTATCTATGCGGGGTGCGTATGCTGGGTGGTTGGTTATGACACAATCTATGCAATACAGGATATGGCCGATGATCGCTTAACCGGGGTCAGATCTTCAGCGCTTGCACTTGGCAGTTATATCCGCTGGGGAGTGAGCCTGTTTTACCTGTTGGCCATCGCATTTTTGGCGGCCGGATTCTGGGACCTGCTTGGCGCGGGTGTTTGGCTGGGTGGTCTGGGCCTGATGACAGGGCATCTTGCCTGGCAAGTCTGTCAGATAAAAACAGATGATCCTGCCTCTGCACTCCAGCTGTTCAAGTCAAATCGCAATGCAGGCCTTATCTTGAGTGCAGGGCTGTTTTGCAATTTGCTGAGTTAGGGCAAGACTGAAGATTAAACAATAGCTGTTTGCCAAGGCGGGTCATCAGGATCCAGCCCATCTTGCTGAATCGCAGCCGAAACGTCAGCCCGCAACATCTCATCAGTTTGCAGCTTGCGAATCCAGTCTTCAAGACAATCCCCATCATCACAGAACCGATGATAAATCATCTCTTGCATCTGATGCTGGCTTTTTAATGCAAATTGCCTGTTTTTAGCAGGAATGCGGGCAAGGCCAAAGGGCCCCTTTCCGGCGACGCTCATCGCACCAGTCAAAGCGGCATATCCGAACAGACGATCAAGGGGCGCAGGAAATCTGTGTTCAATCACAGATAAATCCCATTCAACCCAGTCATAGGCAACCCCCAGCGATTCTGTCTGATGCATAATCTTAAGCTGTGCCGGTGTCAGCCAGGCGATATTCAAATCAACCGATGTGCCTGGACAGGGAAAAGCAGAACAGGGCACCGCGCCATAGGGAGCCAAATTGGCCACATACACAACATCACAATCATGAACCGTAACCGGGGTCACAGCCAGCTCAGCGCGGTCACCAAATTTTCTGTTTAACTGGACCGGAGCCCGGTTAGAGCCTACCGACAGAACTGGTGTCCGGCCGGTAAAATCATAGGTCTGGGGCAGAGCCAGACAATGCCCATTTTGAATGAGATAGGCATCAGCTGGCGCATCATAAGGATAGTCAAGAGCGCGTTGCAGGTCAGACATTCTGGCAATCTTATTCATCTGTCCTGTCACACCGTTTTGCCTGTTACAGATGAAGCCCGGCCAGCGGGTCAAGCCCGAGCATGATGTTCATATTCTGGACCGCCGCCCCGGCTGCCCCTTTGCCCAGATTATCCAGCCGTGCAGTTAGCACAAATTGGCTGTTATCCGGGCGGGCAAAAACAAACAGCTCCAGCCTGTCCGTGCCTGCCAGCGGGTCTGCAGATAAAAAGCCATGTTCCGTCAGCAAAGCATCTGTCCCAACCGAAACCAGAGCAGATGGTTGATAATGTTCAGTGAGGACAGCCCGAATATCCTCGGCCTGGACAAGCTGTGAAAACTGGTCCTGATGAAGCGGAATATTCACCAGCATACCTTGGGCAAAATCACCTACAGATGGCAGAAAAACAGGCACATGATCCAGCTCGGCATGCTGTTTCATTTCGGGCAGATGCTTGTGCGACAGATTCAGCCCATAGGTTGCGAAGGCAGGTTCATCCTCAGCCTCATATCTGGCGATCATAGCTTTGCCGCCACCGCTGAAGCCACTGACACAGACAGCTGACAGCTGAACTGAAGCAGGCAAAAGCCCCGCTTGTCTTAACGGTGCAACGAGTCCCAAAAATCCGGTTGGATAACAGCCAGGATTGCTGACAAACTGCGCCTGTTGGATAGCTGTATGTTGGGCAGATGACAATTCAGCGAACCCATATGTGAAATCAGGGTCTACCCGATGCGCCGTCGACGCGTCAATCAGGCGTGAGCCAGAAGCTTTCGCCATATCTGCTGCCTGTCGCGCTGCATCATCAGGAAGGCACAGGATAGTGACATCCGCATTGGCCATAGCTTCAGCCCTGGCATTTTTGTTTTTACGCTGTGTGTCATCAAGCACACGAACAGAAAGCTCCGCTCTGGTCTGCAATCGGTCATGCACTTGCAGGCCGGTCGTGCCCACCGCCCCATCTATGAATACAGAATAGCTCATTATGCTTTTCTAGATAAACTGACACTTTCTCAATTGCAAGCTGTTGCATCAGCTGCGGCGACGTACTATGTCATGATGTATGTCAAAACAGGATCAAGATATTATCGAAAAAGCCCTCAGCGCGGCGAAACAGGCCGGTGCTGATGGGGCAGATGTCAGTTTCATCAAAGGCGGCGGACTGGATGTTCAGGTGCGCCTTGGCAAGGTTGAATCTGCAGAACGTGCAGAAGACTACCAAATGGGGATGCGCGTATTTGTTGGCCAGAAGAGCGCCACCATTTCATCTGGTCAGCTTGATGATGAAAATATCACAAAGCTAGCTGAACGGGCTGTGGCTATGGCCAAACATGCCCCTGAAGATCCCTATGCGCGGCTGGCAACAGCCGAAGAGCAGGCCAAATCATTTCCAGATATTGAGCTGTTTGATGATACCAGCTTCAGCACAGAACAGCTGACCGAAATTGCGCTGGCTTGTGAAGAGGCTGCTCTCAGTCAGGCAGGCATCAGCAATTCGGATGGCGCATCTGCATCATCAGGCTCAAGCGAGGTGTTAATCGGAACGAGCACAGGTTTTAACGCCTCATATAAACGATCCAGCTTTGGTTTCTCAGCTGTCGTTCTGGCTGAAAAAGACGGTCAGATGGAACGCGACTATGATTACAGCTCCGCAGTATTTGCCGAGAATCTGGATAAGCCGGAAGTGGTTGGCCGCAGTGCTGCGACACGCACGCTTGCCCGGTTGGGTGGCCGCAAACCACAGACCGGCACCTTTCCAGTGATTTATGACAAGCGTGTTTCGCGCTCTCTTGCAGGGCATGTCGCCAGTGCGATTAATGGTGCTGCCATTGCCCGGGGCACCAGCTTTTTGAAAGACAAAATGGGCGAGCAAATCGCTAATGCATCGGTCAGGCTGCTGGACAACCCTTTGTTGCCGCGCGGGATGGGCTCACGCCTGTTTGACGGGGAAACATTGCCTGTCCAAAAGCGCTATCTGGTCAAAAATGGTTGTCTGCAGGGCTGGTTACTTGACCTGGCCACAGCCGCCCAGCTCGGCCTCAGCCCTACCGGAAATGCCAGCCGATCTCTGTCTGGACCACCCAGCCCGTCTGTCTCCAACTTCATCATGGAAGAAGGAGAAACGACACTTGATGACATGATTGCTGATATTGACCAAGGGTTTTATATCACCGAATTGATGGGCAGTTCTGTCAGCCTGACCACTGGTGATTACAGCCGCGGTGCGTCTGGCTTTTGGATCGAAAATGGCCAGATCACCTGGCCAGCAACCGAGGCTACCATTGCAGGCAACCTGAAAGATATCTTCACAGATATGATGCCCGCAGATGATCTAGAATTGACTCAATCGATTGCGGCGCCGTCTGTCTTTGTAAAACAGATGATGGTTGCTGGAAGCTGAACCATGACATCCTCATCACGCTCTTCAACATTCGCGCCTGCTCATGGGCGGCGGGGAATGCGCGACTGGGTAGAGCTGATGGCAAAGGATCATGGGGTTTTGCGGCTCTGGTGGCATAATCTGCATCAGATAGATGAAGATATGTGGCGCAGCAACCAGCCAACCCCTGGACGGGTTGAACAGGCAGCAAAGCTGGGTATCCGCACCATCGTAAATCTACGCGGGGCCCGTTCAGACGGGGGCTGGCGGCTGGAGGCTGAGGCTTGTGCACGCCATGGCTTGGATTTGGTTGATTTTACTGCCCGCTCCCGGGCCGCACCGGACAAGCAGATGCTGTATGATACAAAGGCCTTATTTGACCGCCTTGACGGGCCTACCTTGCTGCATTGCAAGTCTGGGGCAGACCGGGCCGGGCTGATGTCAGCGTTATATCTGTTGATCCATAAAGGCAGACCTGTAGCCGAGGCTGCCAAACAGCTCTCCTTCCGCTATCTTCATGTCAAGCAGGCCAAGACAGGCTTGCTGGATGCATTTCTGGCTGCTTATGCGCCTTATGAAGAAAAAGGCATGGCATTTTTTGACTGGGTTGAAGAAGTCTATGACCCAGAGCAATTACAGGCAGAATTTCTGTCTTCATCCTGGGCAGACCGACTGACAGATCAATTCCTGAGACGCGAATAATATGCGCAATCAGGAAAATGACTGTAACGCGCATAGATGAGCGTAAAGCCCCTTTTTTTGCAGCAAGGTCTGGTGCGTGCCAGCCTCGATAATCTGGCCTTTGTCAAGAACTAAAATCTTGTCAGCCTTTTGTATTGTCGCCAGTCGATGTGCGACCACGATTGTAGTCCGGCCGGCTGACAACCTGTCCAGCGCCTCCTGGACCAGCTGTTCTGACTGCGCATCAAGCGCACTGGTCGCCTCATCAAGCAGCAATATCGGCGCATCTTTCAGCATCGCCCGGGCAATGGCTACACGCTGACGCTGGCCGCCGGACAATTTGTTTCCGGTCGCCCCAACATAAGTATTATATCCTTGCGGTAATTGCTGAATAAACGCGTCAGCTGCTGCGGCCTTGGCGGCGGCGACCACCTCATCATCTGTTGCGTCTTTCTGGCCAAAACGAATATTCGCGGCAACCGTATCATCAAACAAAACAGCTTCCTGAGATACCAGCGCAATATGGCGCCGTAATCCGGATACAGACAAATCAGAAATCGGCGTGCCATCAATTGTTATTTGTCCTGTTGTGGGATCATAAAAACGGGGCAAAAGATTGATGATTGTTGATTTTCCGCTGCCGCTCGGCCCCACCAGTGCGATGGTCTGGCCAGGCGCAACGGTAAAAGCAACATCGCTGAGAATAGATGCGTCCTGATAGGCAAAGCCAACCCCTTCAAAGGTGATTTTCCCCTCAACCTTTTCGATGATTTTAGGTGTCTTTGGATCTGTGATGCGCGCTTTTTGATCCAGAAGCGCGAATACCCGGCTGGTGGCCGCCAGCCCTTCCTGGGTCACCGCATTCAGCGTGCCTAATGCCCGGACGGGCTGGACCAGCATCAACAGGGCTGTGATGAAGCCAGCCACATCGCCAACCTGCAGCTGGCCGTTTGCCACCTGCCAGGCGGCGACACCGATGACACCAGCCACGGCAAATCCGCCCAATACTTCTAAGATTGGGTCAATCCGGGCGCGCCCTGCCAACAAATGCACCAGCCGGCTGTATAAGCCATCAAAAGCTGTCGCGCTTCTGGTTTTTTCCGCTGTTTCCAACTGATAGGCCTTTACCATCCGGACCCCTTGCAAAATCTCAGCAAGCAGTGAAGTTACCGTTTCCATATGCACCTGCAGCTCGCCAGAGGCTTTGCGCTGACGATTGCCGATTTTAATAATCGGTCGCATCGCCAACGGATAAACCGCCAGAACAAGAATAGAGAGCAGCCAGCTGAACCAGAACATCACCCCGACCATCACAAAAATTGTCAGCACATCCCTGACCAAATTATTGGCCAGCCTGACAAACGCTTCCCTGACGAGATTGAGATCATTCATAATCCGAGAGATGAACGCCCCGGCCGGTTCTGCGGTAACTGTGGCAAGATCAGCATCGATAAGTCGATGCGCCATTGCTTTTTGAATATCTGTGGTGATCTTCAGCGCCAAAGAATTTACGGTCAGAACCTGAAAATACATCGCTGCGGCTTTAACAGAAGACAGCAAGATAATCGCCAAGGGAATCAGAACAAACGGATCATCAAGGCGAATAAGCCCGGCTGACGCGGTGGCGGTTTCCGCACCACCAGCCAGAACATCAAAAACATGTCTGATTAAGGCAGGATAAGCCCCGCCTGTTGCCGCAACAAGAACCATCAGCGCGAATATCAGCACAAGCCGCGATCTGTAGCACAGAACCCAGTCACGCCAAAGTCGCCTGACAATGACTTTATCATCGCTGCTGAACAAAACAGGCGTCCTTATTGCGCGTTGAAATCGGCAGAGCTGTCTTCATATCTTGTGTCTAGCATGCGGCCCATCTGGCTGTATAGACATAAAGCTTTGTTCTGTTTAGGCTGTAGCGTGAATCCGGCACGGTATCTAGCTTGTCAGTTCGGTCTTGTTCTGGTCACACGCGTCGTTTTTCTTTTCTTACCCAAAGGCCAAAATTCCTGAACGCCATGTTGAAACGTCTGATCCGATCCTCTGCTGGTTCTTTTTTGCTCAGCGTGACACTGGCAGCGATCATGGGCAGTTTGGTCGCAAGTTTAAGATGGCGCCATACAGGCCGTGCCGAACTGCAGAAACGCCTGAACAGCGGCAAGCCTGAAATCATTGTGTTCTGGCATGAACATCTATTTGTGATGAGTCCGGTCTTGCCAGCAGGCTGTTCTGCTTTGCAATCACCCCATCCAGACGGGCGGGTTCTGGCAGGGGCATCACGTTTATTCGGCCTGAAACCAATCTGGGGCAGCAGCAACCGAAATGCCCTATCAGGACTGCGCCAAATGGTAGCGCAGATAAAAGCAGGGCGTTCAGCCGTAATCACCCCTGACGGGCCGCGCGGGCCGGCAAGACAAATGTCAATGGGACCTGTAAGCCTGGCCCAGCTAACCGGCGCTCAGATCACCCTGGTCGCCTGGTCAGCACAAAGATGCTGGCGCGCGAAAAGTTGGGATAAAATGCGCTTCCCGAAACCCCTCAGCCCCGTTTTCTGCACCTGGTCAGAGCCAATTGACCTGCCCCGAACAAAGTCGAAGGCCGGATTAGAACAACAACGTTTGATGATCGAGGGCCGTCTCAATGAACTGGTCAAAACGCTGGACCAGAAAATCATCGAGGAACAGAACAGATGATCAGCAGCCTGAGCAGTTATAACCGTCTCTGGGCATGTCTGCGGCCTGTGCTGCCACTATATCTGAACTGGCGCAGCCTGCGCGGGAAAGAAGACAGAAGCAGACGCAAAGAGCGGCTTGGAGCAGGCTGGCAACAGCCCCGGCCAAAGGGTATTCTGATTTGGCTGCATGCGGTGTCTGTCGGTGAAACGGCAGCAGCCATCAGCTTGGCAAAAGCCTGTCTTGATCAACACCCCTCCTGTCATATTCTGATCACAACAAACACGGTGGCTGCGTTGAACCGGCTTGAGCAAATCCAACCAGACCGCTGTCTTAGCTGTTATCAGCCGCTTGATGATCCGTCATGTGTCGCACGTTTCCTGGCATTCTGGCAGCCAGATGCAGCTGTGTTTTTAGAATCTGATTTCTGGCCAAATCTGATCATTCAGACAGCACAAAGCGGCATTCCCGTAACCTTTGCTTCTTCTCAGCTATCTGATAATGCCTTTATGAACTGGAAAAAAAGACCGGAACTGGCTGCCCAACTTTTTGGCTCGGCACAGCTGATCTGCACTGTTGATCAGACACAAAGCCAAAAATTTAGAGAATTGTGCCAAGCCAAGGATGGCTGCCTGTCGCAGATCAAGGCAATTGGATCATTAAAGCTAAGCCCGGCGAGTCTGTCTGTGGATTGTGACTTTCTTTCCGCGCTGAGCACTGCAGCGGCAGACCGGCCTGTTCTGTTGGCAGCGTCAACACATGAACCAGAAGAAGAGCTGATAGTGAACACAAGCCGGGATCTGACAGCAGCAGGTTATGCACATCTGCTGGTGATCGCGCCCCGGCACCGTGAACGCGGCGATGATATAGCGCGCTTAATCCCCTCAGCAAAAAGACGCAGTCACACCGCAGCCCCACAGCCAGATGATCACATTTTTCTGGCTGACAGCTTAGGCGAAATGGGAAGTTTGATCACCGCATCTGATATTGTCATCTTAGGTGGTTCCTTTGCCCCAAAGGGTGGACACAACCCGCTGGAAATCGCAGCCCTTGGCAAGCCTGTAATTACCGGCCCGTCACAGTTTAAAAATCAGGCGGAATTTGATACACTTCACGCAATTGGCCAATCAGTGACCGCATCAGACGCAGATAAGCTATGCCAGCTTTTGACCGCATGGCTGGAGAAATTGAAATCAGGTGAGAAAATACTTAACCAGACAATTCTGAGCAAGGCCGATGCCTATGTGACAGAGGCTTGTGAACGGCCAGCAAAGACGGCACAGTTAATCTTAAATGCCCTGCGGTGATACGGGCCAGAGACAGATAAATAGTGAATGCGCTGACAACTGATGATGATCGCTCCGAAATTTTGGACAGAAAGAAACCTGATATCCTCTGCGCTGTTACCGGTGAGCGCGTTATGGATGTTGGCCAGCCACATCAGAACCGCCTTTGCCCGGCCCGAAACGGCTGAATTGCCGGTAATTTGTGTCGGCAATATTTCTATTGGCGGCACAGGCAAAACTCCGGTGACAGCTTTACTCTGCCGGATAGCCAAGGAACAGGGATACAGGCCATGTATCCTAATGCGGGGCTATAAAGGACGTGAAACAGGACCGGTATTCGCAGCTCCATCAGTTCACACCTCGACCGATATTGGCGATGAAGCGGTTATGCTTGCCCTGACCAATGATGTCTGTGTCAGCGCAGACAGGATAAGAGGGGCCAAATTTATCGCGGCACAAGGTAAATTTGACGTGATCATCATGGATGATGGTATGCAAAATCCGTGGCTGACCAAAGATATGATTATTTCGGTGTTTGATGGACAGACAGGGCTGGGCAATCAGCGAATTTTGCCTGCTGGCCCTTTACGTGAACCTGTATCCAGCGGCCTTAAAAGGGCTGACGCTGTGATTCTTAATGGTCAGGATGAGACCGGGCTTAAAGAGCTGTTCTCAAAAGACCTTCCGGTGTTTGAGGGCCAGCTTCACCCAGACCAGAAAATTGCAAAAACGCTGAAAGGAAAGCGGCTGATTGGCTTTGCGGGTATTGGCCGTCCCCAACGGTTTTTCACGACGCTGAAACAAACCGGAGCCGAGCTGGTCCGCGAGCTGTCATTTGCTGATCATCATAGCTATTCTGAGGCTGATTTATCGCGGCTGCATCAAGAAGCGTTACATGCCGGAGCAGAGCTGGTCACAACCCATAAGGACTGGGTCCGCCTCCCCCCTGAATGGCGGGTTCGTATCTTGGCCCTGCCTGTCTCTTTCCGGATTTCGCCAACACATAAAACACAGCTTATCACACTTCTCAGCGCAGCTTTGACCGAGAGGCTGTCCTGATGTCAATGTCCTATCGGCCAGGCTGGCTCAAATTCATTTACACAACCCTGATCTGGCCTTTTGAAGCGCTTATTGTAGCCCTTCTTTTTGGACTTTTGGCGGTGCTGCCTGTCGGGTTAGCCAGCTACTGCTTAGGCAGATTATTTGTCTGGCTGGGCCCGCTGACCTCTTGGCACAAGCGGGCAGCAGCCCAGATAAATCTGGCTTTTCCCGATCCTCGGCAATCAGATAAACAGATCTGGCTGACCGAAATGTGGGATAATCTAGGCCGGACCACGGCTGAATTTATCAAAACCAGACAAATGCTGGATAAAGGCTATATTCAGTTTGAAGGCTTGCAAAATTTAGAAGGGCATCAGGGCGGGTTTGTCATTGGTGCGCATTTAGGGAACTGGGAAGCCCTATCGATGCTGGGACCCGCCTCAGCTGTTCAAACCGGATTGATTTATCGGCCGTTAAACAACCCTTATGTATCGGTGTTGCTGAAACGGCGGGCGCGGTCTGCTGAAGCAGATATTTATGAAAAAGGACGACAGGCCGCCATTGGTATGGTGTCAACCTTGCGCAAGGGCGGATTTATGTTGATCCTAGCTGACCAGCAATTGAGAGAAGGTGAAACTGTCCCCTTTTTTGGCTATCCCGCCCAGACCGCAATTGCCCATATTAAATTGGCCGCGAAGACGGGTAAACCTATATTCATGGCCCAGACTATCCGCACATCTGGCTGCCAGATCAAAGTGAAATTATCTGCGCCCCGATATGTGCCAAAAAACGCTGATAAGGCTGCTTGCCTTGCCATTGCAACAGAGCTGAATCAGCAGTTTGAAGACTGGATCACACAATATCCTGGCCAGTGGCTCTGGCCCCACAGGCGCTGGGGCAAAACCCTTCCTGTACAGCGCTCAGAATAGCTCTTCTTGAGTTGTGGCAGAAGAAGAGGCTGGTTTCTGACTGCTCTTGGCTTTGCGCATGGGTGAAGGGGGGGCATCGGGATCCAGCTGCGCTAGGCGTTCATCATCAGCAAACCTAATCACAACTTTGGATTGGGGCAGAGCAGATGCGCTGGTCTTCACGGCTTTCCCAGCTTCATCTGTGATCAAAGCAAATCCTCTATCTAGAACTCGCTGATAAGAATTGGCTTCCAGCAGCCGTTCCGACTGAATCAGCCGGTGAGCTGCACGTTCCATAACGGCTGACAAGCTGTGGTCCAGACGCCGCTCTAACAAGCTGACAGATTGCGCAACGGATGTGACTTGCTGTTCAGGAGAGACAAGCCGGTCGGTGACCGCCGCCAGCCGCAACTGAAGCCGGTCAAGACGACGATATATGCTGGTATCTATGCGTGTGGCCGCCAAATCAACAGATTGTGATAACCGGCCAATATGATCCTCAGGATGTAGCAAGCCCCGTTCTGCCGCCTTTATGGCCTGTTCTGCCACGCTCAGCCTGTTCCTCACGGCACGGCGCAACCGGGCATCTGTCTCGCTCAGGCGCGCCTGAAGCTCAGCTGAAACAGGGGTCGCAAATTCAGCAGCAGCCGTTGGTGTCGGCGCCCGCACATCAGCTGCAAAATCAATCAGGGTGGTATCTGTTTCATGACCCACAGCCGAGATCAGCGGTATCGACGAGGCAGCAGCAGCGCGTACCACGATTTCTTCATTGAACGACCAGAGATCTTCAAGTGACCCACCGCCGCGCGCAACAATCAAAAGATCTGGTTTGGGTACAGGCCCGTCTTTGGGCAAAGCGTTAAACCCGTTAATGGCCGCGGCAATCTGATCTGCTGATCCAATCCCTTGAACATTAACACCCCAAACCAGAATATGGGTGGGGAACCGTTCAGAAATCCGATGCAGAATATCGCGAATAACCGCACCGGTGGGGCTGGTGACCACACCAATTGTAGCAGGCATGGCAGGAATTTGCTGTTTGCGTGCATTGTCAAACAGCCCTTCTGCCGCCAGCCTGCGCCGCCTGTCTTCCAACTGCTTTAACAACGCACCTTCGCCGGCAACCTCTATGTCATTCACCACAAGCTGGTAACGGGACTGTCCACCAAAGGTCGTCATTTTGCCAGTACAAATGACATCAAGCCCTTCTTCTGGCTGCACGGAAAGGCGCTGAGCAGTCCCTTTCCAAATAACAGCTGATAGCGCATTCCGGTCATCTTTGAGCGTCAGATAGATATGGCCTGATGCAGGGGTCCGCGGCTGTGAAATCTCGCCTCTGACCCGAACATAATCAAAGGCTGTTTCCACGGTTCGTTTCACCGCTTGGCTCAGCTCTTCAACCGAAAGATAAGGGGCATTCGTTGCCGGAGATGTTTGGTCGTTTGGCATTTGCAGATTATGACGCATCAGGTTAGGTTAGGCGAGAGTTTATAAGGGTTTAAACCCAGTTTTTTTATCAAAAGGCGCAAATATGAACATTCTACTCATCGGCGGCGGTGGGCGCGAACATGCCCTGGCATGGAGCCTGTCTGCATCACCATTATGTGATGATCTGATTATTGCCCCGGGCAACCCAGGCATTGCCCAGCTTGGCCGCTGTGTAGAGCTGTCTGCTGATGACACAGATGGTCTGGTCAAGCTGGCTGTTGAAGAGCAGATTGAGCTGGTGATTGTTGGCCCGGAGGTCCCATTGGTAGCGGGTCTTGTTGACAAGCTGGATGAGGTCAAGATTCCGGCCTTTGGCCCGCGTGCAGCAGCAGCCCAGCTGGAAGGGTCCAAAGCCTTTGCGCGTGACTTCTGCGACCGCCATGCGATACCACAGCCAAAATGGCAGAGATTCACAGATGCTGAACAGGCACAAGCCTTCGCGGCTGAGCTGAACGGTTATTGTGTGATCAAGGCTGATGGCTTGGCGGCGGGGAAGGGCGTAATTGTTTGTTCTGATCGTGATGAGGCCAATCACGCCATTGATGAGTTGCTGGCAGGCAAATTTGGTGCTGCCAGTCAGGAAATTCTGGTTGAGGAACGGATCACTGGACCAGAAATGTCAGCTTTTGCCCTGCTGGATGGCGAGGCGGCACTCTGGCTTGCCTCTGCCCAGGATCACAAACGAGCCTTTGATGGAGATGAGGGACCGAATACCGGCGGCATGGGCGCGGTCAGCCCTTCACCTTTTGAAACCGAAACATTGCGCGAGCAAGTTATGCGCACAGTGATTACCCCTGTTGCCAAAGGCATGGCCGCAGATGGCATGCCCTATAGCGGCGTGCTTTATGCCGGTCTGATGCTGACCACAGACGGCCCTAAGGTAATCGAGTTTAACTGCCGGTTTGGTGATCCTGAAGCCCAGGTGATTCTGCCGCGGCTGAAATCTGATTTTCTGTCTGCTGCACTTACAGTCGCTGAGGGCGGCTTAGAGAATTTTGACCTGCGCTGGACAGATCACACTGCAGTCACGGTTGTGATGGCTGCAGATGGCTATCCCGAAACCTATCAAAAGGGCCAGCCGATAAATGGCGCCGATGAACTGGAGACCACGCAAGGCGGGTTAATCTTCCATGCGGGCACAGCACGCGCTGATGATGGCCAGCTGCTGAGCTCAGGTGGCCGCGTTTTGTCTGTGACCGCTTTGGGAGATAACAAACAACAGGCCCGCCAGTCCGCTTATCAGGCCTTAGAGACAATCGACTGGCCAGACGCTATGTTCCGTTCGGATATTGCGGCTGACTAAATGACGCAAAAACGCAAAGGCGTATTAGCGTTTGTCCGCAAAGAATGTGGTTAATAACTGTTCTGCGGCACGTTGCTGAATTCCGCCGTAAACCTCTATCTGATGGTGCGTGGTGGGCTGGTGAAACAGACAGGGGCCGTTGTCAACTGCCCCCCCTTTTAGATCATATGCCGCAAAATACAGCCTGCGCAGGCGGGCATGGGCAATCGCGCCTGCACACATCGCACAAGGCTCAAGCGTCACCCACAAATCACAGCCTGTCAGACGGGCCTGGCCAGTTCTATCAAGTGCTGCCTGTATCGCCAGCAATTCGGCATGCGCCAGCGCGTTGGAATCTCTTACCATCCGATTTTCTGCGGTGGCCAGAATATGGCCATCACGATCTGTTATCAGAGCCCCTACGGGCACTTCACCAGCAGCAGCAGCAGCAGTGGCAAGCTCTAAGGCCTGTGCCATAAAATCAGAATGTCTGTCTGTAAGCGTCATGGCGTTAATCTTACGGTGAAGCCGTAACATTTGCCAACTTGTTCTACATGACTTACAACCACGATTATGACAGACAAATCACAAAATTCAGAAACTTCATTCAGCCTTAACCAATCTGATCTTCCTGAACGGATTGCCAAACGGATTGCCAGAGCCGGGATATGTTCCCGCCGGGAAGCTGAAGCACTGATTCTAGAGGGCCGGGTCCGGCTGAACGGACAAATCCTTGATACAGCAGCTTGTGTCGTCACCGCAAAAGACAGAATAGAAGTGGATGGCACGGCTTTACCCGCAGCAGAGCCTGCCCGCTTGTGGCGATATTACAAACCACGCGGACTGATTGTATCAACCAAAGATGATAAGGGCCGCCAGACAATCTTCGATCACCTGCCAGAGAGCCTGCCCCGGGTAATCTCTGTTGGGCGTCTTGATTTAGATTCAGAAGGGTTGCTGCTGCTGACAAATGATGGCGGGTTAGCCCGGCATTTAGAATTACCCTCAACTGGCTGGACAAGGAAATACCGGGTTCGGGTCAGAGGGCTGGTCGATGACAATAAACTGACCGATTTGGCCGATGGGGTAACTATTGACGGCATTCATTATGGCCAGGTTATGGCTCGTCTGGATAATCAGATGACCTCTAATGCCTGGCTGACAGTTGCCATAAAAGAAGGCAAAAACCGTGAAATCCGTCATATCATGGACTATTTGGGCTATCCTGTCAGCCGTCTGCTGCGCCTGTCTTATGGACCATTTTCGCTTGGCAATTTAGAAGATGGTGAGGTGAAAGAAGTACGCGCCACTGTCCTTGCTGAACAGCTTGGCCTGGCAAAACCGAAACAAGCTGGCAAGACAGGTGGTCGCCCTCCCTCCAGAACGCGCAAATCTGGCGACGCTCACCCCAGCAGGCAGCGCCAAAAAGGACCGCGACAGAAGGGCTGAGGCTGAAGTGATGGACAGGCAATGAATATTATCGGTGGCGAAAAGCGGGGAGCAAAACTGGCAGCCTGTAATAGTGCTGCTGTCAGGCCAACAGGCCAACGGACACGAGAAGCCTTATTCAATATTTTGCACGGAGGACGGTTTGCTGTATCTGTGAACAGTGCTGTAATCATTGATTTGTTTGCTGGCACAGGTGCCATTGGTTTAGAAGCCCTGTCCAGAGGGGCGCAAAAGGCTCTGTTTATTGAACAGGACCGCAGCGCGCTGCAGACCTTGCAGGCAAACATCTCAAAGCTGGGCATGCAAGACCGGGCTGTTATATTGGCACAAGATGCCCTGACGGTTACGCGCTGGCCTTATCCCCAAGCAGATCTGGTCTTTGCGGACCCCCCTTATGACAGCGATTTAGCCGGACCGGCACTGGACAAGCTGTTTGCGATAAAGGCGATCAGCAAGCAAACCCTTATTGTTGTTGAAACCCGAAAAACAGACCCGTGCGTGCTCAGCCCGCACTTCAGTGTTATTGACAGCCGCACCTATGGTATTGCCAGGCTGAATTTCATCACTCTGGCCCCAGATTAAGACCGGCCGAACAGCTTTTCCAAATCTGCAAGTGAAAGCGTAATAAATGTTGGCCTGCCGTGGTTACACTGCCCGGCAGCCGGAGTAACTTCCATCTGACGTAACAGAGCGTTCATTTCCTCGGCATTCAGACGGCGGCCTGCCCGGACAGAGCCATGACAGGACATTGTTGCCAAGATATGCCCTATTCGGTCAGACAAGGTCGTCGTCCCCCCCAGATGCACCAGCTCTTCTGCCAAATCAGAAAGCAACGAATGCACATCTGTCTGGCCAAGCAAAGCTGGCACAGCCCTTACCAATATTGCGCCTGCACCAAAAGCCTCTACCTCCAAACCGGCAGATTTCAGGCTGGCTGCCTCAGCCAGCACAGCTTCTGGCTGATCAGACGGTAATTCAACAATTTCAGGTAAAAGCAAAGCCTGACTGTTGACCTGACCCTGGTCATACTGCGCCTTCATCTGTTCCATCACCAGCCGTTCATGGGCGGCATGCTGATCAACGATACACACCCCAGAGGCGGTTTCTGCAACGATATAGGTTTTATGAAGCTGAGCTTTTGCTGCACCCAACGGATAATATGATGGTGGTTCTGCCTCATATGAAGGACTGTCATAACCAGGCTCATATCTGGCTTGTGGCGGGGCCTCTGCCAAGAAATCCTGAGATTGAGGCGGAGGCAGTGTTACTGGACTTTGAAATTCCTGTGCGGCTGCATGGCTGTGTTGAGATGGCCTGTATGCCGGATAAGCCCCCGCATGAGAGCGGCCAAACCCAGAAGAAGGGGGGCTTGAAAACTGACGCAGAGCCGCCTCTCCGCCCTCACCAGTTGCCTGCATACCCGCAGCCCGTAAAGCAGAAGACAACGCCCCGACAAACAGGCCTCTGACACTTCCCGCATCTCTGAACCTGACCTCTGCCTTTGCCGGATGCACATTCACATCAACAGCATCAACCTCAATCTCCAGAAATAAAACAGTTACCGGATGACGGCCACGTGGGAGCATATCCTGATACCCTGCCCTGATCGCACCAAGCAATTGGCGATCTCGTACCGGACGGCCATTTACAAACAGATAAATCTGAGCTGTGGTCGGTCTGTTCATGGTTGGCAGACCGGCATAACCAGATAGCGACATGCCTGGTTTTTCAGCGGATATGGGCACAGATTCGCGGGCGAAGACCGGTCCCAAAATTTCAGATAATCTATGGGCAAAACCAGCCTCTGACTGATCCTGCTGTGATAAATGCAGGACCGTTCGGCCAGAATCGGTCAACAGAAAAGAAACATCAGGCCGGCTCATCGCAAAACGGCGGACAACATCATAACATTGTGCAGCTTCAGTTTTACGGGTCTTCAGAAACTTCAGCCGCGCTGGAACAGAGGTAAATAATTCCGAAATCTCTATGCATGTTCCCGTTTCTGCGGCGGCAGGTTCAGGCTCACCAGGCTTGCCATGGCTGACTGTCAGCGCCCAGCCATGATCTGTGTCAGGCTGACGTGAAGTGAGCCGCAAAACAGATACTGAACCAATCGACGGCAGCGCTTCGCCACGAAACCCGAAAAAGCGAATATCGAACAGATCATCAGATGGTAATTTTGAGGTCGCATGCCGCTGCACAGCCATCGGCAGTTCATCACGCGTCATACCGTGGCCATTGTCACTGACACTCAGCCCTGCAAGACCACCTTCTATCAGCTCTACGCTGACCTTATCCGCCCCTGCATCGAGGGCATTTTCAATTAATTCTTTAAGTGCACTTGACGGGCGTTCAATGACTTCGCCCGCAGCAATCTGGTTGACAAGCTGATCCGGAAGATGACGGATACCGGCTGACATTAGACGTGACTATTCAACCAGCACCGGCTCGCTCAATACCTGATCAATAGCCGGTGTGGCCCCTTCAGTGATTGCACGTTTCTGAATTTCATTACGCCGGATACGCGCATCTTCTGCCATCTTATCAACAACTGGCCCGACATTCGGCAAGCCGCCGAAAACAATCTGTAAAGGCAGCCGCCGTTCAAAACGGATTCCAGCGGTTTCTTCGTCAACCTTTGTGCGGATATCCTCTTCGATCTGATCAAAGGCAAAAATGTCGTCATAACCCTGGGCGGTAGCCGTACGACCATTCAGCAACACAGTGGATCGATCTTTTGCAGTTGATGCGGCCAGAGCCGCACTTGTGGTTTCCTCCCCAGACGGCCGGTCACCAAACTGAGGCGGCAGGGACAAAGGCGGGCGCACAACAACTTCAAATTCGTCAGGAGATGATTTTTCAGTTCCGATTGCGCGTCTGAAATCTGAGCAAGCAGAACAGATAAGCAGCACACCACATAACAGGCTGATGGTCAGCATATGTGATGACAATCTGTGTTGTAACCCAAAAATATTCATCTCTCTTCACCTCTTGGCTGTGCTGTCACTATAGCGGCAAATATCCAGAACACAACACCCATGAAAATGGCACTATCAGCGAGATTAAACGCTGGCCAATGATATGTTCCCACATGGAAATCAAGAAAATCAACGACCCGTTCAAACCGTATCCGGTCTATAACATTACCAATCGCCCCGCCAGCGATCAAGCCAGCAGCAAAGCGTTGCAGACGGCTCAGCTCATAGAGACTGAAAAACAGCCACAGCACAACCAGGACAGCCAATAATGGGATCATCAGCCTGCCTACCATCGGGTTGTCCTGAAACAAGCCAAAGCTGATCCCACTGTTCCAGACAGGCGTCAGATTTAAAAACGGTGTAAGGACAATTTGACGGGCGGGGGAAAAAATCAGCTCCAGCATCCAGTTCTTGGAGAGCTGGTCAAAGAGGATGATTGTGCTGCTTACAGCCAAAAACCAGATGATGTGACTGGTTACCGGCCACCGCATCACACAGCTAGCCTGTCACCGTTGTTGCAAGAACTGTCTGACACCGGGCACAGATAGCATCGTCACTATCTGCAGGAATCTCGCTCACAATTTTCCAGCAACGCGCACACTTGCCGCCATCCGCACGCCTGACAGCGATTCTCATATCTGCGTCATCACTCACTTCCAGCACCGCAGAAGAGGTGATGAATAAGCTGTCCAAATCAATACCCTCAAGCAATTCTGCCATCTGTTGCGGGGCGGTGATTTTTACATCTGCAGACAAGCCACCACCAATGGCACCCTCATTCCGGGCGGTCTCTAAGGCAGTCATTACCTCAGAGCGCAGGCCACGAATCTGTGCCCAGCGCTCAGCCAAATCAGGTGCTGCCCAATCTTCTGGAATATCAAAATAGGTGTGGAGATGAATAGAATCCTCTTCATCGCCTGTATAAGCAAGCCACGCTTCATCGGCTGTAAAGCACAAAATTGGCGCAATCCAGGTTACCAGACAACGGAGTGTGTAATCCATGACTGTCCGGCAGGCCCGTCGTTCAACAGAGGCCAGATCATCACAATACAGGCAATCCTTTCGAACATCAAAATAGAAAGCAGACAGGTCTGAGTTACAGAAATCGTGGATCAGTGTAAATATGCCATGGAAATCATAAGACACGGTCTTTGTCCTGATCTGGTTATCCAATTCGGAAAGGCGATGCAGAACCCATCTGTCCAATTCAGGCATTTTATCTGGGTCCACAAATTCAGCTGAGTGATCAAACCCGTTCACTGCACCCAAAAGATAGCGCAGCGTATTACGGATACGCCGATAATGATCAGATTGCCGCTTGATGATCTCCGGTCCAATTCGTAAATCGTCATAATAATCAGAGCTGACTACCCAAAGCCGCAGAATATCCGCGCCATTCTGTTCAATCACCTTTTGCGGAGCAACCACATTGCCCAGCGATTTTGACATTTTCCGACCTTGCTCATCTAGCACAAACCCATGCGTTAAAACCCCTTTATAAGGGGCCCGTCCGCGGGTGCCGCAGGATTCAAGCAAGGATGAATGAAACCAGCCCCGATGCTGGTCAGACCCTTCCAGATACAGATCGGCCGGTGACTGAAGATCATCACGGGCCTCAAGCACAAAGGCATGAGTGGAGCCAGAATCAAACCAGACATCCGCAATATCTTTGACCTGAATATAATCATCCTCATTATAGTCGGGCCCCAAAAAGCGGGCAGCAGGAGAGGTAAACCAAACATCACAACCATCTTCAGCAAAGGCGTCAACAATCCGGTCAACAACAGCCTGGTCACGCAACGGCTCACCTGTCTGTTTGTGATAAAACACTGGTATCGGCACACCCCAGGCGCGCTGGCGGGACAAACACCAGTCAGGCCGGTTTTCGATCATTGATGATAAGCGCTTCTGACCTGAAGCCGGATAAAAATCAGTTTGCTGAAGCGCGTCTAACGCGACGGTGCGCAACCCTTTGCCCTGTTCGTCACCATCACCCATAGATACAAACCATTGGGCCGCGTTGCGGTAAATCACAGGTGCATGTGACCGCCAGGAATGTGGATAAGAATGGACCAAGATACCCACACCAATCAGGCCGCCATGTTCAGCCATAATATCCGCGATCTTCTGATTATCCCGCAGCACGTGCATGCCGCCAAACAAGGGCAGATGTTCAGCGATTACGCCATCTTCGCCAACCGTGTCAGGGACCTCTACTCCATGCTGGAGGTGCGCTAATGCATAATCTTCCGGGCCGTGCCCAGGGGCAATATGAACAAACCCTGTACCTTGTTCGGTAGTGACATAATCTGCCAGGAATAACGGCACATCATGGTCATATCCATGTTCGGCCAGCGGATGCCGAGCGACTGAACCGGCAATATCTGCGCCAGTGAAATTTGTCACCACATCAGCACTCACGATACCTGTTTCAGCAAAAACAGCCTCTTTCAGATCATCAGCCAGACAGATCACCTCGCCCAGCTGGGCCAGAGAGCCTTCGGCAACTTCGGTTATTTTCAGCGCGCTATAGGCAATATCCGCACCACATGCCATCGCTCTGTTGCCTGGCATTGTCCAGGGGGTGGTGGTCCAGATCACAAAGCTGGTCCCGACCAAATCCTCGCGCGGGCATGATGCCACGGTGAACCGGGCAAAAATCGTTACTGATTTGTGATCAGCATATTCAACCTCAGCCTCAGCCAGAGCGGTTTTTTCAACCGGCGACCACATCACTGGTTTAGAACCACGATACAGGCTGCCATTCATCAGAAACTTACCCATCTCGGCCGCGATGATAGATTCAGCTTCAAATTTCATGGTTGTGTAAGGATTTTCCCAGTCGCCCAAAATCCCCAGACGCTGGAATTCGTCTGACTGAATCTGGAGCCAATGTGCCGCAAAATCACGGCATTCCTGGCGGAATTCAGCTATCGGCACCTCATCTTTATCTTTGCCTTTTTTACGGTACTGTTCTTCGATTTTCCATTCGATCGGCAACCCATGGCAGTCCCAGCCCGGGACATAATTGGCGTTTTTGCCCAACATCGATTGAGATCGGTTAATCACATCTTTTAATATTTTGTTTAATGCGTGGCCGATATGAAGCTGTCCGTTCGCATAGGGCGGGCCATCATGAAGCACAAATTTCGGCGCATCTTTGCGGCTCTGGCGAAGTTGATCATACAGCCCCAGCTTTTGCCACCGCTTCAGAATTTCAGGTTCTTTGACAGGAAGGCCGCCCCGCATAGGAAATTCTGTCTTCGGCAAAAATACGGTTTGCTTATAATCCATCTGCTCTAACCTTTACCCCTCTGGCCTTATTACGCCGGAACGTTCTTTTGCTTATTTAAAGTGTTCAGACTAGCCTGTCTACTTCAGTATCTGTCTTGCCTGCGCTGCATCTTTGGCAATCTGCTCACGCAACGCGTCAAGTCCATCGAATTTCTGTTCAGGCCGCAAGAAGGCCTGCAGATATATAGTGAGCCCACATCCATAGATATCTTCATCAAAATCGAACAGATGTGTTTCAGCCAGCACACCACGATCGTTTACTGTCGGGCGACGGCCAATATTTGTAACCCCTTTCAACTGACGTATCTGACCGGCCTTATCAAACAGCTCAGCTGTTACAGCATATACGCCAAAGGCCGGCTCAAGGCATTCGCCCAATGTCAGATTGGCTGTGGGGAAGTCAAACAGGCGTCCCCTTTGGTCACCCAGCATAACTGTTCCTGACACTGATGCCGGGCGGCCAAGCATGTTACGGGCCAGTCCCACCTCACCGTCCCGCAAAGCGGCTCTGATCCGCGATGAAGACACCGCTTGTAGATTTTCATCCGTGCAAAGGATGACCGGTTGAACATGAACACCCAAAGGCTGACCCAGCTCAGCTAGACTGGACATGGTTCCGGCACGCTCTTTTCCAAACGCAAAATCTGCACCTGCAAACAAATGCTTGATCGAAAAGCTCTTCACCAGCACGTCAGTCACAAATGCTTCAGGCGATAATTGTTGTAATGTTTTATCGAACTGCACATGAATGATTACTGAAACCCCTTGTACTGTCAGACATCTATCTTTGGTCTCTCTGTTCTGCAAAAGAAACGGGGGTTCAGCCGGGCGAAAATATTGCCGGGGGTGAGGCGTAAATGTCACCACAGCAAGCGGAAGACCAGTTGCCTGAGAACAAGAACGGGCAGCAGCAAGAACAGCCTGGTGGCCTTGATGCACACCGTCAAAATTGCCAATTGCGCAGACCAGATCGCCCAAAGCTAAAGCCGGGTGACCAACGGCCCAGTCAAGACTATGTGGCTGCTCATGCTGATGTTTGGTCATCTGCTTATAATCTCTCTAACCGCTTTGTCACTCTATTTGCCGTTTTTGAACTGTCAGACGGCATAAATTCCTGTGAATTTTGTATTCTGGTGCCTGTATATAAGCAAGATGAAAAAACGCCACGCTGATGCTGGTCAAGCTTGTCTGGCCTGCGTATGATTATAACTGGATAAGAAATATTTTTTGCGAGCTATATTCAGGCAAGACCTATGGACACATTCTCCGCGTTTGAGACCTCATTGGGGGAGATGAGCCTGCTCAGTCAGGAATTATTCGCTATTGCACTGAGCTCAAGTGTGAATGTTCTGGCTGGTATCGGGACCATCATCATCGGGCTCTGGCTGTCCGGCAAAGCATCTGGCATGGTCCGCAAGCGGATGTCTCGGCTGCCGCGCGCCGACAAGACGCTCATCCCCATTCTCGCCTCCATCATCCGTTATGCCGGTTATATTCTGACATTGGTGGTCGCACTGGGTCAGTTCGGGGTACAGACCACCTCAATCATTGCGGTGTTAGGTGCGGCAGGCCTTGCGATTGGCCTTGCCCTGCAAGGCACCCTGTCCAATGTCGCCTCAGGCATTATGCTGCTTTTGCTCAGACCTTTCAGCGTCGGGGACTGGATTGAAACCAATGGTATCTCGGGCACAGTGCGTGAAATTGGTTTATTTTCCACCCAAATTGATACTTTTGAAAATGTCTTTATTTCGGTGCCCAATTCATCAATTTGGTCATCCACAATTGTCAATAACAGCCGTCATACGACCCGCCGCATGGATATTGATATTGGCGTCGGTTATGACAGTGATCTGGATGTGGTTGAAACAGCACTGTTGTCGCTGAGCACAGATGAACGCGTCTTAACTGATCCAGAACCAATATTTTTGGTGGTTGATTATGCTGACAGCGCGATCATAGTCAGATTGCGTTTATATGCACGATATGATGATTTTTTCGCACTAAACTGGGATTTAAAGCGCAAACTGAAGCAGTTGCTTGATGCACATCAGATCGAAATCCCCTTCCCGCAAAGGGTTGTTCATCATATGGCACAGGCTGCTGAGGATCTGTCAGAGTGACAGATGAGGCCGGGCTAAACAGAAAACACCCTCTCAGCAGGGATATGCTGGAAAGCGGTGTTGTGCAAAAGCTGGCCCTAGACCGCGACGGCGAAAACAGCACTGTCCTGAGCGAAGACCAGTTGCGCGCTTCTCGGCGGCATTATATTGCAGATGATTACAACGGCCCGGATATTTGGGTTTTTGGCTATGGCAGTTTGATCTGGAATCCTTTGATCACATTTGAAGACAAGCTGTTTGGCCGACTTTATGGCTATCATAAACGGTTTTGCTTATGGACTCGCCTGGGCAGAGGCAGCCCTGACCAACCAGGGTTGGTTCTTGCACTTGATCACGGGGGGTCAGTCAGAGGAGTTGTATTTAGAATTGCCGCCGAAAGGGCGGCGCATGAAATGGATATTTTGTGGCGACGCGAAATGATCAATAATTCTTACAACCCAAAATGGCTGAATGTGCATACGCAAGACGGCATTAAGCGCGCATTATGTTTTGTTGCCCGTCATGACGCACCAGGTTTTGCTGAAAAAATGTCGGATGAGCAGACTGCTGATATCATCGCCCAAGCAACAGGCTTTTTGGGGCCGTGCAGACAGTATCTGTTTGAAACATCTGAAGCGTTGAATCGCGTCGGTATAGATGACCCCGCCTTAACCCGGCTTGCTGAGATGGTAAGGGCCCGGCAGACAGATTAATCTGAGACTATCGGGACCTTGTCGCAGTTATGCCTATTCCGGCCAGACGCCACCAAGAGCCTTTGTCATATCACGTGACACACGTTTTACGATTTGCCCAAATGATGCAATATGCTGGTCAGAAATACGAACAGACGGGCCGCTAACCGACAGCGCACCAATCACTTCGCCTTTCGCACCGAATAATGGTGCGCTGACGCAGCGAAGACCATCAGAATGTTCTTCATCATCAATGGCGAACTGTCTTTTGCGCGTGTCATCAAGGTCACGCCACAGGCTTGCCGTTGTGATGTGGCTTTTACGCGTCAGCTGCGATACACCCGCTTTGGCGATCATTCTGTCAGCTTTCTGGCGCGGCATAAACGCCAGACACACTTTGCCTACAGCAGAACATGTCAGGGGTGCTTTCGCGCCCGGACGAGCCAATGCGCGCATCAGTTCCGGGCATTCTGTCTGCGCAAGATAGACCAGCTCGTCATTCTCTACCAATGCCAGGTTTGATGTCTCGCCGGTTTCCTGCATCAGAATCCGCAAATAAGGGCGGGCCATATAACAAACATCACGAGCCCGCATGTAAGAAGATCCCACATGAAAGCTTTGCACGCCAATCAACCACCGCCCGTCTTCGAAACGCACAAATTGATCAAGTTGCAATGTTGTCAGAAGCCTATGCGCCGTAGACGGCGCTAGTTTAACGCGCCTTGCCAGCTCTGAAAGGTTTAACCCTTCAGGTTCCTCAGACAGTTTAATCAGTAAACTTAACGCTCGCGAGACAGACTGCGTATGTCCACTGCGCTTTTCTAATAAATCGTCAGGCATTAATGTGACCCCCACATTAATAGCCGTTCCCATAATATAAGATGATGCATTTCAGTCAGTTTTGCAAGGAACAGCAGATATTTATTCAATTTTTTCTCGAAGAGCGACTGCAACAAGCTGAAAAATATAGATATTTTGGCATTAAGGACAAAGTGACGCAGGTCGGGTTTTCACCTCGCAGCTAGCAGGTTTTGTTAGAAATGATAGGTTAATCATGCCAAACTGGATCAATAGCTCCTTTGGAAGATGAGGATATACAGCAAATGACCGACAGCTTATTTTCAGACCAGTCCATAGAGAAAGACAAACAGGCTATGGCGAGCTGGTTGCACCAAAGACCAGATTCACGCTCGGTCGCGGAATTTATTCCGGGGCCAGGCATTGCCAGGCTTGACCTTAAATTTGATATTGCCTTGCTGCGTGACGCACTGGATATTTGTGTGTCTCGTCAGGGTTATAAGGGTGATATGCAGGTAGAAGGATTTGCGGCCCTGCCGCTGACGCGGATACCCGGGAACAGCAAGGTAACAGCTAATGACTTGTCTGGCCGGTATTGGCTGCGCCCAGATGACAGTTATGAAGAAGTCTCAAGAGAAGATTTTGTCGATGAAGCTGCTTTCAGCGAATTTGACCCCGCTTTTGCAGATACCTACCTCGCTGAAGTGCATAAAGCCCTTACCGCGCGATTTTCAATCGGCCGTATGCGCATTCTGTCAAAAGGATTGTTCAATTGCAATTCCTGGCATCGTGACCCGGAACCACGCCTACATATCCCTATCGTGACGAATCCGGGCTCATTATTCGTCGTCAATCATCATGTGACGCATCTTCCCGCAGATGGTTCGGTATATTTCACCGATACGCGTGGCTATCATACCGCGATGAATGGCGGCGAACACAGGCGCGTGCATATCGTCGCTGCCCTGCCAGACGGGCTGGTCACAAGCTGATAAAGGACCGGCCATCATCGTTATTCAGATGATGTCTTGCTCGAGGAAGATGTTTTAGCTGCGACCTTTTTGGGGGCGGCTTTTGCCCTTGAAGCAGTCTTTTTCTTCGGCGTTGACTTTGTCTTTGATGCGACCTTTTTCTTGGGCTCTTCAGCCAGCGCAATCACTGGTTCCATACGGGCCAAAATCTGTTCCCCCAGATGGCATTTGATCTGATGCCCGCCATCAATGGTCTTCACCTCTGGCACAACGGTTTCACATAGGCCACCACCGACATCTGTTTTATATCCGCAACGGGTTTGGAACGGGCAGCCAGGCGGCGGATTTACCGCAGAGGGGATATCGCCGTCGAGCACAATGCGCTTCCGCTTGATTTTGGTATCTGCAATCGGCACAGCTGATAAAAGTGCTTCAGTATAGGGATGATAAGGCGGTGAAAACACCTGATCAGTTGTCCCTGATTCAACAATATGCCCCAAATACATCACCACAACACGGTCAGACAGATACCGCACAATAGACAGATCATGGCTGATAAACAGCAAGGTTGTACGGGACTTGTTTTGGATTTCCATCAACAATTCTGTAACGGCTGCCTGAACAGATACATCCAATGCTGATACAGGTTCATCCGCAACGACAATACGTGCATCCCCGGCAAATGCTCTGGCGATACCTACCCTCTGTTTCTGACCGCCAGACAATTGACGCGGCATTCGGGTTGCAAATTCACGCGGCAGCTTAACCAGATCAAGCAGCTCCAGCATCCGTTCCTGTCGCTCATTATCATTCTGACCAACACCAAACACCTCTAACGCGCGGATAATCTGGCGCCCGACAGTCATCGATGGGTTCAGCGTATCAAAGGGGTTCTGAAACACCATCTGGACTGAAGACACAGTTTTTGTGTCCCTGTTTTCAATCGGAACATCTTGAATAGATTCGCCATGCATCTCAATCAAACCGTCCGTAGCGGTTTCCAGACCCATCAGCATTTTTGCAAGTGTGGATTTACCGCACCCGCTTTCCCCAACAATGGCCAGCGTCTCTGCTTCATGAGCAGAAAATGAAATCGTCTCATTCGCCTTGACGACCTTTTTTTCTGCCGTGGAAAATAGCGCGTTTGCGCTTACCTCATAATATTTCTTCAGATCCTGGATATCCAGAACCTTGCCGCCGATTTCTGTTTTCGCTGTGTCATCAGCGGCCTCAACATCTGCTGTCCAGTCGATCTCCTGAAAGCGCAGACAGCGTGTATCATGCCTTTTGGCTTCATCAAACAGGGCCATGGGAATATCACCCTGATCACAAAGACCAGCTTTGAAATAATCACAACGCGGCCCGAAATTACAGCCCCGAGGTCGTTCATGAGGAAGCGGGAAATTTCCGGGAATCGCGACCAGCGGACGGGCATTTTTATCTGCCCCCGGCAGCGGAATAGACCGGAATAAAGCTTGGGTATAAGGGTGACGCATATCATCAAAGACATCCTTGACGCGGCCTGTTTCCACCGCCTCACCAGAATACATCACGCAAATCCGGTCACACACATCCATCACCAACCCCAGATTGTGACTGATGAACAACATTGACGTGCCGTATTTTTTCCCCAGCTCCTTCACCAAATCAACGATGCCTGCCTCAACAGTCACATCCAGAGCTGTTGTTGGCTCATCCAGGATCAGCAAAGATGGCTTTGACATCAGAGCCATGGCAATCACAATACGCTGCTGCTGCCCCCCGGATAGCTGATGGGGATAAGCATCCAGAATTCTGTCTGGGTCAGGCAGGCGCACATCCTCGACAACTTGCCGGGCAAGCAAATAGGCTTCTGCCTCTGAGGCGCCCTGATGGATCATGGGCACTTCGATCAGTTGTTTGCCAATCCGCATGGCCGGGTTCAGCGACGCCATTGGCTCTTGATAAATCATCGCTATTTCAGAGCCTCTGATCTGACGCAGCTCTGCTTCATTCATCGCGCCTAAATCCTGGCCTTTAAACTTGATCGAACCACCAACGATCCGGCCATTAACACCTAAATCCTGCATCACACCAAGTGCAACTGTTGATTTACCGCAACCTGACTCCCCGACCAAGCCCATCGCTTCGCCCGGACGGACCTCGCAGGAAAAATCCATCACTGCCGGAATTTCACGCAATCGGGTAAAGAACGAGATCGAGAGATTTTCGATTTCCAGAATAGGGCCTGTGTAATCATTCATCATCTTGTACAGCCCCTTAATCTTTCAGCGATTCTTCACGCAGGCCGTCAGCCAGCAAATTCAGTCCCAAGACCAGGGACATCAACGCGAGGGCTGGTGGCAGGGCCGGATGCGGATAAATCGATAACAGCTTCCGCCCATCATTAATCGTTGACCCCCAGTCCGGGCTTTCCGGGCTGACGCCGAGGCCAAAAAAGCCGAGTGTACCGAGCAAAATAGTGGTGTAGCCGATACGCAGACAGAAATCGACAATCAGCGGGCCACGCGCGTTCGGCAGGATTTCCCAGAGCATAATATACCATGGACCTTCGCCCCTGGTCTGGGCAGCAGCGACATAGTCACGTGTTTTGATATCCAAAGTGATGCCGCGCACGATTCTGAATACAGTGGGTGAATTCACAAACACAACTGAAACGAAAACATTCAACAGGTTCGGGTCCATATAGAACACATTCAAAGGATCAGCATTAAACGCTAATCCCGAATAAGCCCACAACCCCAGAATAATGGTAATGCCGCAATAGATATTACGGGTCATAGGCTGGGTGTAAAACCGTGACTGGAACAACAAAAATAAGAAAATAATGGGAAACAAAAACAGCACAGCTGCCATGAAGATAGGAATACCTTCATCACGAATTTCAGGCGTCACCAACAAATAAAACAGCAAAATCACTGGAAAGGCCAAAACCAGATTCGCCAGAAAGGACAAATTCGTATCAAGCCTGCGGCCATAATATCCTGCTGGCAGCCCCAGGGTAATACCGACCATAAAGGCAAAAGCGGTTGCTGCAGGGGCAATAGACAGCACGTGGCGCGCACCCATGACCATGCGGCTGAAAATATCGCGGGCTAGATTATCTCCGCCGAGCAGATACCACGCATCTTCCATCCCACGCACAGGTGTGCCCGGGACCTTGTTTTTCATCCCTGATACCTGTTGCAAAGGGTCCATGGTGATGATCATGTCCGCCAGCAGCGCAGTCAGAACCCAGAACAAAACAATTGAAAATCCGATAATGCCAACCAGACTGTCATATAAGCGGCCATACAGACCGAGACGGCGCTTATAGATGACGGATGATGTCAAAATCACAGCCATTGCAACCCATACAGGCATAAATTGCCACAGCATTTTGGCAAAAACTTCACCCCAAGATAAGAGTTCCATAGCAGATATCTCCCAGCCCCGGGCTTTAAGTTATGCGGATACGCGGGTTAAGATACACATACCCGATATCCGAAATCAGTTGCGTCACCAGCACAACCAGAACAGCCACAATTGAACATGACAACAACAGATCAATGTCATTATTTCCGGCCGCCTGCACCAAGGTCCAGCCAAAGCCTTTATAGTTAAACAACGTTTCCACAACAACAACGCCTGTCAGCAACCATGGGAACTGAAGCATGATCACTGTAAAAGGAGCGATCAAGGCATTACGCAGCGCATGTTTGAGCACGATATTGTGAAAGCTGACCCCTTTCAGACGCGCCGTACGGATATATTGAGACGTCATCACTTCTGCCATAGACGCCCGCGTCATCCGGGCTATATATCCCATGCCATAAAGGGCCATAGTCATGACCGGCAGAGTGAAATTGGCAAAGGTCACCTCATCCATGGCTGAGGCTGCGGTTCCTTTGAACCATTTCAAGCCCACAGCCGAGCTTGAAAACACCACAATAAAAATCACGCCCGATACATATTCAGGCGTGGCCGTGGTGATAATGGAGAAAGTTGACAGGCTGCGGTCAGTGCGCGAGCCTTCACGCATACCAGCCAAAACACCAATAACAAGGGCTGACGGGACCATTACAACCATCACCCAGAACATCAGGATGCCGGTCAGGGACAGGCGCCGGTTAACAATTGTTGATACCGGTTCTTTAAATACCGAAGAAAACCCGAAATTCCCCTGTAACACACCACAAAATCGCGGGGCAATATCAGCTGGTACTTTTGATGATATACAGCGGCCTGTGGTTTTGCCGTCATCATCAGTGCGGGTCCACCCGGGCACCACCCCCAGCCATTCCCCGTAGCGGGCCAGAACAGGCCGGTTATAGCCGCGGTTATCCAGCCAAGTTGCCACCTGGGCATCTGTCATACGGTTATTGGCCTGTGTTTTCGCCAGCTTTTCCAAATTGGGGTACAGATTGGTCAGGTAGAACACCACAAAAGTGAGCACCAGCGCCGTGAGCATCATCACGCCAAATCGTTTGACTAAAAACAGGAGCATAGCCCCCTCCCCGATAACGCATCCGGCGGTTTCACCAGCATGATCCGTTTGTCATATCTGCTTTAACTGTTCACAAAATCGCCTGGTATCAGGCCACACAAAAGAATAAAAATTTATTGCAAAACAAAGAACAGAGGCCGGAGGTTACCGGCCTCTGTATGAATATCGCTACAGCTTAAGCATTGAAGCCGATATATTGTGGGCGAATTTCAAAGGTCGGATGCATTTCTGCGCCAACCAGGCTCTTCTTCGCATGACGGTAGAGTGAACGCCAGTAAGGCTGGATGACCACACCTTCTTCCTGCATGATCTGTTCAATCCGTTCCATTACCACACGGCGTTCGTCAGCATTAGCAATGCCGTTTGCCTTTGCCAGAAGTGTGTCAAACTCTTCATTGTTGAACGCTGCTTCGTTCCATGCCTCACCAGAGCGGTAAGCCAGACCCAGAACCTGAACACCCAGAGGACGCATGTTCCAATTGGTTGAAGAGAACGGATATTTTGCCCAGTCATTCCAGAAGGTTGAGCCAGGCAGAATGGTCCGCTTCACCTTGATACCGGCGTCACGCAGTTGAGCGGCAACCGCATCAGTTGTATCTTTACGCCAGTTATCATCGATTGAAATCAGCTCATGTTCATAATCGCCCATTCCAGCTTCTTCCATCAGTGCCTTCGCAGCAGCCCCGTCAACTTTCTGTGGGGGAAGCTTGGCATATTCAGGGTGGATCGGGCAGACATGGTGGTTTTCAGCAGGTGTGCCAAGGCCGGCATAACCCAGCTCCAGACATACTGCATTATCAACAGCCATGGCCAAAGCACGACGAACACGAACATCTGCATAAGGCTTCTTGCCGTCAACTTCTGCTTCCTGGTTAGCCCGGATAACAATTGTTGCTGCTGTTACAGCCTCTGACTTACCCCAGGTACCGAGGTCATCAAAGACGCCAACAAATTCACCTGTTGTTTCATACAGCATATCGATTTCTTCAGCTTCAGCAGCCGCAACGAACGCGGCCGGGTCCGTGCCGTAGTCAATGTATTCAACACGGTCAAGATAAGCACCGTTACCCTTGTTCCACCATTCATGACCTTCGTTGCGGACAAGCACGCCCTTTACGCCAACTTCCAGGCTTTCTGGCAGATATGGACCTGTACCAACAGGGTTCGCCAGCATGCCTTCAGCTGTATCATCATGTGAAGAATGAACAATCGCTGCCGGATAGTCAGCTGCACCAACAATGATGGTGATGTCAGGTGTTGGCAGGTTCAGGCGAACTGTGTGGCTGTCTACAACTTCGATAACACCTGCACCAGCTTTGTTTGTGTTCGGGTCAATCAGGGTCGCCATACGGCCAGCCATTGAGTTCCCCTCAACGCCTTTGTCACACCAACGCTCGATATTGCGGGCAACGTCTTCAGCAGTGAAATCATCACCATTGTTCCACTTCACGCCCTTACGAACATTCAATGTGTAGACGGTCGCATTTGCATTAACTTCCCAGCTTTCCAGCAGCAGTCCGGTGATTGTACCGTCTGCATTATATTGAACCAGATATTCCAGCCAGCCTGAGCAGAAGTTAGCAATCTGTGACCAGTCAAATGTGCGAGGGTCTTTCAGGGCGCGCACTTCCTGCTGGATGCGCAAAGTGCCTCCCATCTTTGGCGGGTTTGTCCATTTAATCGCTGCTTCAGCCGGGTCCATACCGATCAGAGCATAGGCAGCTGTGGCGGTTGCGCCGAGCGCAGTGGCGCGTGCCATGAACTCACGACGGGACAGCTGACCCGCTTTACATTCTTCTGCATACATTTCTACGCTTTTATGCAGAGCCTTTCCGTTAATTGTGTCTTGTGACATTTATTATCCTCCCTAAGACATCAGAATACAGCGATTAAACCTAACCGCTTCTTCCCCTGTAGCTGCTGCGGCAACAGCACATATCAATGCTAAACCGACGGCAACTTTTGAGAACTCGCCCTCAAGCCTAGCATATTCAGGCACAGGGGCAAGACCTTCCCCCTGACAGACTGTCGAATTTTCTTACCTGCTTTGTTCTGTTACCGACATGATTCATGTCGTGCTGTAGATAATCTCTGCAATTACAGGACTCTGTCCAGAATTTTGGGCAAGAGAAAGACAAGCCATCTGCAAGGCAACTGACTTGCCCTGATGCGGGGATTCGGCCAGAAAGGCCTGAAATTTTCTGGTCATCTCTTCATAGCTGACAGGTGTTTCCGGATCGCCTTTTGTATCCAGGGTTGTGGCCTGAAGACATTCACCTGACGTCAGTGTGATGGTCACCCGTGATTGGCGTTTTGCCGGGAAAACAGCGTTAAACGCCTGATCTTCTGTTAATGAAATGCGTGCGCTCAGGCCATGGATATCGGCCCGCGCCAGGGCGGCCTCAGACACATCCCACGCCCCGAATGACCGGCCTTCATAAACCGCATAGACAGCCGCCGCCACAGGCCAGCAAATCGAATATTGTGCCTCATCACCTGTTTTGGGGTGCGGACTGGCCAGGCGCAGTGATTCGTGAAAGGTGGCAATCTCAATCTGTTCAATCTGATCCGGGGCAACAGTGGTTCTTGACAGAATCTCAAACACCGCCTGCATCGCGGGCTGGGCCCAGCGGCAGACCGGCCACAGCTTGATATATTGTTCTGTGGTGCGCCAACAGCTGCCCAGATCAGACCAGATATCAGATAAAGCCTCGTCCGATATGGTGATCGCCGGTGCGCCGGTAAAGCCTGCCTTGGCCAATTCAACTGCGCTGACCCCTGCCATCGCGCCCCAGCCTGAGCCATCTTTCAGCATAGAGGCATGATCAATAACCCGCATCATCTGGCTGCGTGGGCCGTGATATTCGGCGATTCCCATCGCCTGCCAGATCTGATACTGCGGCAGGCCGTAAATCCGGCCAACCACACCGGCAATCGCCACCGCCATCCAGGCCCCGGAAGTGTGATAGTCAGATACAGATGCATGCAAAGACATACCGCACCGCACACCAAGCTCATACCCAATAATCAGCGCGGTCAGCAGCTCCTCATCATCCGCTATGCGCCTTTTCGCCGCCAGCGCGGCGAGAACGGACGGCAGTAACGCGCAGCCCACATGCCCCTTGACCAGCTTATGCCCGTCATGGGCATCAATCGAATCAATCATCATCCCGCCGGCCAGGGCGGCCCCGGCCGGGCTGACGGCCCGTCCATCAAACAAAATCGGCGCAGACGGCGAATGGGGTCCGGCAGCCATGGTGGACACAGCGAAATCAGAAATAATTTGGGCTGTTTGTGTGCCGCTGCCCGCCGCCGCCACACCCAGCAGGTCAAGCAGCAAATAGCGGCCATGTTCGCGCACATCTTCAGGAATATCATGCAAGCTGGTTTTGCTCAGAAACGCCAGCACGCTGTCTGCCTGGGCAGAGCCGGTCATCTTGTCTGATTGGGATTGTGTGATGTCATCCATAGCCCTGCTCCCCATCTGCCGGTTATCTTGGCCATAATTCAGGGCCGGCATCAAGCGCTTTCCGCTTTATTTACAGCATTGCTTTTTCTATGAAAGCAGTGATATAAAGCGGTTCAGCGCGTCTCGCGCCCATACGGGGAGTATGGTGAAATTGGTAAACACGCTGGATTCAAAATCCTGTGCCGCAAGGCTTCTCGGTTCAAGTCCGAGTACTCCCACCATTTCCTTTGATCACAAATCTTCCGGACGGAAAGACGGATCAGACTACTTCAAAATAGCTGTTGAAATTATTGATCACGTCTGTATGGCTGATGTTGTTCAGGATCATGTAGATTTCGCCGGGGTCATCTGCATTCACGATCTGTGTATCACTATTATGCGACTTAACGCTCAGGCCAAGGGCAGCCATCGTGGTTTTTTTCCCGGTTGCTGTATCAACACGCACACGGTCCCCTTTTGATGTATCAAAATCGGTCACTGTCGTTATCCCTGTCCCGGTCCGGTTCAGGAAAAACAGGTCTGCCCCGTCCCCGCCGGTCAGGATATTGTGATCATCTCTGCCATCCAGCCAGTCAATACCATTTCCGCTGAGCAGCACCTCATTTCCGGACCCGCCGCCAGACAGCACAAAAAACGGTTGTGCAGCCACATCGCTGTTGACAAAGATTCTGGTGTCTTGTGTTACCGCCATGCTGAGCTGCCCGCTGGTCACAGAAGAGCGGTCAAGAGCATCTTTAATCTCGCCGAGCAAGGCCCCGTCCGGGCCAATCTGGATGATATAAAAATCACCATTGGCTGTTTGTGTCGGGCTGGAGTTGATCTGGACCCCGCTTACATCCTGTTCATAGTCAAATTCAATGCCGCCCAGCTGGTTCCGGCCGCCCACCGTCCCGACATTTATCGCCGTCAGGGTAAAGCCCGGGCCAGAGGCGGCAGCCTTTGTTGTGCTGTCCCCGCCGCTGAGCGCAATCTGATGGTCATCAGCGAACATTCTGAACCCTTCATCGCCGTCATCTGACCACAGGCGGATCAGTTTTCTGACCGGATCTGACGCATTCAGCTTATTATTATAAAAATCTTCAGTCTGGCCGAATGTAAACCCGTCCTTATAAGCGGTTATGGTGACTTCAGGATTAAGTGCTACAGTGCCCGCAAACCCGCCCATCGACACAATCCCGCCATTGCCGTCTGATGAGGCGGTACCGGTAAAGACCAGCGTTACAGAGATATCATTTCCGGCTGACCCGTGTTTTATGGCCTTAATATTAAGATCCCCTTCATATGAGGCATAATTGCGCAAGCCCCCGACCAGATAATTATTCTGCCCGTCCCCCCATGCAGCAGATCACGAAAACGGCTGCCGACCACACCTTCAATATTTTTCAGGCTGTACCCATGGGCTTCATTTTCCTCAGGATCAAGGCTTAATGAGCTGTAATTGCCTCTGGTCTGAAGGCGCACGTTACCCGGGCTGGCAAGGATAATCACCACCCCCGGAATATCATTATGACCGCTATATCCGGCAAACCCGTTGCTGAACGCAGCCGAGCTGAGCGGGGTATCAATCGTGGTGTAATATACCCAGTCAAACCCGCCGCGCCCGTCAATACTGTCTGCCCCGCCGCGCCCCCAGAAGATATTATCCTTGTCATCGCCGGTCAGCACATCATTATGGTCAGAGCCGTAAATATGCTGAATATTGATCAGCACATCGCCTTCTGCATCCCCGCCGGATTGCGGGTTCGTTCTGGTCGGATGATCATCACCTGCAACCGTCAGGTCAGACAAACTGACCGTCACACCTTTTTTTGAGCCAAAATAGTTGGCTTCGTTATCCCCGCCTGCCCCGTCAAGGATATCCACGCCGCCCAGGCCACGCAGAACATTATTCTCTGCATTACCGGTCAGCCTGTCCGCAAAATGAGAGCCGATCAGCATTTCAACAGAGACCAGAACATCACCTTCTGCATGGCCGCCGCGTTCGGCAAGATTATCAGACAGGCTGACAATCACACCTGCCGGTGAATTAACATAAGACACCTGGTCAAACCCGGCCCCGCCATCCAGCAAATCAGCCCCTGCCCCGCCACCGCCGCCGCAAGCCGCCAGTGCCAATGCCGATAATGTCCAGGCCAGACCTGTTGCCTCATGATTTGCGGCACGCTTTTGTGCTGCCCGTTGTTTGGCCGTATGCGCTGACCCGTCACCAAAGACCATTTCAATCTGCTGACGAAAAATAAGCTGGTCTTCAGCTCTTTGTTTTGCCTGCGCACGGGCCTGTGCCTTTGTTGCGGTTTTCACAGACCGTGTCTTTGTTGTCTTTGTTGTCTTTCTTACCGATTTCTGAGCTGAAGATGTTCTGGCCGAAGATGATTTGGCCACACCCTTTGCCCGCTTTGCCCGCCCTTTCACAGCATCTGTTGTTTGATCCCCCTCAGTGTGATCAAGCCGATCTTCTGTCTGGCAAGAGAGATCATCAGCAGTAATGCGATCATAATCTGTAGTCATTCAACGCTCCTGAACATCACTTAATTTGCGGGAAACCCAATGTGATTTGTCGGTTTTTTCGGTCTTTTCTGTTCGTTTACACTTTCAATTTGTCCACGATACCGGAAAAGAATTAAAAAATTATAAATTTATAAAATTTTTTTTCATTCTCTTATGAGGTGTATTTTTCTGCAGAGCTATACTGCATCCATATACAGAATATAATCTTTTAATTAATACTCATGGATGCATAAACTAGTCCCAATTAATAGTTTCAGGCAAACAAAAAAATGAAAAATCGGCATTTCTTTATTCTGGGGTTGTGTCTGTTATGGGTTACCCCCCTAGGATTATAAATATTGTTTTTATTGTATTTTTTGGATATTCTTTGCTGCTTTCCCTGTCAATGACAGCCTGAGACAGGCGTGCGGGCCCACAAGAGGGGCGGAAAAGACCTTTTGCCAAATCACCTGACAAAAGGTATTCACAACAGCAGTGCTGATCCCTTATTCTGTGCAGACAGGCCACCAGACAGAACGGACCCAGATGTTTACCCTGCACGCCTTAACCGCCTTTATCAAAACACATGCTGCAACGGCCAAGGCGCGTTACGGCCTTTATGGCCTGACCGCCCTTGAAAGCATCGTGTTTCCGATTCCGATTGACCCGTTATTGGCAGCTTGTGTCTATGCACGGTCAGACATCTGGATCAGGATCGGGATGCTGACCACATTCTGGTCCATGATTGGTGGTGTAATCGGCTGGTATCTGGGCTTTGCGCTTCAGGATTTTGTGTCTGACATGCTGCAGTTACTGCCGCACCGCATTGCCGGTCCGGAAAAATTCTCTTCTGTGTCTGCTGCTTTTTCCGAGCTGGGTATTTTGTTGGTCCTGATCGGGGCCTTTACCCCTCTGCCCTATAAAGTCATTGCGGTCAGTGCCGGCCTGTTTGGCTATGCCTTGCTGCCTTTCATCGTTTTTTCCCTGATCGGTCGCGGTGCGCGTTTCCTGCTGGTAGCAGGTATGGTGGCCTACCGGCATGATTTCCGGCTGGTGATCGGCTTGATATCAGTTCTTTTGCTTCTGGTCGGTGCAGGTATGTGGATCGTGTCATGATGCGGATGCCGGTTTCTGTTCACCAGCTTTTGCTGATCTGTGGCGGTGCGTCAGCTGGCTTGTTATTGCTGGCATTCGGGTTTGAATATCTGGGCGGGCTGGCCCCGTGCAAGCTCTGTATCTGGCAACGCTGGCCACATGCAGCTGTGATCCTGTTCAGCCTGTGTGGACTGGCAGGTTTGCGCCCGGGAGTGGCATTAATGCTGATCAGTCTGAGCGGGGCAACAACCGCCGCGATTGCCGGTTATCATGTCGGGGTAGAACAACAGCTCTGGGCTGGACCGGCCAGCTGTTCTTCGGCTTTGGCCAGTGGCAGTACCGCCGCGCTGGTGGACAATTTGCTGGCGACACCTGTGATCCGCTGTGATGAGATCGCCTGGTCCTTTGCCGGCCTGTCTATGGCTGGATGGAATATGTTGGCCAGTTTCTGTATCGCAGCATTTGCCCTGCTTGGGCTGACACCCCGCCGCCGTTAACAGCGCTTCAGCCAGAACAGCCATGTATTTGGCTTGAAACTGTGCTGATCTGCGCTTAGTTTAGCATTATTGAGACCATCTTCACCTGCTGATTAAGGCCTTGAGATCATGACTGAGAGAACACCGCCCCGCCTGGCTGAATATTTACGTGTGAACCATGCCGGTGAACGCGCCGCACAAACCATATATAAAGGTCAGCTGGCGGTTCTGAAGGGCCACCCGCAGGCAGCAGAGATTCAGCATATGATGGAACAGGAACAAGAGCATCTGGATACATTTGACGAGCTGCTGAATGCATACCGGGTCAGGCCATCATTGTTGGATCCGGTCTGGGGCGCGGCCGGATTTGTGCTGGGGGCGGCCACCGCAGCACTTGGCCCGAAAGCCGCAATGGCCTGTACCATCGCGGTTGAAGAGGTGATCGGCACCCATTATGACCGCCAGGTCAAAGACCTGAACAGCCGCCAAGAAGAACCCGAATTAACCGAAACATTGGCCCGATTCAGAGATGAAGAACTGGAACACCGGGACATTGCTGTGGAACATGACGGGCGCCAGGCCCCGGCCTATGGGCTGATGAAAGCCATTATCCAGACCGGTTGCAAAGCAGCAATTAAAGTGGCCGAGAAAATCTGAGCCCGGACCGGCTGGTCTGCAGCCTAATAAGGCAGCGCCGGAACATCTTCCAGCAATTCGCTGTCCCAATACAGATAATCACGCCAGCTGTGATGCAGATAGTTCGGCGGAAATGCACGGCCATTTTCCTGCAGCTGCCAGACCGATGGCGCGGCTGGTTTTTTCAGGGGATGCATATGACATTGCGCAGGCATTTTATTTGCTTTTTTCAGATTACAGGGGCTGCAGGCGGCCACCACATTATCCCAACGGGACCGCCCCCCTTTTGACCGCGGCGTCACATGATCAAAGGTCAGCTCAACAGCAGGCAGTTTGGTGTCACAATATTGGCAGGTGAATTTATCGCGCAGGAACACATTAAACCGCGTGAAGGCCGGTGTGCGGCTCTGCGGAATATATTCTTTCAATGCAATTACAGATGGCAAAGGCATAGTCAGAGACGGAGAGCTGACCATTTCTTCATATTCAGAAATGATCGTCACCCGATCCAGAAACACCGCTTTGATGCTGTCCTGCCATGACCATAAGGACAAGGGGAAATAGCTGAGCGGCCGGAAATCGGCGTTCAGAACAAGAGCCGGTGGATGCATACCTGCGTTCATCTATAAGGCCACCTTACTTTTTTAACCCAATATCATCAGTCAAACATGATGCCGGACAGGTGGCAAGGGCAAATCAGGAAGTATGTTGCGTTTTTTCACAAGATGTTGTGATCGCCTTTCTTTATGATCACAAAATCTGGCTTGCCCAGCACAACACAGCCTGATGACAACTTAATGACAAAGCGGCACTGTTCAGCTTACAGGCTGGAGATAAAGCTGGCCAGGCTGTCAACGGTTTGCGGGTCAATCCCATGTGCCATATGTTCACGGCGCATTGTCTGGGGGGAAAACCCTGCTGCCTGAAGATCTGATGCAGCCTGTGTCATACAGCCGACCGGCACCACGGGGTCCGCACCACCATGTGCCAGAAAAACAGGTAAGTCGGTGGGCTGCCGGGAGGTCTGATCAGCGGTCAGCCAGGCCCCGGATAAACAGAATAAACCCTGTAAAGGTGCAGGATAGGCCATGCCGCCTGTCAGCGCCACCATACCGCCTTGCGAAAAGCCGCCCAACACAAGCTGGTCAGAGGACATCGCCAGCGTTGCAGATAAGCCGTCGAGCAGTTCTGCAATTAACGCCGCCGTGTCAAGACAGGCCGCAGCATTCCGGCCAAGACCTGCTGCCGGATCTGTCAGTTCAAACCATTGCCGGCCAAACGGGTTGGCAGAACAAATATAAGGGGCATCAGGTACAAACACGCTATCACCGCTGTCCGGTGTCACCAGCGCAGGGGCCAGCGGCAATAAATCAGCACCATCCGCACCCCATCCATGCATCAGCACCACCAGCTTTACAGGTCCAGACAAGTCTGATTGGCTGGTCTGATAGAGCTGGCCTGACAGGGGGCCAAAGCTGTTCAGCTGGAGCGTGAGCAGTGTGGTTGTCATGTTAATTTCTGTCCTTGGTTCAGATGATGCAACAGATAGGGCAGCTGTTTTTTGCGCCGGTATTGCTGTGCAGTATATTCACAGTATATCTGTAGTCTATTCGGGGGCACAATAACTATAGTGACAGGATTATTCACCCATATCGTCGCACCAGAAAGGATCCAAAACCGTTATGTCTGCTGCTGATCCGGCCATTCATCTGCCTGTCCGCACCCGCTTTGCGCCCAGCCCCACAGGCGCGCTGCATCTGGGCCATGCGTATTCAGCCCTGACCGCCTGGCGTGCAGCCGGACAGTCAGACCAGCTGTTTTGTCTGCGGATTGATGATCTGGACCATACACGCTGCCGTGAAACATTCACCCGGCAGATAACAGATGATCTGCAGTGGCTGGGCATAAGCTGGGCAGCGCCGCCACTGGTTCAGTCAGGCCGCCTGCGGCGTTATGCCCGTGCCCTTGACCAGCTGCGTACAGAGGGGCTGGTCTATCCCTGTTATCTGACCCGCCGAGAACTTACAGATATCCTGAGCGCACCGCAGGACGCCGCCGATACCCCAGCACAGACCAGCGTAGCCGCGTCAACAAAGGGGCTGCTGTCAGACACAGAACAGCAGCAACGCGCAGCAGACGGACAAATTCCGGCCTGGCGGCTGGACAGCCAGCTGGCCCTGGCCCGCACCGGACCGCTGTTCTGGACAGATGCTGACGGCCATAACCACTACATAGAGGCTGACCAGTTCAGGGCAGACTCAGGTGATGTTATTCTCGGGCGGCGGGATATTGCCGCTTCTTATCACCTCAGCGTGGTGCTGGATGATGCCGACAGCCAGATTACCCTGGTGGTACGCGGCGAAGATCTGGCTCCGTCAACCCCGGTTCACAGAGTATTACAGGCATTACTGGAGCTGCCTGTACCCACATATCTGCATCACCCGCTGGTTCGTGATGAGACCGGCAGACGGCTGGCCAAAAGAGACCAGGATCGCAGTCTGATCAGCCTTCGGCAAGCCGGAATGACGCCAGAGGCCCTGCAGAGACTGATGCCGGATTTCGTTGTCTAGAGCGGCGTTGCAGGCTTATTTCATAAAAAGACAGCCTGTTAAAAAAATTATTGACATTATTTCTGTTTCGGCGTAACTGTCGGCTTGCACGATTTGATTGTGCATTTCCTCCCTAAACTTGGTCGTAAACATGGTTTTACGACCTTTTTTTTGTTCTAAATACGACAATTCTGTTCTTTTTTCGCTGTTTTTCTGAAAAAGAAATCTTTTGTTTCCATATAGGAAACAATTATCAGATTTTAAGCGCGCGCCGCGTGGTGAGCAGAACCGCACATCCGATCACACCCACAGGGATCAGACAAACCAGAACCAGCCCGGACCAGCCAATCGCCGAATGCAGGGCACCCGCGCTGAGGGAGGCAACAGCGACCGCAGCAAAGATAATCAGATCCGCCACCCCCTGGACACGGCCGCGCTCTTCAGGAGCAGCAATGCGGGCAATCAGCGTGCTGCCAGACACATATAAGAAATTCCAGCCCAGCCCCAGCAACAGCAGCGCCGCAAAATAATCCCAGAACCCGGTTCCCGAAAGGGCCGCAATTATGCATAAACCATACATCACAAGCCCTGCTGCCATCACCTGTCTGATGCCGAGGCGGGCAATCAGATGGCCGGTAAAAAAAGACGGCGCAAACATGGCAATCACATGCCATTGAATCACACGGGCATTTTCAGCGACGCCCAGCTGGCTGACATTGACAATCTGCAGCGGCGTTGCGGTCATCAAAAAAGACATCACCGCATAACCGATGGCCGCCGCCACCAGCCCGAGCCGGAAGCCAGGCAGGGCAAAAAAGACAGACATATCACGACCAGCAGAGGGGTTTTGTGGCGGTTTCGGGCTGTCCATCCCCGCCAGCACAAAAAAGCCGAGAAGATGCAACACCCCTGCCCCGATAAAGGCCCCGGCATAGCGGGCACCATCCACGGTATCAACAAAACGATAGGCAATTTCCGGCCCGATCAGTGCCGCTGCCAGCCCGCCCAGAAGGACAAAGCTGACTGCCTTGGGCTTCAGCTCATCTGTCAGACCATCAGCAGCGGCATAACGATAAAACTGCGCCACACCATGTGCACAACCCAGCAAAACAGACCCCGCCATAAACAGGCCAAACTGGCCAGTGATGATCGCAATCGCCTGGACAGCGGTTGCAGTCACAGAAATCGCCACACCACACAAAAACACAGGCCGCCGCCCAAACCGGGCCATCAGCAGCGAGGCTGGCAGAGTGGCCAGCATCACCGCCACAAATTGCAAAGATAAGGGCAGGGTCGCCATCCATAATTCCGGTGCCAATATCGCCCCTGCCAGACCTGTATTGATGATATTGACATTCATCACTGTCATTGACAGGCCCTGTGCAAAGACCATTCGCCAGACAGAAGCCGGAACCGTAAAAAAGGACGCGATCATGGCACTTGCTCTCTTTTATTTACAGACAGGCGTCACTGTGTACAGACAAATGTCACCATTTCACATGTCACCATTTACAGGCAACCGCCATGGTAACAGGTCAGGCAGACCAGAACGGCCAGAGATGAGGCAGCTGCCCGGACCGCCTTTTCCCCCAAGAAGAGAAAAACCGGACAGACCCGCATTCAGCCTAGCAGAACGGCTTATTTAAATCACTCACAATTGTCAAACAGCGCACCAGCAGCAGATAATCGCTTCTGGCAAATCGGCTATTATGACCCTTTTGCCTTTTTTTCAAAATCACATTTGCGTGAACAGCAGAATTTCTGCTTTGTGGGGTCCTTGATCCGGATGTAGAGTTCTTGCGGGAACAGTTTGCATGCCAGACAGGTGAATAAACCTGCAGAAACATATTTTATGGTTTTGCCGGCCTGTTCAGTGCCCTTTTGCGTGAAGTGTTTTTTGTATGAGGTGCCTTATTGCGGGCTGTGCTGTTTGTAGGCGGCGCCTTATTGCATGAGGTGCCTTTGCCATTCCCCTGATGATTATGTGTTCACAAAGACCTGTAGCTGAGAGAAACCGGCGGCATTGCCGGTCTGATAAGGACAGATATTATGAATGATGGCGCATTAGAGTTGACAGCTGTTGAGGGCCGCTATTCCCTGAACGGGGCAAGTTATGTGCTTTCCGTTAAACTGGACCGGCAGAGCATACGTTCTGCCATAATTTATGATGATGAGCTGGCTGTTACCTTTACTGACCCTCTCGGCCATCTTCAATCGCTTATGATGCCGCTGGTCAGAACTTATGACGATGTCGGGACTATAGAGCTGCGCGGACAGGATGACAGCTCTGATACCGGCTGGCGGTATGTGCCGTTTGAATTTGCCAGAGGCGTGCCTGATCTGACGCCTGTGAAGGTGAAAGGCAGCACAGGTGATGATGTGCTGTATGGCGGGCTGGGCGCGGATGTTGTCAAAGGCGGCAAAGGCCTGAAAGTCACTGTGGATGAGGCAAACAGCATAAAGGTGAATTTTGACACTGCTTTGTCTGTGGAGACCTGGGACAGCCTGGTTGACGGGGCCGGCGGGCTGAACGAGCTGGTATTCGTTGAGGTGGCATAAGGCTGATTATGGAGCTTTAACAGGCTTGCTGACCGGATTCAGTCTGCGCTTATTTGATGTTGTCTAGCTGAAAAAAAAGCCGCGTCGGGGAACACATAAAAAGCGGCATTTCAAATAATGTGACCTTCTGCGCTTAAATATTCCGGCATATTGTCGTTACCTTTACTGGATAGGTAAGCCGGCATCAGGTGTGATATGTACCTTGAGACTATGCTTTCCAAAAGACCGGCCCTGATCAGATGATCAGGGCCGTTTTTTTAAAAGACGGGCTATTTCACGCACTCTGATAAATCAAATTTCGCGCTGAGATCGACGAAATCGAACAGCTCCATGCGCACCTCAGCCAGAGCAACACCAACAGCAGCCAGACGTTCATTTGCAGGGGCAGTTGCCGAATCAGGATATTTTTCTGCCAGAACCAATGCCGCACTGGCAAGAGAGGCCTGTGCCAGACGCATCCTGGCTTTGTCATCATCAGAGACGTTTGTACTGTTTATGGTCTGGCTGATACAGCTGCATATCTGTGTGGCGTCCGGGCGGCTGATTTTCTCCCACATGCGGGACTTGATACATAATTCTGCCTCACTGGCCTGTACCGGCATCATGCTTGCTGCCTGCAGACCCAGCACAATAAGACCTGTTGCGCCAAGAAACGCCCACCGCCTGGCTGTACTCATTTCCGCCATATGACCTCCTTTATGGTTCTGCCCAGCGGGTCAGGTCTGTGATCAGAGCCCCCGCCATCATTATCGGCAGGATAAAGGACAGTCGCCTGCAGGACAAGAAAAAGCCCCTGCTGGCTGTGCATACCCTGAACCAGACCTGTTCCGGCTAGATTACAGACAGTGATGAAATATTGTGCAGGAGACCGCATTGCCAAAATATTATTTGTGCAGATGAAATGTTTCATGTACCTTTGTGCGTGTTCAAGACGAATTCTGGGAGAGACTGCCGAAGCCCCACTGGCTTGTCAGGCAGCGCCGAAGGAGCAGATGCCTCTAAATCTCTCAGGCAAAAGGGCCAGAATTTGTGAACAGTCTGGAGAGCGGCTTTATCCACATGTCAGCTTTATGCGCATGTGACACAGCCCACCGACGGGGATAACCGCAGCCTATCATTTGCGGGAAACTCTCAGGTTCCCAAGACAGACGAGGCAAATTGTGATGCTGGACCACCTTACAGGGAACCAGCCTTCGTCTGTCTTATGTTGGGGAGCCTTTATTATGAAACATTTCGCTGTTATTGGAGCCGGCATCACCGGCGTGACCACTGCCTGGGCCCTGCGCCAAAAAGGGTTTGAGGTCACTGTATTTGACAAGCATCGCTATCCGGCAATGGAAACATCATTTGCAAATGGCGGCCAGCTTTCAGCCAGCAATGCAGAAGTCTGGACCAATATCAACACGATTTTGAAAGGCATAAAGTGGCTGTTTAAGGCAGATGCGCCTTTGGCCATGAATATGCGACCAAGCTGGCACAAATATAGCTGGCTGGCCGAATTTGCAAGCAATGTCGGCAATTACGAAAAAAACACAATCGCCACAGCAAAGCTGGCAATTGATTCACGAAAAGTGATGACCGCCTTCGCTGAAGAGGCAGGATTATCCTTTGACAGGGTCGATCGCGGTATTCTGCATTTTTATAAAAGCGAGGCCGAATTTGCCCATGCCCATAATGTGACCGCCATGCTGACCAAGGCAGGGCTGTCCCGCCAGCGGCTGAGCGCTGATGAGGTTTATGATATTGAACCGGCCTTAGGCGCGCCCGTCATTGGCGGCTATTACACAGACAGCGATTTCACAGGTGATATTCACAAATTCGCCACTGGTCTGGCTGAAGCCGCGCGCAAACAAGGGGTGACCTTTGTGATGAACACAGAGGTTGATACCATTAAACATGTTGATGGTGGTCCGCAGATTTTCTGGACAGGCCCGGAACAACAACAGCAAGACAAACAATTTGACGGGGTTGTGGTGACCGCTGGTGTGATGAGCCGCAAGCTGGCCGCAAAATTGGGAGACCGGGTCAATATTTATCCGGTGAAAGGCTATTCCATTACTGTAGAGCTGAAAGATGAGACCTCACAGGCTGGTGCCCCTACAGTCAGCCTGTTAGATGATGCCGCAAAAATTGTTACAGCACGTCTGGGCAAAGACAGATTCCGTGTGGCTGGTACAGCAGAAATTAACGGCATCAATTATGATATCCGTTCGGACCGGATCGCCCCGCTGACCAGATGGGTGGAAGAGAATTTTCCAGAGATATCAACAGAATCTGTAGTGCCCTGGGCAGGCTTGCGCCCCATGATGCCGTCAATGATGCCGCGGATCGGCCCAGGCCGGAAGCCAGGTGTATTTTACAATACCGGGCACGGGCATCTGGGCTGGACCTTGTCTTGTATCTCTGCACAGATGGTCGGCGATATGATCCATGCCAACCACAATCAGTTGTAAAAACAGGGCCTGTGACTGGTCTGTTATTGGGCAGAAAATCCTGTCGACAGACCGCCACAGACATTCACACACTGGCCAGTGATAAAGCCGGATTTATCGTCCAGCAGAAAGCTGGCAGTCTGGGCGATATCTTCTGGCTTGCCCACACGGCCAAGCGGAATTGAGGATTCTATTTTTATGCGGGCCGGGCTTCCCACCGGCTGGCCATGTTCAAATAAATCTGTGGCAATCGGCCCGGGGGCAATCACATTCACGCTGACCTGATGGGCGGCCAATTCCAGCGCCAAGGTCCGGCCAAGGCCAGTCACTGCTGCTTTTGATGCGCCATACAGCACCCGGTTTTCCTTGCCCAGGGCCGCACGTGACCCGATCAGCACAACCCGGCCAAACCGCTCATCTTTCCAGACAGGCAACATTAGATTCGCTGTTTCCATCAGGCTGAGCAGATTGACACGCATCAGCCGGTCAAAATCTGCGGCATCAACATCTTCCAGACGACCATTGATCAGAACACCCGCGTTCCCGACAAACCGGCAGGGGCGGTGTTTATCAATGATTTCAGCCAGCTGCGCCTTTGCATCCTCACCAGCCAAATCCACCCCATAATGCCGCCAGGGCAAGTCATTGCTTGCAGATGTGGACAAGCCAACCACCTCCAGCCCATCATCCAGACAACGCTCAGCAATGGCCTTGCCGATGCCGCGGCTTGCGCCGGTAACGAGTACAGTTTGTTTTCCCATAACGTCTTATCCCTTATCAGCACTACACCCAGCCCGCCCGTCTGAAGCGCGGCTTATGTGAACAGCTTAGGCAGACTGGCGGATGGTGTAAATGGCCTGATTAATGGACGCACCGGCATATAAGAAAGGCATTTATCTGTCTGCGCCTTACTTACCCAGACAGTTCAGGAATGAGGTGCGCATTGCGTTAAGAAGCGCAAAATACATCTCTGGCCCGGAAGAGACCGCAGCGCCGAGCGGGTCAATTTCAACTAATTTTTTGTTTGTCTCTTCAAGAATTGTTGTGACAATTCTGGGCTCAAACTGAGGTTCAGTAAACACACAGCGGATATGGTCATCCTGAAGCAAAGCCCGGATTTCCGCGACACGCTGTGCCCCTGGCATCCTCTCAGGGCTGAGAGAAATTGCACCTGCCGCCTGCAGGCCGAATCTATCCTCAAAATAGTGATAGGCATCATGAAAGACGATAAATTCGCCCTCTTTGACCGGGTCGAGATCAGCTTTGATTGACGCTGTCAGCTGATCAATCCGGCTGGCAGCCTGGTCGGCATTCTGGTCAAATTCAGCCTTATGATCTGGGTCCAGTTCGCCCAACACATGCGCGATATGATGCAGCATCGCTTTGGCGTTATCAGGACTCAGCCAGATATGAGGGTCAGTTTCATCTGCTGAATGGGCATGGCCATCATGCCCGTCATGATCATCATGATCTTTGTGGGCATGATCTTTGTGATCATGGTCTTTATGACCGTGATCATCATGTCCCTCATGGTCGTCATGATCTTTGTGAGCATGGTCGTCATGCGCATGAGCTTCAAACGCACCACCTTCGCGGAACGAAAGTGTCTTGACCCCCGGCGTGGCCATCAGTTCAATATGGCGGGCGCCTGCGCCAACTGTCTGCAGAGGTTTTTTCAAGAACGCTTCCAGATGTTCGCCTACCCAGAAAATGACATCTGCATTTTGCATCTCCCGCGCCTGTTGAGGGGTAAGCGCATAGGTATGTGGCGAGGCTGCACCATCAATTAACAAGCTGGCTTTCCCCTTATCCCCCATCACCAAGGACACCAGTGAATGAACAGGCTTGATTGAGGCCACTGCCTGAATATCGGCATATGCAGGAGCAGAAAGCCCCAGCAGAGAGCACAATAACACCGGCGTAATGAAGGCATGCGTGAATGGAAGACGGACTGAAGACAGCATCAATTTACCCTTTTTATTGTGTCATATCTGTTTTGTTATGTTATATTATAACATGATTGTGTTATGGTATAACAAATGCTACCGTCCGGCTCAAGCGGTTTTATGAGTCATTACCTCAAAAAGATAGGCAGATAGCCCTATGTCTGAAGACAAAGCCAGATTGGTTGAGATGGAAAATGCCGGGGTCAGACGCAATGGAAAATGGCTGGTACACGGCGTGTCCCTGACCATCAGCAAAGGAGAAATTGTGACTCTTATCGGCCCGAACGGGTCTGGCAAAACAACCACTGCCAAAATGATTCTTGGCGTTACCGCACCATCAGAAGGTGAGGTGAAAAAGACGCCGCATCTGGTCACATCTTATGTGCCCCAGAAAATTGATATTGACTGGACATTGCCGCTGAAAGTTGCCCATTTCATGCAGCTGACCGCAAAGCTGTCGGCAGAGGCGGTGCGCGCAGCATTAGCCACAACCGGTGTTGAACATTTGCTGATGTCTGATATGCGCAACTTATCCGGCGGCGAATTCCAGCGTGTTCTGATCGCACGGGCGCTGTCACGCAAGCCAGATTTGCTGGTCCTGGACGAGCCTGTTCAGGGTGTGGATTTTACCGGTGAGACCGCGCTGTATGATTTAATTAACCGCTTAAGAGATGAGCTGAAATGCGGCATTCTTTTGATTTCACATGATCTGCATGTTGTGATGGCGGCAACAGACAAGGTGATTTGCCTGAACGGTCATGTCTGTTGTTCCGGCACACCAGGGGCTGTGGCCGAAAGTGACGAATATAAAGCCTTGTTCGGCGCCAACGCGTCGGCTGCGCTTGCGGTATATAAACATAAACATGACCATACCCATCATGCTGATGGCAGCTTGTGCACACATTAACAGGTGGCTGGCATGTTAGATGATTTTTTTGTACGGGCGATGTTAGCAGGATTAGGCGTGGCAGCTGTTGCCGGGCCCTTGGGCTGTTTTGTGGTCTGGAGGCGGCTGGCTTATTTTGGCGATACCTTGTCTCATGGGGCGTTGCTGGGTGTTGCCCTCGGCCTTTTGTTTGAAGCCAATCTGACGTTAGCCGTATTTGCGGTATCTGCTGGTCTGTCTGTATTCTTATTATATTTAAAAAGCCGGACCAGCCTGCCCAGTGACGCGCTGCTTGGGCTGCTGGCGCATTCGGTGCTTGCAATCGGCATTGTTGTGCTTGGATTTATGACCTGGGTCAGGGTTGACTTGCTCAGCCTTTTATTTGGTGATTTACTTGCAGTATCAACACAGGATTTGGTGCTGATCTGGGGTGGCGGCCTGCTGACAATTGGGTTTTTGATGTCCATCTGGCGCCCCTTATTTGCAGATACAGTCAGCCCGGATTTGGCTTTTGCAGAAGGTTTGAACCCGCATATTGTGCGGCTGAAATTTACGTTGTTGCTGGCACTTGTGATCTCCATCTCTATCAAGGTGGTGGGGGTGTTGCTGATCACCGGCCTGTTGTTGTTACCTGCGGCCACGGCCAGAAACCTGTGTGGCGGGCCGGTGGTGATGGCTGTAATGGCTGCTGTGATTGGCTGCTTTGCGGTCGGGATAGGGCTATTCAGCTCTCTGTCGTTGAACACGCCGTCCGGGCCGAGCATAATTGTTGCCGCTCTTGTTATGTTTGTGACAAGCCTGTTCGTTTCTGGCTATCTGCATATAAGATCCGCAAAAGATATATAAGCAGAATTGCACATATGCAATGTAGACATTAACTGCGTCGCTTTTTAAAAGAGGAAGCTATGGAACTCTCGCAAAATCAAAAGCTGGTGATAGGCGTCCTTGAGGACCAGGCCGTGCCGATGAGTGCCTATATGATCCTGGAAGAGCTGCGAGGAGATGGCCTGAAGGCCCCGCTTCAGGTTTATCGTGCGCTGGAAAAGCTGATCTCTTTTGGTATGGTCCACAGGCTGGAAAGCCTGAATGCCTTTATTGCCTGCAGCCATATGCATTGTGAGGCCAGCTGTTCAACAGCCTTTGTGATTTGCGACAGGTGCGAGCATGTCCAGGAAATATGTGATGAGACGGTTTCAGCCTTCCTGACCAGCCTGGCCCAGAAGACAAAAATAAAAACATCAAAATCCAGCATTGAGCTGCACGGCATTTGCGATGGCTGTTCTGAGGGCTGAGCAATAATGATGACCGTCAGCCTTATGCAATATGCAAAATCCTGACAATATTTTTACCAATTTTTGCACTGTTTTGAGGTTTATATCCTTTGTAGGTTAACGCTTTGCGGTTGAGGAAGAGCGTTATGTTCAGAGTGCTTTTTATCTTTTTGTTTTCTTTATGCGTCAGTTTTCAGGCAATAGCTGAGATCAAATGGAGCAATCCGGGCACAAATAAACAGGGAACCTATACCAAAGGTTCACGGTTTATATTAAAGGCCCCGTCACATTCAGGGTTTAAAGAGCATATCTTTTTTAATCTGCCCAAGAAAAATCATTCCTTTGACTATATCGAAAACGAGACAGAGGCACGTGCAGGTAAATTTTACCAGCGCTTTGAGCTGAGAGATGGTGACTGCTTTCCGTCCCCAGAAAAGGGCGGATGGAATGATTGTGAAGCAGACAGAGAGCGGTTTGAATTCAGCGGCCGGCCACGGCCGAAACCCTCAGGCAAGCAATGTTTTGGTTACAGCATCAAACTGGATGAGACATTCAAATCTACCAGCCCGACCAGCACTGATTTAGGCCAGGTGCATCAATCAGGCGGGCCGACAGGGTCCGCGGGTGGTTTCAAATCCTTTCCCCCTTTGGTCCAAATTGGGGCAAAATATAACAGGCTGATGTTCAACTGGCATGAGCTGACAGGTGATAAAGCTAATGTCACAGATACCAAGCGAGAATTTGAGCTGGCAAAATTAGACGACATAAAAGGTGTGTGGACAGATATTTCCTTTTGCCTGGATTTTGAGAATAAACGCATGGATGCATGGGTGAATGGCGAGAAAAAAGTAGAAGTGTTACGCTCACCCATCAATTTCACACCAGAAAATATTTACTTCAAGCATGGAATTTACAGAAGTTTCGTGTCTAGATACAAAAAATTCTATGGGAAAATCCCGACACAAATTGTCTATTATGATGAGGTCAGAAGAGGGCGGTCTGTGGAAGAGGTTGATGGGACGTTCAACCCAGATCTGAGACCTGTTGATTAGCACCTTGCGGCTGAGCGGTTAACCCCGTTCACTTTGCTGCTTTGTTCTGACAGGGTTCACGACGCTGCATTGGTCTGTTCAACCGGCTGGAAGCTGTCTGGCGTCACACGATGCCAATATGAGGCCAGACGCGGATCAGCAACCTTTTCCCCCCGCAGCAGCGCCCCATCAGCAACTTTCGGATAAATCTGATCAGCCAGCTGAATCTGGCTGGCAGACAGGCGTCGTACAATATGACGGCGCGAGAGTTCATGCGGGCCGTTCAGGCCAGCTGCTTCCAGCATTTCAGCAATCGCCGCCACAGTGTTAAGCTGAAAATTAGCCACCCGGCGGGCACGATGGCCCACATCCACCACGCGGTAGCGTTTCGGATTCATCGTTGCCAGACCTGTCGGACAATCACCAGAGGCACAATCACGGGCCTGAATACAGCCCAGTGAAAACATAAATGGCCGCGCCATATTACACCAATCTGCCCCCAGCGCGATATGCCGGACCATATCCCAGGCAGACACGATCTTGCCAGATGCGGCGATTTTGATCCGATCACGAAGGCCTGCCCCTTTCAGCGCGTTATCCACATAGACCAGCGCATCACGTAACGGACACCCCAGATGATCAGTGAATTCAACAGGGGCAGCCCCGGTACCGCCTTCAGCCCCGTCAACAGTGATAAAATCAACCAGCTGATCAGTTCCCACCATCGCTTTGACAATGGCAGCAAATTCCCACGGGTGGCCGATACACAGCTTTATACCCACAGGTTTGCCGCCAGACAGCCTGCGCAACCGCGTCACAAAATCCAGCAGCTCACGAGGAGTGGAAAATTCAGAATGGCTGTTTGGTGAGATGCAGTCCTGATAAGGCTCAATCCCTCTTGCCTCAGCAATTTCAGGCGTGACTTTCGGGGCCATCAGCATCCCCCCATGGCCAGGCTTTGCCCCTTGTGACAGCTTTATTTCGATCATTTTAATCTGGGCATCGGCAGCCGTGCGGGCAAATTTATCAGGGTCAAACCGGCCATCTGATGTACGGCAACCAAAATAGCCGGTGGAAATCTGCCAAATCACATCACCGCCGCCCATACGGTGATATTTTGAAAATGACCCCTCACCCGTATTATGGGCAAATCCGCCCAAGCGCGCGCCTTCATTCAGCGCCTGAATGGCAGGCGGTGACATCGCCCCGAATGAAGTTCCCGATATATTCAGAACCGCACAATCATAGGCCTGAGCCCCCTCACCGACCCGCACCCGAAAATCTTTATCCGCAATATGTGTCGGCTGAAGAGAATGATTGAGCCAGGTAAAATCTTCGGCATAAATATCAAGGACTGTGCCCATCGGCCTGGCCGCCAGAATCCCCCTGGCCCGCTGATATACCATCGCCCTCTGGTTACGGGAATACGGCAGCTCATCTGTATCTGCCTCCCAGAAATACTGGCGCAATTCAGGACGGACTGATTCAAGAATATAACGAGCCCGACCAAGCAGAGGATAATTCGCCAGAACGCCTCTTTTCTTCTGCAGAAAATCATGGCAGCCAGTTGCAAATAACCCTGAAAAAAGGACTGTGCCCGCAAGGAAAGAAGGGTGGCTGATCAGAGCAAGAGCTGTAAAAATGGCCGCTGCTGCGCCGGTATAGGCCCACAGCGCGTAACGCCCCCAAATAAATTCAGCCATAATCTCCTCCACTTACACCATCATCTCTTTTACGCAGACAGATACGACCGCGTGGCTGGATCGCTTCAGAGAGGCAAGAGGTTATTTTTTGATCTTCTTGCCGTATAATTCCAGCCTGTGGTCGATCAAATCATAGCCCATCTGACGGGCAATTTCTTCTTTCAGGGCTTCCAGCTCTTCATTGTAAAATTCAAACACTTCACCTGTTTCAACATCAACCAGATGTTCATGATGTTCACCTGCTTCTTCATAACGTGACCGGCCATCACCAAATTCGAGCCGCTCAATCAGGCCGGCTTCTTCAAGGAGCTTTACTGTTCTGTAAACGGTGGCAATTGAAATTGTGTTATCAAGCTGGACAGAGCGCAGATAAAGCTGATCAACATCAGGATGGTCATCTGATTCTTCTATCACCTTGATGATGACCTGACGCTGTGAGGTCATGCGGATGTTTTTTGCCACACATCGAGCAAGCAAAGATTCAGACATGGCTCTTCAATCAGCTCCTGTAATCAGACAGACACCCGCCTTCCGGCATGTGTGCGGCTCAGATTAACACATTGCCGGGTCAATGCCCAACAGATCAGCTTTCTTTTTTTACAGGGGATATGCGGGATGCATCTGCGGGATCAGCGACTGCCTTCAAAGCGTTGCCGCCGCCGGTAGAATGCCAGTACCGAAATCGGGAAGCTGGCCATATAGATGCCCGCCAGCGCAATATACACAACCCAGGGTGAAATCACGATAATCCCGCCAATCAGCGCAATTAACGCCAAAAAGGGCAGAATCGCATGGCTGGGCACTTTCACTGTTTTACCATTAAAGGTCGGCATGGTGCTGACCGCCCCTGCACCAATAGCGACCAGTACCACAGAGACCACCTGTTCATCACGCAACCAGGCAAACCCTGTCACTTCCAGCGCGACCACAGGCAACATCACCAGAAAGGCGGCGGCCGGTGCAGGGATGCCAACGAAAAAGCTTTTGGTATAGTCAGGCTTGTCTGGCAGTTCAGAATTAAACCGGGCCAGCCGCAAGATCACACAGACAGCATAAAACAGGGCTGTGCCCCAGGCGATATTGCCTAAATCCTGGAGCGCCCAGAGATATAAAGTCAGCGCGGGCACAATCCCAAACACAACCGCATCAGACAGGCTGTCCAACGCAGCCCCAAATTCAGATGTGGACTTCAACAGCCGCGCCATACGCCCGTCAAGCGCGTCAAAAATTGCGGCAAGAACGATCATTGTAATGGCGGAAATCCACATCTCATCAAGGGCAAACCGCAAACCCGTCAGACCAGAGATAAGCCCGCCGATGGTGAGCATATTTGGCAGCAACCAGTTTAAAGACACGCTGCGGAAACGGCGTTTCTTTGTCGCCCCCGGGGGGCGCTCCGGTGTTGACGAGGTCATACCTTCGCCTTTCTGCGAGATGATTTTGCCGGCGCTTTTGGCAGTCTGGCCAGAACGGTTTCACCCGCAATCGATTTCTGACCCGGCAGAACCTGAGGTACAGATGAGGCAGGCAGCCATACATCAACCCGGCTGCCAAATCTGATCAGGCCATAGACCTGGCCTGTGGTCAGGCGATCACCCACGTCCACATCACATAATATACGCCGCGCCACCAGGCCGGCTATCTGGACAAAGCCAATTTTGGGTGCCTGCGCCAGACCTGTATCCAAAACAAGAGCGAGCCGTTCATTATCGCGGTTCGCCTTATCAAGACTGGCATTCACAAATTTGCCCTTGATATAATGCTTGTCCGCAACCACACCACCAAACGGGCTGCGATTCACATGCACATCAAACACATTCATGAAAATAGAAATACAGCGCCATTCCCCGTCTGGCAGATCCAGTTCCGGCGGCAATTCGGACAGGCCAACATCCAGGATGCGCCCATCAGCAGGGGCAATAATGGCACGGTCATCAGATGGGGTCACACGCGGCGGATTACGGAAAAAATAAACACACCACAGGGTCGCCGGCACGCCTACCCAGAAAAAAGGTTCAAACGCCAGCCCCAGCAGCAAGGTGACAACAGCAAACAAACCAATAAATGGCCAGCCAGCCGGATGGATAGGCACCAGCATTTCTTCGCGAATGGCGGTAAGGATATTCATCTTGTTCATCTACCTTCTTATTCCCGGCAGGCTGTATTTGGATATTGCACAGCCCGCTAAGCAGGGATACGCCTAGACCTTACTGGTTCACCTATCACACATCCGGCCATCAGGCCAGAGCCAGCCTCAGGCGCCGGTTTCAGCGATCAGACCAACAGCTTCGATTGCGGCAACAGCAGCGGCCTCGTCATTATCAGAGGTATCCCCAGAAATACCGACTGCCCCCAGCAGGTCACCATTTGCATTCCGAATCAAGACGCCGCCCGGAACCGGAATAAAATCCCCGTCCATCATCCGGCCAACAGCATCCACAAAATAGGCCTGCGCCTCTGCCCGCGCCCCAAGAGCGCGGCTCCCCATGCCCAACGACATCGCCGCATTGGCCTTGCCATGCGCAACCCGGTGACGGTGAATGGCGGTACCATCCTGATTCAGACAAATCCGCAAGCTGGCCCGATGATCAAGCACAACAACCGCAAGCGGCTTCAGGCCAAGATCAGCCCCTTTTTGCAAAGCAGCCTGTGCAAGGGACAAAGAAACATCATAAGAGAGTGTGGTCATCATTTTCTTCCGATTCCAGAGACTTATTTAAGATAGTCATACATTATGTCGTTTACGCTGGCGAGTAGGCCAGCTGGAGATTTTTAAAAAACGCCTATGGGATTAACGTATAAAGGGAATTATTTAAACAGAAAAACAAGAATGTGTCAGCATGCGGAACAGCCTTACTGTCAGCAGGGTGTTTATTTTCCGCCAAAAAAACCGATCCGCAGCCCTCTATATAAGAGCTTGACACATTGCTTGATCTTTCTGTCGAAATGAGACACAGTGTCGGTGAAGATTTATAAGGTTTAAACTAATTTAGCTGGAAGCGGGTACGCGAAACACGGTCAGCATCTTGCGCAGGTGAATGATCTGGAAGATCTGATAGCCGGAACGGGTTAGAGTCTGGGGAGTACGAGGAATGTTAACAAGGACAAGCTTAATTATTGCAGGTGCAAGCCTGGCTATGATGAGTTGTGCGATCGCCGGCGGTGACCCGGATGCCACTGCTGATGCGAACGCAACCTCTTCGCAAGCAACGTCTTCACAAGCAACGTCTGGGCAAGCATCATCAACACAGCAAACCAATATGTCCGCTCAAGGGTCAACCAGCGCAGCTGCTGCCACAAATAACAGCACGGGAACGGCAGCATCACAAGGCAGCCAAACAGCACAGTCCGGTCAATCCTATCAGGGGGGCGGTGACCAGGGGTTTGAGGCCGTTGAAAATGATGAGCTGGTGATAGATACTGCATCACTGGCTGATGGTGACGGCCTTGGGTCTATTCAGGTGCAGTGGCAGATTTCAGATGATGGTGATAACTGGATGATCCTGCCCGGAGCGATCCAGCCGCGGTTTGTGCCACGTGATGCTGAAGTGGGTAAATTCCTGCGGGTACAGATTTCCTATGTGGATGGGCAGGGCAACCCAGAAATGATGATCAGCCCGATGTCGCAGCCTGTGCAAAATGTGAATGACAAGCCTATGGGCCGCCCGGAATTGCGTGGTGAAGCAAAAGAAAACAGCACATTGGCTGTCGATACATCACGGATTTCAGATGAAGATGGTCTGGGCGCCTTGTCTGTTATCTGGCAGCGGTCATCTGAGCGGACCAACTGGGAAAACTTCCCGGACCAGTTTGATGATTCAATCCAGCTTGCTCAAAGTGATGTGGGGTTCACCTACCGCGCGGTGGTCAGCTATATTGACGGGTTTGGTACTCGCGAAACATTGGTGACAGACGCTTCTGAGACTGTTGCGAATGTCGATAACCCGCTGGAAGGTGAGGTTATTGTGCGCGGTCAGGCGGTAGAAGGGGCTGAATTAACAGCCAACACCAGCTCGCTGAAGGATTTTGACGGGATTGCAAGTGTCAATCTGAACTGGGAGACCTCTACTGACGGGCGGACCTGGGAAGAGCTGACTTCAGCTGGCGGGTCACGCAACCTCAGCCTGGAACAAACCCTGGTCGGCATGCGGTTGCGTGCACGGGTAAATGTGGTCGATAATTTCGGTGTTGAAAGTGTGGCCTATTCAAACGCGACAGACGCTGTCCGTAACGTGAACAATAAACCTGCGGGTAACATCCTGATTCGTCGAGTGACAAAATAAGCAAAGAACGCCGCGTTGAGCAGGCTAGCTCAGCGGCGGCCCAACCAGGCCGGTATTTTGGACTTAAACGGGTAAAACCCTTTGGTTGCGCTTGGCCAGGCCTGGCGATCATAAGCGCGCGTCACATAATGCCAGCGTGCTGAAGACAGCGCCGGATGTGCAGCAAGCCGCTGGTAATGGGCACACCAGAACCCGACGGGCAGATAAGCCGTAACCAGATCAGAGACCTGAAGGCGCTGGCATAAATCAGCCAGATGCTGTGCTGTTTGATCAATCAGCTGGTCAGAAGCAAGAGCCTGCTGGCCGCTGTGATCAGTATCAAGATTAATCACCTCAGTTCCTGATTCGGCAAAGCTGTTTTCTGCCCTTGTCAGCGCATCTTTAAGAGCCAAGGCATCCATCTGGTCAACAGCTGGAGAGCGCAGCCATCTTTTTTCAGCTTTAAGCTGGTGATTGCCAAACAATGCAGGCAAGCCCGCCACACAAGCAGGGGCATCAGCAAGCGGCAGGGAGTCGAGGTGAAGGTCTTCAGCTGTCAGCAGAAAGATATATGGCCTGCCGTCACAAACAGATGGTGTTAAATCAGGTAACGCAAGTGGCGATGCTGGCGGGTTTTCCGGACCGTCAACAGCATAAATTTGCTCATTCAACTGGCCATGCGGCGCAAACCGTCCCTTGGTGAATTGGTCGATATTATCCGCACGGGCCGCATAGGGCTTGCCTCTGGTCTGCAGGCCCGCAACCCATCGCCAGCCCAGGGTATTTGACGCCGGATCACCATCACGCAGATGGGCCATAAAGAATTCGGCCCCCTGCTGCCAGGGCAGACGGAGCGTGAATATCCAAATAGACGCAAACCACATACGGGCATGATTATGAAGATAGCCTGTATGTGTCAGCTCATGGGCCCAGGCATCAAAACAAGCTATGCCTGTCTGTCCTGAACAGGCCTTTTCCAGCTCTGCATGACGGGGCAGACGATCCAAATCAGACAACCATTGCTGCCAGACAGATGGGCGCATTTCCAGCCATCCTTTAAAATAGGTCCGCCAATATATTTCTGTGATGAATTTTTCCGCAGCCGGAAAGTTGTGCCGGCTCAGGACCGCGTCAATCACCTCAGCTTCGGTGATCAGCCGGCGCCGCAAATGTGCAGACAAACAAGAGACAAGCTGATGGCGGCCTGGACCCAGATCATAATTCCGGCCTTTGGCATAAGTACCACCTGCCTTACCAACAAACGCTTCAAGACGAGATAAGCCAGAGGCGCGATCCACTGCAGGTAATGCATCTGCCGCCTGTTCAGGAAATAAATCATCCATCATCATATCTTCACAATCCCGCGCTTATCATCATCAGATCATGCATTTTACGTTAACAATCATTAAGCTGATCTGCGTAATTTACCGGAAAATGATTTTTCCCTTCCCGAAGCTGTCTTTTTCCGCCTATACTAAATTTAGTATGATGCATGCTCTGGCCTATACAACTTGTAGTGTTCAGCGTTGTGAACGCCAAAGGCTGTACTCATGCTTTTTCGGTCTTTTTCACTTTTGCTTTTCTTGTTGGGGCCCACCCCTTCACCACAGCGGCCACAAGGGCGTATGTGAAAAGACGCTTATCCCAAAAAGGAGTCTTTAGCGATGCGGACATCTGATCATGACATGCGGTTATCTGGAGATGTGATCCCTTTTCAACCAAAGGACGGGCAGCCAACCAAAAAGCAGGCCAAAAAAGTGGTCACCACAACCATTGCAGCCCTGGTCGCCGTGACCATTTTGCATGAGGAGACAGAATCGCCTGAAGATAAGCTGATCGATTTGATCGAGGCCAGTGGTGATGCTGAGGTCATGGATAGTTCAGATGCGCTTGATCTTCTGGGTGAGGTCGAGGCAGATGGGATGAGTGCAGCTGACATCAAAACGCCATCTAATGATAATGGCGGTCCAGCCCGCTAACCGGCCTGTTCGATAAAGGATTGCACAAGAGCTGATTGCCAGCTTATAACTAGCCATGGCTGATATTCTGGCACTCACCATTCCTTTTTTTGGCATCATCCTGCTAGGCAGCCTGACCCGACTGAAGGGCTGGTTTTCCGCAGCAGACGGGCGGATGATTTCGCGTTATGTGTTTTTTGTGGTGCTGCCACCTTTCATGTTTGTGGCAATCACAGCCCGCCCTCTGACCGATATTTTTAATCCTGAATTCACATTGCGTTATGAGCTGGTCACCATAAGCCTGTTCACGCTGGCTTTTCTGGTCGGCAGATATCTGTTAAAGCTGAGCCGCCGAGAGGCGAGCCTGTTCAGCCTGAATGCCAGCTATCCGAATTATGGCTATATTGGTGTGCCGCTGGCGTTGCTGGCGTTTGGTGAAGAAGCTGCTGTTCCCATGGCGGTGATTTTGGTGGTGAATAATGCTGTTCTGGTCTTTCTGGTTGCGTTGTTTATCACTGATGAGGAAGGGGAAAAGGCCGGCAGCAGTGTGGGCAGAACGATCGCATCCCTGGTCAAGAACCCGCTGTTAATGTCTGTTGTCATGGCGATGGTTTTTTCCGCAAGCGGGCTGAAAATGCCGCAGATGCCGGCTTTGTTTCTGGATCTTCTGGCCGGGGCAGCCGCACCAACGGCCTTGTTTGCCCTTGGCATTGCACTGGTTGGTCAGCCTGTGCGGTCGGCCTGGGGCGAATTAGGGGCGCTGGCGCTGTTCAAGCTGTTTATGCACCCGCTGATTATGGCGCTGGTCTTGCTGGGCTGGCCAGCCATCGGACCCTATCCGTTCGACCCCCTATGGATACAAATTGCCCTGATATTTAGCTGTCTGCCGGTAGCGGCAAATGTGTTCAATCTGGCCGAATTTTATGGTGTATATAGCGGGCGCACAGCAACTTCTATCATGTTGTCCACCCTTATCGCTTCTGTCAGCGTTCCGGTGATGATGTTTTTGATTATCTATGTCGTGCGGTGATCACAGCTGGACCGCTTCAGGGTACCGCTGTTCAGGCAAAAAAAAGAGGGGCATGCGCCCCCCTTTTTCATGCAAGTATAATTACGCTTTGCGCAGCAGATTATTTTTGATGCAATTTAGACCATAAAAACGGCACACCAACAGCCGCAATCACCAGCTTCAGCGCATCACCATATAAAAAGGGCAGCAGGCCGAATTCGAATGCCTTTGCTGAACCAATCAGGTTTGCCAGCCAGCTGACGCCCAGCAGATAAATAATTGCGTTACCCAAAACCATTGCTGCAGCTGTGGTGATCATGCTGCGGGTCCAGCCACGCTCTGCCAGCGCCCCAAGCACAATGGCGGCCACAAAAAAGCCCAGCAGATACCCGCCTGTCGGCCCCATCATATAAGCAATTCCGGCCCCGCCAGCAAAAACAGGTGCGCCTGCTGCCCCGGCCCCCAGATAGCCCAGTACAGTTGCGCCACCAAGGCGAGTCCCATATGTCATGCCGATGGCCAAAACAGCCAGAGTCTGCATGGTTACCGGAACCGGATAAAACGGAATTTTAATGTGAGCTGAAACAGCCAGTACCGCAATCCCGGCGATCACCGCCAGCAGCTGATAAAGACCAGTACCCGCAAGCTGGGGCACCAGAGACGGGCCAGCGTGTGTCAGTTTGAAATCTGAAGCTTGAAACATGTTCTGTATGTCCCCTTATCCGAATGTGTCTGTGCGAACGGGCCAGACAGCCTGATCACCCATCTTTTGCCAAATTAATAATCGTAATTAGGCGCTTTTGCCAGTATAAAACGAAACAAGGTCGTATTAGCTACAGATGATAAGACGAACAGCTCTACCCTGACAGGCGCAAATCAGTCATCAGGGTCTGAGCTGTGATCAAGCCAGGTGCAGGAGAAAGAGTTATGTTGTCGCAGTTTTTCAAGTTAGGTGAACATGGGGTGACTGCGCGCTCTGAAGTGTTTGCCGGCGTAAGCACATTTTTGACAATGGCCTTCATCATCGCTGTCAATCCGGCGATCCTGTCTGATGCGGGCATTGACTTTGGCGCCGCTTTCGTTGCCACGATCCTTGCCACCATCTTTGGCACACTTATTATGGGGCTGTATGCCGGCTGGCCAGTTGCGGTAGCCCCGGGCATGGGGCTGAATGCCTATTTCGCCTATGTTGTGGTGCTGGGATATGGGTTCAGCTGGCAACAGGCTCTGGCTGCTGTATTTGTCTCTTCAGTTGCGTTTTTCCTGTTTTCCCTCAGCCGGGCACGTGCATTTATGATCTTGTCCATTCCTGCAGAAATGCAGGTGGCCATTACCGCTGGCATTGGTCTGTTTCTGGCTATGATCGGGCTGAGCGGTGCAGGAATTATTGTTGATAATCCAGACACACTTGTTGGGCTGGGCGCATTAAATACCGCTGAGACAGGCCTCGCCCTTGCCGGTCTGATTGTGATGGCCGGGCTGGTTCATCGGGGTATTAAAAGCGGTATTCTGCTGACTATATTGGGGCTGAGCGTCATCGGCTGGGTGACTGGTCTGGCAGAATTTGGCGGGCTGGTGTCAACACCGCCTTTGACCAGCGCAGCTTTCCAGCTTGATTTTTCAGCCCTTGCCACACCTGCGTTTTTGTCAGTGGTGTTTGTGATGTTCTTTGTCGATTTCTTTGACACGACAGGCACATTAACCGCCATTTCAGAGCCTGCTGGCCTGCGCAAAGATGATGGGTCGATTAAAAATCTGGACAGAGCTGTTCTGGCTGATACCTCAGCCAGCATATTTGGCAGCCTGTTAGGCACATCTAATCTGACCACTTACCTTGAGAGTGCAGCAGGCATCCGCAGTGGCGGGCGCACTGGCCTGGTTGCGCTGACAGTTGCCGTGTTGTTTGCCATCTGTCTGTTTTTTGAGCCTTTATTTGCATCTGTTCCGGCCTTTGCAACAGCACCAGCACTGATCTTTGTGGCAGCCGGATTCCTGGGCGGGCTGGCGCGAATCAACTGGTCGGATATGTCTGTGGCCTTACCGGTGATGATAACTATTACCCTGATGCCGCTGACCTTTTCGATTGCGGCGGGGATCAGCATCGGTTTTCTGGCCTATGTCGGCATCAGGCTGATCAGCGGCCGTGCGCATGAGATCAATACCGGCGTGATGTTGATAACGGCTTTTGGCTTGATTTGGCTGGCGTTGCAATATTATGGTTAACCGCCTGATGAAGAGGGCTGCGGGTCTGGCCACACATTCGTCGCAAAGCCCCGATAAGGCAGGTGAGATGACCATATTACTGGTCTTTATGTTCGGAAAATCGTGATGAGCAGCATGATAACGCCCGCAGATAGTGACAATTTGGACAGCCATCCCATTTTTTCTTTTGCCAATGGCGAGCTGGGACCAATGGCGTCCGGCTTTATCCGGGCGATGGAAAGAATAACCGGTCAGCCAAAAATCAAAAAGCTGTATTTCGATTATGTTGATGATGAACGGCCGCGCGAGCTGTTTTGGACAGATGCGTTAAAGCGGCTGAATATTTCATATGATGCCCAGCACGAGCCCGGGGCGGACATCCCCAAAACAGGCCCTGTTCTGGTGATTGCCAACCATCCGTTTGGGGTGATTGACGGGCTGGTTTTATGCGCGATGATGTCAGAAATTCGCCAGGATTATAAAATCATTACCCATCAGGTCCTGCGTCAAGCCCCGGCCGTGATGGATAAAATTCTGCCCATCGATTTCGCGGAAACAGAAGCCGCCCTTGCAACCAATCTGGAGACCAGACGCGAAGCGCATAAACATTTGAAAAATGATGGCGCAGTCATTATTTTCCCTGCTGGCGGCATTTCCCTTGCCCCGAATCTGATCGGGCCTGCTTTTGACAGTGAATGGAAAACCTTTGCTGCAAAGCTGGCCCAGACCAAAGGAACAACCATTGTTCCGTTTTTCTTTGACGGCCGGAATTCCGTTGTTTACCAGGCTGCACGGCGTGTATCAGTTACCTTAGGCTATTCATTAATGTTCCGCGAGATTTGTAAGCAGATGAACCGGCAGGTGAAGGTGACTGTGCGCACACCTATCGACCATAAAGAGCTGGATGCGTTTGCCACCCGAAATGACATCACTGATTTTCTGCGCCGCCGCACCTATGGGCAGCAAGACGCCTGACCCGCCCTACCGCCAGTGAGAGCCGCCAGCATCTCTGGCAGAAATTCAGGATCACAACACACAGCATATGCCCCCTGATTCCCGTCTGCAGGCGTTAGGGTAAGATTGTTTGTCTGCATCCGGTTTGAGGTGGCCACCTGGCCATCAGGCGAAAGCGTCAACCCGTCAAGTGGCCAGACCAGGCCAGATGAAGTTGAAAAGCTGACCTGTCCCACAGGCCAGACCGACAGACGGGCACCAGCAGAAACAGACATGGAAAAGGCTTTTCTGGTCACGTGAACCACATCATTTTCGCCCACCAGAATGACCTGATGCTGTTCTGAATAACGCGCCATCACAGATAAGCTGGCCAGCATATGGTCAAAGCGCAGACCCAAAAACCCATATGCCAGACAGACCTGTGCCGAAAACATCATCAGCGCTTTTTCAAAATCAGTGCTGTTCTGATCATCCAGGTGATAGACCGGCATATCCGGATATGTGACGCTGAGGCCATCAAGGTCCGCAGAGTCCATATCCCCAATTACAGCTTCAGGGATCAGACCAGCAGCCTGGCAGTGACGCAGACCACCATCAACAGCCACAAGATAGCCAGCAGGCGCAGCGGCCAGCTGGTCCAGATCACACGCCCCGTTCCCCACCAAAATTAAGGGCTGGTCGTCAAGGATGGAGAGAGGGTGCGCATCAGACATGGCCTCATCATAACCGCAAACCCTGAACCAGCGCAATTGCTGTGCTGGGCATGAAAAACGGCTGATCAGTTTTCCCGGAAGGCAACACGGGCCGCCCTGTCCAGAGGGCTGAATATATAGTCAAGCACGGTGCGTTTACCCCCGATAATATCAACCACCGCTGTCATGCCCGGCACAATATCAGGAGTCAGATCAATCTTTGGGAAGACCGGATCAGGAACGGTGATGATGGTTTCATAAAATGGTGGCTGGCCTTCGCGTTCGGTTGTGTTGGAAGCGATATGTTTTACCACCCCTTCAAGGCTGCCATAGCGAGACACATCATAAGCAGATAAAGAAATACGGGCGGTCTGACCAACATAAACATCAGCTACATTTTCAGGCTTCAGATTGGCCCTGATCGTGACTGTTTCTTCTTCAGGCACGATTTCCGCCAGCAATGTTCCGGGCTGCACAACTGCACCAATTGTTTTCAGATGAAGCGCAGAAATACTGCCCGCCTGCGGGGCCCTGACCTCAGCATAGCCTACCCTGCCTGCCAGCGCATCTTTGCGGGCAAGTGCCTGAGACGGACGTGTCTGGGCTTCGATCAGCTGAGTCCGCGCCTCAGCCTGATAATTTTGCCGCACAGAGACAATCTGTTTCTGTTTCGTGGTCAAATCAGATTGCATGGCATTCATAGACAGAACCGCCAGTTCGGCCGCCCCTTCTGATTCCTGAAGCCGCTTTTCAGCCTCTATCAGCTTTATGCGCGGCTCATGTCCGGCATCCACCAGGGGCTTAATCATACTATATTCTTCTTTAAAAATCGCGGCCTGATCACGCGCAATACGGGCAGCAGCACGACGTTCATCAATATTGCGATTGAGGGATTCCACTTCCTGACGCAAGACATCTATCTCTGACTGCAGGGCGCGCTTGCGCTGGGCAAACAGAGCCTGTTCAGCGTCCACTTCAGCAGGGGCGGCACGCAGCAAATCATCCGGAAAGATAACTTGTTCTGCACCTTCTGTTTCGGCCTGGAGCCGCACCACAGCAATTTGTGAGGTGGTCAGCAGAATTTCATTATTATCATATTCAGCCTGAACATCCTTATCTTCCATCCGGAACAGAACATCATCCTTATTGACTTTACTGCCAAGCTCAACGCTGATTTCGGTGATCAGGCCAGGCAGACGGGCCTGAACAATCTGTACATCTGATGGCGGCACGATAGAGCCGTCGGCACGGACCTGTTTATCCAGTTCAGCTGTGTTGGCCCAATAAAGTGCAATCGCAAAAAAGCTGGTGATCAGGATGAAGATCAGCTGGCTTTTCAGCATGCCCGGCTCTTCAGCTGATAAATCAACTTCAGAATGATCAGGCAAGATAGGACCGACAGCCGCTGGTGACGGCCCGAACCATTTTGTGTAAAGAGCTGAAAATAACGAAAAAGGGAAAGGCAGGCGACGGGGTTCTTCCTGAATTTCACGCCACTTATCCTGGCCCAGCTCGCGCATCCGCCAGGACGCCTCAGCCCGCCTGGCCTTATTGGTCCCGCCATCATATAAGGGCATCGACACCGACATCTGGCCGGTAACTTCATATTCACTTTCAAAATCAGTCAAATCAAACGCCGTGGCATCCACAGTCACATCCAGAACCGGATAAAGTTCAGCGCTGATCGATTCAAAATCATAAATAGACTGCCTGACCTGAAGCTCTATTGAGCGCACCAGCTCTGAGGCCTCAGGCTGAACCGACAGGAGCTGAAGCAGGCGCACCAGCCTGAACATAGATAAAAACTGGGGCGCGTCTGGCGGGTCCAGCCTGAACTGGGTGAAAATATCTTCAACCGTCTGGGCAAGAGCGGTTTCCGCCTCTCGCAGACGAATTTCTTCATCCAGCAAGACCAGCCTGGCCCGGCGCACATCAACCAGCCGCACAAAGCCAACCTCACCTTGTGCTTCAATCGCCTGAATATAAGGTGTCATATCGGCGATAGCCTGCTTGCTCTGCTCGACCTGCTCAGCATACAAATCCAGCCGCAACGCCGCCTTCAGAAGAGAGACAACCTATTCAGATAAGGAAATCGTGAGACGAAGCCGTTCCACATCATAAGCTATTTGATGCGCTTTCACCCGGTTATCCGTGACATGCCAGTCCCACAGCGTGTGTCTGAGCCGGAGTTCCAGATCATACACATTACTTTCCTGGCGACTCAGACCGCGGGCCTCTGCCCGGTCCCGGTCACCCTGATTATTGGACGATTTGAAATGCCTGAATAACTGGCGTTCGCTGTTGATATGACCAGACAGTTGCGGGCGTGATTCGGCATGCTGAATGCCCAAGCGGTGAATCGCCTGACAGGTTCTGGCGCGGCCGGTCTGAATAGATGGGTGATCGAGCAGACTTGATCTGATTTTATCAGGTATGACCGGAAATTCCGTAGCCTGATCGGTCTGTATTTGCGTGGTCTGGGCAAAGCCATCTGTCAGAAGCAGCAGTAACAGTGCTGCACAAACAACTGTCAACAGACTTATCCGCTTTTGCCCTGTCCGCTTTTGCCCCGTCCGCTGGCGCGCCCCGAAGCGTTGCCAAAACAGCCCGTTTCCCTGTTCAGGGATATCAGCGCAAACCGGCCCGCCCGTCGTGAATCGTCCCGCTCGAAAATGAAGGAAGCGCGCATCGCCAACCATCTTATCTGAACTCCTGCTTGTCACTTGAAACATTCGAGCAAGCAGTTTAAGCATAGTTAACTTAACAAACTGTAAACGTCCGGCGATTAAGCTGAATATTGACGATTTCTGCTCAAAATATTCAGGCTTTTTTAATAAATACTCCCTGAATGAGGGCTGTGATGTTCGATATCATTTTGTATCAGCCTCAGATTCCGCCAAATACAGGCAATATTATCAGGCTATGTGCGAACACAGGGGCCAGGCTGCATCTGATTGAGCCTTTGGGCTTTGGTCTGGATGAGAAATCCTGCCGTCGGGCCGGGCTGGATTATCACGAATTGGCTGAGGTGAGATGCTGGCCGGATTTACACACTTATCTGTCTTCTGTTCAGCCGGAACGGCTATGGGCAGTGACAAAATTTGGCGAGACGCGTTATGATCAGGCCAGCTTTCGGGACGGAGACAGCTTGCTGTTTGGTTCTGAGCAGACTGGCCTGCCTGATTCGGTGCATCAACAGATAAGTGCTGCCCAAAAGCTGTATCTGCCGATGAAAAACGGGTCCCGCAGCCTGAATCTGTCAAACGCAGTTTCTGTGGTGTTATTTGAGGCCTGGCGCCAACTTGGCTTTTAACGCTCACATCTGCGCACAGCGGATTCTGTGGCACGGTAACAAAACTGTAACATTTCCGTCATATTTACGAAATGCTCATCCTGTTGAGTAGCCCCATCAAGAAACCTTCATTTCAGGAGACCATGATGAAAAAATTTCTGCTGGCAATTATCGCCACTGGACTGATGGCAGGTGGTGCACAGGCTCGTGACCAGTTAAGCATGGCTGGTTCATCAACCGTTCTGCCTTTTGCGACCATTATCGCAGAGGAGATGGGCAAAAATCCCCAATTCAAAACGCCAGTCGTGGAATCTGGCGGCTCATCTGTTGGGAAAAAAGGGGTTTGTGAAGGCATCGGCACACAATTCATTGATATTGGTAATGCCTCTTCACGGATGAAAGTCAAAGAGCTGGAATTCTGTACCGCGAACGGTGTTGACATCACAGAAGTCAAAGTTGGTTATGACGGTATCGCTGTTGCCAACTCATTAGACGGTGAGACATTGGTGATTTCAAAAGCAGATTTAGGTATGGCGCTGACCGCTGAGGTACCCGCCTGTTACGAAGGGTCAGGCCGGAGCTATAATTGTGAGGAATGGGTTCCAAACCCGTTCACCAAATGGAGCGAGATTGACCCCAGCTATCCTGATATCGAAATTCGCGTTTATGGCCCGCCAACAACATCAGGTACACGTGCCTCATTTGCTGAAATGGTAAATCAGAAAGCCTATTGCAGCAAAGACCCTATCGCCAAGGAAGCCTCTGCTGCCCGTGGCGACAAGAAAGGCAAAAAATGCCGCGCGATGCGGACTGACGGCGCTTATGTGGAAGCAGGTGAACAAGATAATCTGATCGTCCAAAAGCTGCAGGAAGACCCACAGGCCTATGGTATTTTCGGCTTTTCTTATCTTGACCAGAATACAGACACATTGCAGAGTGCGGTTGTTGACGGCACACCAGCGACTTTTGAGCTGATTGCAAATGGTGATTATGCCATTTCACGGGCTTTGTGGTTCTATGTGAAACATGCGCATGTTGGTGTTGTCCCGGGGATCGATGAATATATGAAGACATGGACTAAACATTGGGATGAAGATGGCCTGCTGGCCGATACAGGCATGGTCCCGATGCCAGAAGACGAGCGTGCAGCTTATGAAAAAGCGATGGCAGAGCTGCCAAAGCTGACAGCTGATATGCTGAACTAATAACGCAACATATGACGGGGCGTTGCCTGAATACAGGTCATCTGCCCCGTCATTTATCAAGGCGGACCTTATGCTGGCAATTATAGCGTTAACGATATTGACCATCGGGTTTGCTTTTTTCTTTATCGGTAAAAACAGAATTTTCAAACTGTGCAACGCCGCACAGATACGGCCACATTCTCTTTCTATCTATCACGGCAGTTTTCCTGCTGTCCTGGCAACCGCACCGGCGCTGATTCTGCTGAGCGTGTGGGTCGGCGCAGATGATCTGGTGTTTAATCAGATGTTAACCGCTCAATTCCCGGCAAATCTTGAGATTGACGGGCGTCAGACGATCCTGATTCTGCTGGCCCAGATTCATAATATCGCCGAAGGGATTGTGGTTGGTCAGCCTGATCAGTGGATCCTGATATCAGCTGAGAAATTGACCGCATGGCGGGCAACGTCTGACAGGCTGATTTCGGTGATCGCTGTAGGGCTGTCGCTGGCAGGCGGCATTTATGGCATATCCCGCATTGCCCCTGATTTCAGAGCCCGTAATGCGGTTGAGGTGCTGCTGCTCGCTGGTCTGGGCGTCTGTTCTGTGATTGCGATTATCACCACCATCGGTATTGTCTTTTCGGTGATTTTTGAATCGATCCGGTTCTTCAAGCTGATTCCGCCGCTTGAATTTCTGACCGGTACAGTGTGGAATCCTGAATTTGAGGGGGCGGCCCGGGCCGGCTCTGGCCAGGAAGGAAACGCCGCATATGGGTCCATCCCGTTATTTGCAGGAACGTTTCTGATTTCGATCATTGCGCTGAGTGTGTCTGTTCCGGTTGGCCTTCTGGCGGCTATCTATTTATCTGAATATGCGTCAAAAAAAATCCGCGGCACGGTAAAGCCCCTGCTGGAAATTCTGGCAGGTGTGCCGACGGTGGTTTATGGCTTTTTCGCTGCACTGACCATTGCGCCGTTTTTCCGCCAGACAGGCGGTATGCTCGGCCTTGATGTGGCGTCTGAATCAGCCCTTGCCGCCGGATTTGTGATGGGCATCATGATCATTCCTTTTGTGTCCTCTCTGTCAGATGATGTGATCAGTGCCGTCCCGCAATCGCTTCGGGATGCGGCCTTAGGGCTGGGATCAACAAAAAGCGAATCAATCAAAAAAGTTGTGCTGCCTGCTGCCCTGCCCGGTATTGTGGCCAGCATCATTCTGGCCGTATCCAGGGCTGTTGGCGAGACCATGATTGTGGTCATGGCCGCCGGACTGGCCGCAAACCTGTCTGCAAACCCGTTAGATGCGGTCACCACCGTCACCGCACAAATCGTCACCATTTTGGTCGGCGATCAGGAATTTGAATCAGCCAAAACCCTGTCTGCTTTTGCGCTGGCCCTGACCCTTATTGTGATTACCCTTGTTCTGAATTTCTTCGCTTTGCAGATTGTGAAGAAATATCGTGAGCAATACGACTGATCGGAGCTGCCTGATGCCACCGACAAAGACAGAAAAGCTGGTCACGGCCAGCCTGACCTCGCGGCGCAGAAAAGAGCAATCTTTCAAATTGCTCGGTATTGCGGCGATCATCATGGCCCTGTTTTTTCTGGTCACCTTGATGACGTCTATTCTTTCAAAAGGTCTTCCCGGATTTTTCCAATATTACATCACGCTTGAGGTGGAGTTAGACCGCGAACGGCTGGACCCGTTAGGTGATTTATCTGATCAGTCCCTGTTTGACGGACAGGCCAAGAGGCTGGTCCAAGACGCCATCCTGTCTGAGACAGGCGCATCAAGCCGAAAGGAAAAGAAAGCGGCGCGAAAGCTGCTGTCAAACGGGTCTGATCTGCGGTTGATGTCCTTTGTTCAGGATAATCCTGATTTATTGAACAGTACGCAAACGGTGAAATTTGCGCTGGATGATGATGCTGATTCTTATTTTCGCGGATTTGTGAAGAAAGACACGCCCGAAAAGCAGAGACGTTTGTCTAATTTACAAATCCAGTATCTTGATCAGCTGAACGACAGTGGCCGGGTGAGTTATGAGATTTCTGATTATCTGTTCTTCGGCAGTGCATCACGAAACGCAGAAATGGCCGGCATTAAAGGTGCAGCGATAGGCTCTGCGCTGACGCTTGTGGTCTGTTTTGTGATCGCTTTTCCTATCGGGGTGGCAACAGCTGTCTATCTGGAAGAATTCGCCCCTAAAAACAGGCTCACCGAATTAATTGAGATTAACATCAATAACTTGGCCGCCGTTCCGTCTGTTGTGTTCGGCATTCTGGGGCTGGCCATTTTCATCAATCTGTTCGGTATGCCCCGATCAATACCGCTGGTTGGCGGTATGGTGCTGGCCCTGATGACCCTGCCCACCATTATTATTTCCAGCCGTGCCGCAATTAAGGCTGTGCCCCCAAGTATACGTGATGGCGCGTTGGGTGTAGGGGCATCAAAAGTGCAGGCCACCATGCATCATGTTGTCCCGCTGGCGATTCCCGGCATGCTGACCGGCACGATCATTGGTATGGCCCAGGCGTTGGGGGAAACCGCCCCGCTTCTGATGATCGGTATGGTTGCCTTTATTGTCGATATTCCGGGCGGCGTGACTGATCCGGGGACGGTTCTGCCCGTGCAGATTTTTATGTGGGCAGACTTTGCAGAGAGAATGTTTATCCAGAAAACAAGTTCAGCAATTATCATCCTGCTGCTGTTTTTGATTATTATGAATGGGGGGGCAATCTGGCTGCGTAAAAAGCTGGAACGCCGCTGGTAACAGGAGTTTTTTATGCGGGAATTGGGTGAAACCATCGTTAATTGTTCTGATGTGTCTGTATATTACGGCGACACACGGGCCATTAACAATATCAGCATAGATATTGAACGACAGTCGATCACCGCATTTATCGGCCCGTCCGGTTGCGGAAAATCGACCTTTTTGCGCACCATTAACCGGATGAATGACACTATTGATGGCTGTCGCATTGAAGGCCGTGTCAGCGTTGATGGTCAGGATATTTATGACCCGTCGATTGATGTTGTGCCGTTACGCGCGAAGGTCGGTATGGTCTTTCAGAAACCCAATCCGTTCCCAAAATCCATCTATGAGAATGTGGCCTATGGGCCGCGGATTCACGGGCTGGCCCGCAATAAATATGAGCTTGATGAGATTGTTGAAAAGGCCCTGACCGGCGCGGGGCTTTGGGCTGAGGTCAAAGATCGTCTGCATGATTCAGGCACAGGCCTGTCCGGCGGTCAGCAACAGCGTCTTTGTATTGCCCGTACCATCGCGGTTGAGCCGCAAATCATCCTGATGGATGAGCCCTGTTCCGCGCTTGATCCGATTGCCACATCAAAAATTGAGGCATTGATGTCTGAATTGGCATCAGAATATACTATCATTATTGTCACCCATTCAATGCAACAGGCCGCCCGCGTGTCGAAACGCACCGCGTTTTTCCACTTGGGTGATTTGGTTGAATATGACGCAACAGATACGATCTTCACCAATCCAAAAGAACAAAAGACTGAAGATTATATCACCGGTCGATTCGGATAGGAGCGCTTTGCCATGGCTAACCATATTGTAGAATCTTATGATGAAGAGCTGAATGAGCTGCATCTGCTTATTGCGCATATGGGAAATGACGTATGCGCCGCATTAGAAATCGCTTGTGATGACCTGGTGACAGGGGAAAAGAAACGCGCTGATCAGATCATTGAACAAGACAGATTCATCAATGCTCAAGAACATAAAATCACGATCAGAGCCCAAAATATCCTGGCCTTACGTGCACCAATGGCAACTGATCTGAGGGTTGTGCTGACATCGCTTCAGGTTGCCAATAATCTGGAGCGTGTTGGTGACCTGACGAAAAATATCGCCAAGATCAATAAAAAGCTGACCACACCACTTTCTGCGGATATTGCCAGCTCTATCCAAAAGATGAGCCAGATGGCGCTGAGCATTCTGCAGGACGCCATTGCTGCCTATAATAATTCTGATGAGGCCAACTCGCAGCAGGTATTCGAAGCTGATCTGAAGCTGGATGAACAGCATGATGCCTTGTCAAAAGATGTGGTCAGAAAGCTGAAGACTGATGATGATAATCTGGAATCATTGACCAGATTATTATTTGTTGTCCGGCATCTGGAGCGGGTTGGCGATCATGCCAAAAATATCGCAGAATCCACGATTTATATGACAACCGGCGAGATGAACAGATACGATATACATGAAGATTCTCAGGAAAGCTGAGCGTTTTGTCCTGTCACAAACCAAAATAAGAAAGAGCTGAATATGGATGATATGTTTGAAAAAGGCCTGGCCAAGCGGAAGGCGACATTAGGGGCTGAGTATGTTGACAACACAATGTCAAAGGCTGATCAGTTAAATCGTCCGTTTCAGGAAGCCATGACGGCCTGGTGCTGGGGGTTTGGCTGGGGTGATGATGCGATTGACCAGAAAACCCGGTCAATGATGAACCTCGCTATGATCGGTGCATTAGGCAAAATGACCGAATGGGAATTGCATTGTAATGGGGCGATCCGCAATGGCTGCTCATTAGAGGAAATTCGGGCGATTGTTCATGTGATCGGTATTTATTGCGGTGTGCCACAGGCCCTGGAATGCCTGCGGGTTGCGCGCAAGGTTCTGGATGAACATGGGATGCTTGACGATTAATCCGGCGAAAGGTCAGCCAACAGACCAGCCCGGATGCTGTGCTGTTGGCCCTTTATCCAGCCGCCAGACAAAACCGCTCTCGCCATAAGCCGGAAACAGCTCTGTGACCAGCGGATCATGGCCAGGCACGACAAGACAGATATCTGAGGCCAGCTTTTGCAGCGTGTCATAGCCTGTCAGCATATCTTCGATATCAACCACTATCGGAAATGGCCGGCGGGCGATGAAATTTTCGTAATAATGTGTGGCATCTGACGCCAGACACAGCCAGCCTTGTTCTGTTTTGACCTGAACGGCCTGAAGGCCGCGTGAATGGCCGCCAATTTTATGAACGCTGACCCCGTTTGCAATAGCTGCACTGCCGTCAGTGAAAATCACGCGGCCAGAATAGAGCGCGGTCACCGCCGCACAGATATGAGCACCTGTATAGGGCATCCGCAGCACATCCTCGCACATGCATGACCCTGTTGCATAAGCCATCTCTGCTGCCTGCAGATAAAAGGTGGCATTGGGGAAGCTGGCGAGGCAGCCTGCATGATCATAATGCAGATGCGTGATAATGACTTTGCTGATCTGTTCTGCGCGCAGACCGAGCGCCTGAAGCGCCTGTTCGGGCGCACGCAACACCGGCCGGCCACGGCGGCGCGCTTCATCGGCCTCATAGCCCGTATCGACCAGGATCACCTCCTCACCACACCGCAACACCCAGATGAAATAATCCATAGGATGAGAAGTTTTATGATCAGCTGCGAAAATAAAACTGTCTGCAGCGGTTCTGTCTGAACGCTCTGCATATTTCAGCGCATAAACTTCCCATATCTGATCTGTCACGACCTTTGCCCTCACATCCTGATGCACAGATTATGAACAAGACTGGCACGAATTGTCTGACAGACAAAGACTTTTCCCAGTCTGTGTCCTATGCTGTGAACAAGACCGTCAACAAAGATCAGCAGAAAGGACAACAGACGCTGATGAACATGTTTCGTGTGGCCTGTCTGGGTGCAGGCTATTTTGCCCAGTTTCACTTTGATGCCTGGCAACGCGCAGAACAGGCAGAGCTTGTCGCTGTTGGGGATAAAGAGGTCACAAAGGCTGAGGCAGCCGGTGTTGCCGCATTTGGCGATCTTGACGAGATGATCACCGCTACACAACCAGATATTCTGGATGTTATCCTGCCGCCTGATCAGCACGCAGATGCAATCAGAACAGCGATCAAACGAAATATCAGAACGGTTATCTGTCAAAAACCCTTCTGCCGTTCACGGGCAGAAGCGCAGACCATTACAGCCGCCGCCGCAGATGCCGGCCTGCAGCTGATCATCCATGAAAATTTCCGGTTTCAGCCCTGGTATCAGCTCATGAAAGAGCAGCTGCAGACTGGTGCTGTTGGCATTCCTTATCAATTTCATTTCAGCCTGCGTCCGAATGACGGCAGAGGCAAAGACGCTTATCTGTCCCGCCAACCCTATTTCCAGACTATGCCGCAGTTCCTGGTTCATGAAACAGCGATTCATTTTTTAGATGTTTTTACTTTTTTATTCGGACGGCCAGACACGGTTTATGCTGATCTGCAAAAGCGCAATCCTGTCATTGCCGGAGAGGATGCAGGACATATCCTGTTGGGCTATGATGATGGGAAGCGGGCTATTTTTGATGGAAACCGGCTGGCAGATCACAAAGCAGACAACCATCGCCTGACCATGGGCGAGGCTTTGCTGGAGGGCAGTGCGGCCAGCCTGAGCCTGAACGGTTTTGGCGAGGTGACGCAACGGCTGAACGGGTCAACAGACAGCCAGCTTCTGCTCAGTCCTCAAAAATGGGCAGGTTTTGGCGGTGATTGTGTCTATCGCCTCACCCAGCATATTCTTCATTGTCTTGCCGCAGGAAAGCGCCCTGCGAACACGGCACAGGATTATCTCCGCCTGCTGGCCTTAGAAGAGCTGGTCTATCAAAGTGCCGAAACCGGACAGCGTTTGCGGGTTGCGCTCTAATCCTCGTTTTTTGACAGCAGCAAGGCTTCAGCCTGATGCAGGGTATCTGCTGTATCGGTATCCAGAAAGGCGGTCGGGTCATCAACCGTCATATAACTGATCATCGCCGGATGTTCAGCCCAGATTTGGCGGCCACCCTGATCCCCTTTCAGCCGTTGGAGCTCTGAGAAAAACTGGCGGCCCCATACAACCGGATGCCCAAGCTGGCGTTTGCCGTCTTTTATATGCACCGGAAGGCCGATCATTTTTTCATGCTGGCTGTTGGCCAGATGATGGTGCTGTAAAGCTTTTAAAAAGGAGGGCTGTAACAGCGGCATATCCCCCAGAACAACCATCACATCTGTTGCCGAACTGTTCAAGGCGGCCACACCCGCGCCAACCGAACTGGCCTGACCTGAGCGATAATCCGCATTCATCACAAACCGGACAGGCAGCCCGTCAAGACAGTTTTGCACAGCCTTGCTGTCATGGCCGAGAACTACCACAATATCTGTAAGCCCCGCGGCAAGAACGGCCTCAGCCACATGCCGAACCACAGGTTTACCCGCTATCTCTGCGGTCAGTTTATTCACCTCTCCCATGCGGCGGGACTGGCCGGCAGCCAGCAGAATAACCCCCATATGCGGGGACGCTGGCGGCAGCTTTGTGGCCAGATCACGCGGCAGGGGCCGTGAGGCAATTTCCATCAACAACCCACCTGAAGCCATTTCAGCCAGTTCTTCACGCGTCAGCGGCAGGCCCGCCAGCAGCAGATGCAACACCCAGTCAAACCCGTTTAATTTTGGCGAGCGGGCGCATCCGGGCATACCAATTACCGGTATCCTGCCGATATGCGCTGCCAGCAACATATTGCCCGGGTCAACCGCAAGACCCAGCTGGTTAATCTGGCCGCCTGCCTGTTCGACTGCCACCGGCAAAACATCGCGGCGGTCAACAACCGCGCTGCACCCGCACAGCAGAATCAGGTCAGCCCCAGCTGACAGGGCTTGTGTTATTTCTGCAGAAACGCTGGTACTGTCATGCGCACAGCGGCGACGGTCCGCCAGGCTGCAGCCCAGCTGAGCCAGGCGTCGTTCTGTGACTATTTCCGTTGCCGCATAGACACGGTCGCCCAGCACATCATCCATGGTCTGAATCAGGCAAACCCGCCAGGATTGTAAAGGATGGAAGGTGAAGGCCGGACACCCTTCCAGTACCTGTTCAAATTGCTGGCAGATCTGTTCTGGCACAAAATAAGGGATCACTTTCAAGGTGGCCGCCATCTGGCCAGCGCTCAACAGCTGATTGTGCTGAACAAGACTGAATGTCAATGCCTCATCAACGCTGTTTAAAGCTGTGATCAGGGTGCGGTCATAGCGGATAATGCCGGTCGCCCCTACTTTAAAATTCACCCGGCCTGTCGCTGCCTCGCTGCAGCTGACGCCTTTTGTCATCAGCGCAGCGGCGAGGCGTTCGGCAACCTCATCTTCTGATAAATCGCCCGCTTCCGGCGCGGCACAAACAAGCCGGGCAACCCCTTGTTGTTGAAAAGCCTTAACCAGTTCTGCGGTCACCACACTGCCTTTGGCAATGCGCCTGCTGCCCAGTTTTTGGCTATGTGCCAGGATGAGCCCCTCACAGGCCTGGATGTCAACCGGCCCGAACCGCATCAGAACTCACCGGTTTGTTGAGGGGCAGACACAGCCCCTTTTCCAGCCCGCCAGGCCGCGATCAATTCAGCTAAAATCGACACAGCAATTTCTGCAGGTGTTTTTGCGCCGATGTCGAGGCCAGCCGGACCCTTTATTTTTGCGAGCTGGTCGTCAGTTGCGCCGGCCTCACGCAGACGGGAAAGCCGTTTTTCATGCGTACGCCGACTGCCGAGGCAGGCCAGATAGAACAGCGGTGCCTTCACAGCAGGACCAAGCGCGTCATCATCAATTTTTGGATCATGAGTGAGCGTCACAACAGCTGTTGACGCATCCAGCTGATGAGTGGCCAGATATTCAGATGGCCAGGCCAGTTGAAGGTCAATATCAGATCCAAACCGCTGTTGGCTGGCAAACACCGCACGCGGATCAACCACAATCACTTCGAAACCTGTCTGAGCCGCCATTGCGGCTAAATGCTGTGTGATATGAACCGCCCCCACAATTACAAGGCGGGGAGGCGCAGGCTGGATAAAATGGAACAGGCCCGCATCCTGGTCCAGCCAGGATCGTTCCTGCGCACAACCCGCATCTGCTGCCTCAGTCAGCCGCATCAGGTTTAAATCAACAGTAAAGCGCGCAGACTGGCGGTGCGCGATTTGTTCAGCCAGCAGCTGTAAGCGGGCAACAGGAAGCCCCCCATCTGCAACAGGCAACACCAGAACAGAAATCCAGCCACCACAGGACAGGCCAACTTCCCAAGCCGTTTCATCCGCAACCCCGAAATCAAGCCGCTGGCCGGCACCTGACTGAACAGCCTCTAATGCGGCATCGATCACGGCCCCTTCGATACATCCGCCAGACACTGAACCGGCAAGCTGCATATCTTGTCTTATCAGCATCACAGAACCCACCTGACGCGGCGATGAGCCCCATGTGCTGATGACGATTGCTATGGCCAGCTGATGACCTTGTTCCTGCCAGTCTGCTGCCAGGCAGATCAAGGCCTGATCCTGAAGCGGGGCTGCTGATATATCTGGCTGTGTCATCATCGTTCCTGATTAAAAAGTTAGGCTGTTTGCGCCGCAAACCGACGTGCCTGATCCTGCCAGTCTGACACATCATTGTAGAGATGATTATGCTGTCCGGACAAGAGGCTGGCCAGCTGGGACAGCGCATCCAGTGAATGAACCGGAATGAATCTGTCCACATGCGCCAGCATAGTCTGGACAGACTGGCTTTTTGGTGCAAATTTATCATAGCGCAATAATGGATTCAGCCAGATAAGCTCTGTGCAGGATTTATGCAGCCGGTCCATCTGGGCCGATAAATCCGCGCTGCTATCGCGGTCAAGACCGTCTGTCATCAGCAGAACAATTGCCCCCTGACCAAGGACACGGCGAGACCAGACCCGGTTAAACTCTGCAAGTGAGGTGCTTATCCGGGTCCCCCCTGACCAATCCGGAACCGCAGCAGACACCGCAGCAATGCTTTCATCAACATCCCTGTTTTGCAGCAACCGGCTGATGCTGGTCAGTTGCGTGCCAAATAAAAAACTGGAGACGCGGGCCGGGCTTTGACGGGTAAGCGCATGCATGAAGTGCAGCATCATCCGGGAATAGCTCTCCATCGAGCCAGAAATATCGCACAGCACAACAACCGGCCGCACAAGACGTTGTTGTTTCCGGTATTGTGGCAAAACCAGCCCGCCACGCCAGCGGGCTGTGCGCAGGCTGGCCCTGAAGTCAATCAGCTGGCCTTTGGGATGGAGGCGATATCGGCGCATGGGCCGAGAGGGCAGCTGAAGAACAAGACGGGCAATGGCCTGTTCAGCTTCTGCCCATTCAGATGAAGACATCATCTGAAAATCTTTCGCCTGAAGGGCTTCTTTTTCAGAGGCGGTGTGGCGGGCATCTATCTGCAGTTCTGTTTTTTCAGGCACCGGAGGTGGATTATCCGCAGACTGACCCAAGGCGTCTTCGAGCCGCCGCATCATTTCATTATCCGCCTCGCCGCCCATTGATTTCATTTGCGGCAGCAGCACGTTACGCATCTGTTCCATGAATTTCGGATTCCGCCAGAACAGATGAAAGGCCTGATCAAACAGGGCCCTGTCTTCTGGACGAGATAACAGGCTGGCGGCAAGGCTATGATAAAGATAGGGCTTTTTTTCAATCCCGACCTGTTGAACAGAACACACCGCATCCAGCATCGCCGACGGACCAACCTTCAGGCCTGATGCCCGCAGCAACCGGACAAACAGCATGATATTCTCAGCCAGACGGCGGGGGCTGGTCTCCACATCATCAACAGGCTGAAGAGCTGCTGAAGCCATATCAGCGGGCCACCAGAGAAGAAGAGAGCAATTCAGCCTGTACCTCAGCCAAGATGCGGGCGGCTTCACTGCCCTGAATACGGGCAATGTCATCCTGATATTTCAACAAAATACCCATTGTTTTATCCACGGTCTGCGGATCCAGAGCCACACAATTCAGCTCAACCAATGCCTGGGCCCAGTCAATGGTCTCAGCAACGCCCGGGGCTTTGAACAAATTTTGCTGGCGTAACCGTTGAACAAAGGCAACCAGCTGTGCTTTCAGATCGCTTCCGGCATCAGCAGCCTTTCTGTTCAATATCGCCAGCTCGCTATCAAAATCTGGATAATCAACCCAATGATAAAAACAGCGCCGCTTCAGCGCATCATGAACTTCACGTGTGCGGTTAGAGGTAATGATCACCACAGGCGGTTCAGCGGCAGTAATCTGGCCAAGTTCAGGGATTGTGATCTGCCAGTCTGACAACAGCTCAAGAAGATAAGCTTCAAAGGCTTCATCCGTGCGGTCAAGCTCATCAATCAGCAAAACGGGGGCTGTGCCAGATGAGGGGCGGATGGCCTGGAGCAAGGGGCGTGCGATTAAATAATCTTCGGTAAACAATGAAGGGGCTGTTGCTGACGGACCTGCTGTACCGCTGGCCTGAATATCGACCATCTGGCGTGCATAATTCCATTCATAGGCTGCCGCGCTGATATCCAGCCCTTCATAACATTGCAGGCGGATAAGAGGCTTATCTAAAACAGCTGCCAACGTCTTGGCAATCTGGGTTTTACCGACACCTGCCTCGCCTTCCAAGAATAACGGCCGGTTGCGGGCCAGAGCCAGATACAAAGCCACAGCCAAGCCGTCCTGTGCCAGATAATCATGGCTGGTCAGGGCGGCATGCAACGCCTCTACAGATTGAAATGGAGCCATTGTTTCCTCACCAGAACTGCACTACTCATCCTGATAATATGAGGGGTGGATGTTTGGCTGGCAAGACAACAGGCCGAAAACCCTCATCTTGCCCGCATGGTGGCAGACATATTCTGAAACCGTCCTTTTCTGTAAAAAATTGGAACGCCCCCCTTTACAAATACCAAATTTCATCACACGCTTTACGGTACAATAAATTTTTTTACGATCCGTTTTGGGAGGACAGAATGGCTGTAGTGCAGATGACCGTTAATGGTCAGGCCGTTGAACATGATGTGCCAGATAACACATTGCTGGTGTCATTCATCAGGGAAACATTGGGGCTGACAGGAACCCATGTCGGCTGTGATACCAGCCAGTGCGGGGCTTGTGTGGTTCATGTGAATGGCCAATCGCTGAAATCCTGTACTATGCTGGCGGCACAGGCAGCAGGTGCGGAGGTAACAACAATTGAAGGCATTGCCAATGGGGATGAATTGCACCCTATGCAGCAGGCCTTTCATGAAAATCACGGTCTGCAGTGCGGCTATTGCACCCCGGGCATGGTGATGAGCGCCATTGAATTGGTGGAAAAGAATAAGGGGCTGACAGAACAGCAGATCCGGGAAGGTCTGGAAGGTAATATCTGTCGGTGTACCGGCTATCACAATATTGTCAAATCTGTGCAGGAAGCTGCGAAAGAAATGGGAGGTTGAGATGCCAGAAGGCACACTAAATCAAGGCATTGGCGCATCAGTGCGCCGGAAAGAAGATAAGCGGTTCCTGACCGGGAAAGGCCGCTATACAGATGACATTAACCGCGCGGGCCAATTGCACGCCTTTTTTGTGCGATCTGATGTGGCGCATGCACGGATTAAATCTGTCGATATCGCCGCCGCAGTTGCTATGGACGGTGTTCATGCAGTTTACACAGGCGCTGATGTTGAAGCTGATGGCGTGGGGTCGCTGATCAATGGCTGGGCAGTGACCAACCGTGACGGCAGCGCGATGTCTGAGCCGCCGCATCCGGTATTGGCCAAAGATAAGGTCAGATATGTAGGTGACCATGTCGCTATGGTTGTTGCTGAATCGCCGGAGATTGCGATGAGCGCGGCAGAGCTGGTCTCTGTTGACTATGAAGAGCTGGCCCCGGTTGTTGATTTGAACAGTGCGGCCATCGGTGCAGAAATCCATGAAGGGATGGCCAACAACACCTATTTCGACTGGGAATTGGGTGATGAAGCGGCAACAGATACGGCGCTGAAAGGGGCACATACCCTTGTGCATGCGACCCTGCGCAATAACAGGCTGGTCCCGAACGCTATGGAGACACGGGCAGCCGTTGCTGAATATGATGATATTGCTGACAGCTATGTTCTGTATTCAACAACCCAGAACCCGCATCTGTTGCGGCTTGTGATTTGCGCTTTTGTGTTGGGTATTCCTGAATCCAAAATGCAGATTGTTGCCCCTGATGTTGGCGGCGGTTTCGGATCGAAAATTTATCTGTATGCTGAAGAAGCCTGTTGTACATGGGCTGCAAAGAAGTTGCGCCGTCCCGTGAAATGGACAGCTGATCGCACACAAGCGTTTTTATCTGATGCGCATGGCCGCGACCATGTGAATAAAGTCCAGATGGGTCTGGATGAGAACGGCAAAATCATCGGGCTGCGGGTGGATACCTTGGCCAATCTGGGCGGCTATCTGTCTGCCTTTTCGGTGGCCACACCAACCTATCTGCATGGCACGCTGTTGTCAGGCTGTTATGATATTCCGGCGATTTACACCAATGTAAAAGGCATGGCCACAACCACAGCCCCTGTTGATGCCTATCGCGGGGCGGGGCGGCCGGAAGCCACCTATCTTCTGGAGCGGACAATGGATATTGCGGCGCGCCAGATCGGAATGGACCCGGCTGAATTCCGGCGGATGAATTTCATTCCCAAAGAAGCCTTTCCTTATCAGACAGCTGTCGCCCTGCAATATGACATCGGCGATTATGAGCCACCGATGGATAAGGCGATGGAGATGATCGAATATGCCGGATTTGAGGCGCGCCGGGCGGAAGCGGCCAAGCGCGGCAAATATCGCGGCATTGGCATGTCCAGCTATATCGAGGCTTGCGGCATTGCGCCTTCAGCAGTCGTTGGGGCGCTTGGTGGCCGTGTGGGTTTGTATGAATCAGCTGTTGTGCGGGTTGATCCGACAGGCACAATTTCGGTCTTTACCGGTACCCACAGCCATGGTCAGGGGCATGATACAACCTTTGCCCAGATTGTGGCCGAAAAATTGGGTGTGCCGCTGGAATCCATTGAGATTGTACATGGGGACACCAACCGGATTCAGTTTGGTATGGGTACCTATGGATCTCGCTCTCTGGCTGTTGGCGGGACCGCTATTTCAAAAGCAGTTGATAAGGTCATTGAAAAAGGCAAAATCATTGCCGCCCATATGATGGAAGCTTCAGAAGCTGATCTGGAGTTCAAGGACGGTAAATTCACCGTGGCCGGAACGGATAAAGAAAAAGGCTTTGGTGAAATTGCGCTGTCTGCTTATGTGCCGCACAACTTCCCGCATGACCGGCTGGAGCCGGGGCTGGAAGAAACAGCCTTTTATGATCCGCTGAATTTCACCTATCCGGCAGGCACACATATCTGTGAGGTGGAAATTGACCCGGCAACAGGTGTTGTTGATCTGGTTGATTGGGCAGCCTGTGATGATTTCGGCAACCTGATCAACCCGATGATCGTTGAAGGTCAGGTTCATGGCGGCATTGCCCAGGGCGTCGGGCAGGCGTTGCTGGAAAATGCCCATTATGACGAAAATGGCCAGCTGCTGACGGCATCATATATGGATTACTGCATGCCGCGGGCCGATAATCTGCCGTCATTCAAAGTGGATTATACGGTCACAGCCTGTACCCATAATGATTTGGGTGTGAAAGGATGTGGTGAAGCTGGTGCGATTGCCTCGCCACCAGCGGTCATCAATGCCATTGTCGATGCGCTGGCTGTTGTTGGCGTAACCGATATGTCGATGCCGGCCACACCGGAAAAAGTCTGGCGGGCCATCAATGATGCCACCCCAAAAGCGGCAGAATAATCAGGCGACAGGAGAGATAAATCATGTATGCAACAAGTTATATCAAAGCCAAAGATGTCGCTGATGCGGTCAGCCATCTGAGCGGTGCTGATGAAGGCAAGCTGTTGGCCGGGGGACAGACCCTGATCCCAACACTGAAACAGCGTCTGGCCGCCTCTGATTGTCTGGTGGACTTGGCTGATGCTGGCCTGTCAGGGATCAGTGATGAGAGCAGCAGCATCCGTATCGGGGCAATGACCCGCCATGTTGAGGTGGAGACATCTGATGTAGTGAAAAAAGCAATCCCGGCTCTGGCTGCTCTGGCTGGGGGTATTGGTGACAGACAGGTGCGTAATTGCGGTACGATTGGCGGATCTGTGGCCAATAATGATCCGTCTGCCTGTTATCCGTCTGCGGTGATGGCTTTGGGCGCAACCATTCATACCGACAAACGAGATATCGCTGCTGGTGATTATTTCACAGGTATGTTTGAAACAGCATTGGCTGAAGATGAGGTGATTACGGCCATCAGCTTCCCCAAACCAGAAACAGCCGCCTATGTGAAATTTCCAAACCCGGCATCACGCTATGCCATGGTCGGCGTGTTTACAGCGAAAACCGCGTCTGGCGTGGCTGTCGCCATTACCGGGGCGGGACAGGATGGTGTGTTTCGTCATGACGGGCTGGAAGCTGCGCTGAATGCCAGCTTTACAGCGGATGCTGTTGACGGGGTTGCGGTTGATGACAGCGATTTGATGAGCGATATGCACGCATCAGCAGATTACCGCGCACATCTGATTGTTGAGATGACAAAGCGGGCCGTTGCTGCCTGTTAAGGCCGACTGATTAAGCCAAATAAAACAGGCAGGACGATTATCCTGCCTGTTTTATTTTGCCGCTCTTCTTGCAAACAAATGGGCATTTACAGATAATCAGTTCAGCATATATCGTAAGGGATATCGCCTGGACCCTTTCTTTTACCCCCCTTTCTTGGAGACCACCTCACCGATGGAACTGAAACAATCACAGGATATCCCGCTTCCCCTTGATGATGTCTGGGCCGCTTTAAATGATGCCGACATATTGGCGAAGGCTATACCAGGCTGTCAGGAACTGAATAAAGTGTCTGACACAGAACTGACCGCAAAGGTAAAGCTAAAGATCGGGCCTGTTTCCGCCACCTTTACAGGCGAGGTGACCTTGTCTGAACTGAACCCGCCGCGTTCTTATGTCATATCAGGGTCAGGCAAAGGCGGTGTTGCAGGCGGGGCAACAGGTTCAGCCCGGGTGGAGCTGGAGCCCATAGATAATGGTGCAGGAACCAGACTGACTTATGAGGTTGATGCGGCAGTGACCGGCAAAATCGCTCAGTTAGGATCACGGCTGATCGAAAGTACGGCCAAGAAATTAGCGACCAAGTTTTTTACCGATTTTATCGCTGTGTTATCGCCTGAGGCTGAACAAAGCTAGGCAGAGCGTCTGTCCTGTTACCTGTTTTTGAGATGAAAAGGTCTTTTTTGAATGTCTTCTGCAAAATTATTTAGCCCCATTACAATTGGCGGTGTTGAGCTGCGCAACCGAATCATTGTTGCCCCTATGTGCCAATATAGCGCGGTGGACGGCAACGCGAATGACTGGCATCTGATGCATATCGGTCAGTTTGCGGTATCAGGTGTTGGCTTAATCATCATGGAAGCTTCAGGTGTTACGCCAGAGGGCAGAATTTCACCAGGCTGTCTAGGCCTGTGGTCAGATGATAATCAGGCTGCCCTGAAACGGGTTGTGGCGTTTTGTCATGATTATGGCAACGCCAAGATGGGGATTCAGCTGAGCCATGCCGGACGCAAAGGGTCAACAGAACTGCCCTGGCTGGGTGGTGCGCCTATCGCGTCAACAGATGCACGTGGCTGGCAGACCTGTGCGCCGTCCGCAACACCTTATTCAGAGGCGTTTGAGACACCGGATGCACTGGATGAAAACGGGATGAATGCCATCAGGGATGCCTTTGTTCAGTCCGCCCGCCGTGCGGATGAAATCGGCTTTGATGTGGTTGAGCTTCATATGGCACATGGCTATCTTCTGCATCAGTTTTTATCGCCGCTCAGCAATCAGCGTAATGACAGCTATGGCGGGGCCCTGGAGGGGCGGATGAAATTCCCCTTGGAAATATTTGAAGCTGTGCGTGCGGTGTGGCCAAAACATAAGGCGTTAGGGGTCCGGTTTTCCGCAACAGATTGGGTAGAGAGCTCAAGCTGGGATGTGCGCGAAGCAACCGCCTTTTCACATGAGCTGAAGAAACGCGGCGTTGATTTCATTGATGTGTCAAGCGGCGGAAATTCCCCTTTGCAGAATATTGATGTTGGCCCGGGATACCAAACCGGCTTTGCCAGTGATATCCGGCGTGACACAAAGCTGCCCACAATGGCGGTCGGGCAAATTACAGAACCGAAACAGGCAGAAGCCATTTTACGGTCAGGTCAGGCCGACATGATCGCCCTTGCCAGGGGTATGTTATATAACCCGCGCTGGGCCTGGCACGCCGCAGAAGCTCTGGATGCAGAGACTGCATACGCGCCGCAATATATGCGCACCAATAAAGCCCTGCGTGGCCTGCCGATCCCAGGTAACCCGCCGACCCCGAAATAAATCTGCGCTGAAAAGGTAAATGTTGGTATATCTGATCTGCCGGGATGTCCCTGGTGATAACCAGATGAGCTTGCATGACCAGATGGCTGATGAAATTCGCCCGTTATGAGGGGCAGTTAAAATGGGTGGCCCTTGGGCTAGGCCTGCTCAGCGCGGTGGCGATTATCCGTGACTGGTACCCCTGGACCATATTTATCAGCCTGCCCTTCTGCCTGATCTGGGTCTATTGTGCCTGGCTGCATACTTAACGCCAGTTGAAATGGATTAACGTTGTGTTCCTGTCCATTTATAGCGTGGGGATTTGGGATTATTTTACCTGAGACAGACGCTGTTTGCGTTGCGTCTGGCGCAGACAGTCTTCAGACTAAGGTCAGTCCCTAGTCACGAAGAGCGATTATGTCCCGACCAGAACATATGCCCCTTCCGCCGATCGCAAAACTGCCTGCCTTGTCTTTGGGGGTGCAGGGGTGTGCGCCTGTTTACTGGCTGGATGGGCCAGATGCCTTTGGTGACCAGACTATGCGGGCGCGCCAATTAGCCGAAAAAAAATATCTTCTGTCTGAACAGGCTGCTGATGTTTTTGATTTTGTTGCTGATGGACAGGCCGCCGCGCTGGAGGCAAGCCAAACAATTGCCAGCCATCTGTATCAGTATCACAATATGACAGTTAGCCCTGAACAGGCAGCCTGCCTGCGACAGATATCTGCGTTGATCCCAGAAGATGTGCTTGTGATAAGTCGTTCTGATGACAGCGGGCCAGAGGCTGACTGGATGTTGACCGCCGCCAGCTTGTGCTTTCCCAGCCATTGGCACTTGTCTGAAAAAATGGGGCAATCAATCACCGCCATTCATGCCCCCGTGCCTGGTTTTACAGATAGACTGGCCAAGCCTGTGAACCGGTTTTTAACTGCTATGCTGCCTGGCTGCCTGTCGCAACGCCTGAATTGGTCAGTGCAATCAGATGACAGGCTGTTTGCGCCTTCACGTGCCGCAGTCACAGATAGGCCGCATTCAGCCGAAGCGTGGGGCGAGGTCATTCATATACGTATCGAACGGCAGTGTTTTTATAAATTACCTGAGAGCAGGGCTGTTCTGTTTACCATCCGGACCAGCCTGGCACCCCTGAACCGGTTTCGCCAGCAGCCTGAATTCGTAGATTCTGTCCGCAAGCAGACTGACAAACTGTCCCCCGCTTTTCGCGAATATAAAAACATCAGCGCAGTCGAAGAGGGATTACGGGTTTGGATTGACAATTATCTGCCGAGAGCGACATGATTCCAGATAAGCCGTCAATATCGTAAGGCCGCATAGAGATGAAATTAAATGACGAAGAACAGGCAATGCTGGCCGGCGAGGCCGGGCCAGCGGTAAAATGGGCGATTGAGCACCAGCTGCAGGTTGGCCAAATGTTTGATGCCGCAGATATGGTTCATGTCAGTCAGGCTCATATGATGGCGGACCCGGAATCCCTGGGTGAGGCCGGCGTAGCTTTTGCTGAGAAGATGGCCGAAGAGGGTGCAGAGGTAAAAATCCCGATGATTACTGACCCGCGCGGTGTTGATCTGTCTTGTTATGAGCTGCTTGGCCAGACAGAAGACATGGCCAATCTGGAGCGTCGTTTCATTGCTGCCTGCACGGCTATGGGCATCATGATGACGAATACTTGTATCAACTATCAGACCATTATGCCGCCGGTGTTTGGTGACCATGTGGCCTTTGGGGATACCGGCGTTGTGATTTATTCGAATTCTGTATGTGGAGCGCGTTCAAATTTTGAAGGCGGGCCATCTGCACTGGCCGCAGGTCTGACTGGCCGCACGCCGCGCTATGGTCTGCATCTGGATGCCCAGCGCCAAGCCACCAGACGCTATCATGTCCGACACAGCCCAAAAGATCTGATGCAATGGGGTGTTCTGGGCGCAGCGATTGGCCGGATGGCAGGCAGCTACTGGGAAGTGCCTGTTATTGAAGGAATTGAAGCAGCGCCAACATCAGACCAGCTGAAACATTTCGGCGCGGCAATGGCCAGCTATGGGTCTATCCCTATGTTTCATATTGTCGGCATCACACCTGAATGTCACCGGCTGAGTGATGTTGGCGCCGAGACCCTGTCAACCACTGAGATAACAGCTGAGATTCTGACCAGCCTTCAGGCCCCTTTTACCGCCACAGGCGAGGCAGTTGATGTGGTGGTGTTTGCTGCCCCCCAGCTCAGCCTTGTTGAAATGGGCCAGTTGGCCAGCCTATGTAAAGGCCGGAAACGGGCAGAGACAACAGATATGATTGTCTGCACCTCTGCACAAGTTTATGGCGATGCTGTCTCTATGGGATATGTGTCGGCACTGGAGGCATTTGGCGCACGGGTTCTGGTCGGGACCTGTTTTTATCAGCAATATGCCCGCGAGATTGGTGAAGCAAATGGCTGGACCAGACTGCTCAGCAATTCTGCAAAGATTGTGAATATCCTGGGCGGTTATGGTTATAAGCCTGCATTGGCCAGCATGTCAGCTTGTATAAATTCTGCTGAAAAAGGGGTGATTGTGACATGACAAGAGAGCTGAGCTGTCATATCGGGATTGGTCCACAGACAGAAGGTATCGCCCTTGTTGCTGATGATAATTTTTCTGCCCGTTATGATCTGGACCGGATACAGGGCGTGTTTTCACGCCCGCAACATAAGCTGTATGGGCAGAGTTACCGCGATGTTATTTTGGTGCTGAACACAGCAAAAGGCGGGGTGGCAACAGCCTGGATGTTATATGAAATGACCTCTCGGCATATTGCCCCGAAAGCCATTTTGTTGAATCAGGCAAACACCATCCTGGCACAAGGGGCAGCTCTGGCCAATATGGCGATGGTTGACCGGTTCGAAGAGGGTGATGTGACAACACTGATCAAAACAGGAGAGCATCTGATTGTGAACCCTGCCCTTGGCCGGGTGACGATAACAAGCAGAGTCTAGCCCTTGGTAAAATAAGGCGGTGTTGGATTCAGTAACAGATCGAATGAAATAGAGAAGAAATGATGCCAGCCCGCCCACCACTTTCATATATCGAACGCACAACCAGTTATTATTTAGGGTTGGGATATGATAATCCTTATCGCTGGGCAGAATTTGAAACCGTTCCATTTACCCGGCCATCAAAATTGCTGCAGGATATGCGTGTCGCGATTGTCACAACCGCGGCCCCTTTTCAGCCAGGCAAGGGTGAACAGGGCCCGGGCGCGGCATATAACGCCGCAGCCAAATTTTATCAACTTTATCGTTTGCCTGTTTCACCAGAACCTGACCTGCGGATTTCACATATCGCCATAGACAGAGCACATACAACAGCAGAAGATAAAGGCACATATTTCCCGCTGGCGGGCTTGCAAAATGCTGCGGCAGAGGGCGTGATTGGCACGGTTGTGCCGTTTATTTATGGTTTTCCCACCAACCGGTCCCAGCGCACCCATCTTGAACAGGATTGCCCGGCGCTGGTCAGCAGCCTGATAGAGGATAAGGTAGACGCCATTATTCTGGTGCCTAACTGTCCGGTATGTCACCAGTCTGTCGCATTGGCGGCGCGGGCAGCTGAACAGGCCGGGATTGTCACAGTGATTTTGGGCTGTGCGAAAGATATCGTTGAACAGGTTGGGGTGCCGCGGTTTTATTTTTCTGACTTCCCCTTAGGCAATAGTTGTGGACGTCCACATGATCCCCTATCTCAGAAACAGACCTTGTCAGGAGCCCTCAGCCTTCTGGCCACAGCCACTGGCCCGCGCACAACAATCACCAATCCGCTCAGCTGGAATGGCGCGGAAAACTGGAAGGAAGATTATTCAAATATCAGCAAGCTATCGGCAGAAGAGATCGCAGCAAAGCGGGCTGAATTTGATGCTGCAAAAACCATCTCTCATCAGATCAAAAAGTGACCTTAACCTGTTCAGAGCTGAACAGTACTAGGCAATATCCCAATCATCAAACACCTGTTGGTTATCCCCGCCTAAGACAGGTGGCGGGCGGTGATATCGCGCTGGCGTTTCTGAGAGCTTGGGCGGATAAGCCACACTATTAAACATGACACCATCACTGCGCCGCAACGAGACCTCCACATCACGCGCCTTTAATTGTGGGTCTGCAAATAATGCAGGAATGTCATTTATCGGCCCACATGGCACATTAACAGATTCCAGAAGCGCTATCACATCTGCCTGCGTATGAGAGGCAAGAGCTGTGGTAATCAGGCTGTCTGTAAGCTCGCGGTTCTGGCAACGCGCTTCGTTTGTTTTAAACCGATCATCATCAGCAAGCTCCGGCCTGCCCAAAGCGGTCACAAGCCGCGTGAATTGCCCGTCATTACCGCAGTTAATGATGATATATCCGTCGCTGACTTCAAATACACGATAAGGAACGATGCTGGGGTGATGATTGCCCATCCGTTCCGGGACAACCTGGCAGTTTAACCAATTGGAGGACTGGTTGGCGAGCATGGCGGCCTGGCTGTCCAAAAGCGCACAATCAATATGCTGTCCCACACCGGTTCGGGTACGATAATGCAAGGCCGCCAATATCGCACTGACCGCGTTCAGCCCTGTGAATAAATCGCAAATAGCGACACCAACTTTCATCGGCTCAGCCCCGGATGTGCCATCAGGCTGTCCGGTAATGCTCATCAGACCGCCCATCCCCTGGATAAGGAAATCATAGCCCGGGCGGTGCGCATAAGGCCCTGAATGACCAAAACCGGTAATGGAACAGTAAATCAGCTTGGGGTTAATCTTTTGCAGGCTGGCGAAATCAAGCCCGTATTTCTCCAGCCCGCCAAATTTGAAATTCTCAACCAGAACATCAGCAACCCGCACCATTTTTTTCAGGGTTTCAATATCCTCTGGCTTTGAGAAATCCAGCGCAACAGACCGTTTGTTCCGGTTACAACAGGCAAAATAGGCTGCCTCTGCACGCAGCCCGTCAGACGTATCGATAAAAGGAGGCCCCCAGCGACGGGTATCATCACCGCCAGCCGGATGTTCAATTTTAACCACATCAGCACCAAGATCCCCCAGAATCTGGGTGGCTGATGGCCCGGCCAGAATCCGGCTGAGGTCAAGGACACGCACATCCGCAAGCGCTGAATTCTCTGGTTGTTGATCCGTCATAGCAACTGCTCTCCTTCGTCTGCCTGATTGGCTCGGCCAGTTCGTTTATCAGACCGCGTGCAGGGTTAAAAAACAATAAAATTCGGTAAAGCAGACATAACAGGATATGACGCAAGGGAACGCAACCTCTTGGCAAACCAAGGCAATAAACCTTAAAATTCTGGGGCGACTTAAGAACCGTGTTGGGATCAAAAACAAAAGAGTGTGACGTGCAGATTAAGAAATTAGGGTGGTCTTCATTAGAAGTCAGCAAATTATGTTTGGGGTCAATGACCTGGGGAGAGCAAACCACACCAGAAGATGGCTGGCGTCAGATCGATACAGCCCTAGCCCATGGTATCAATTTCATTGATACTGCCGAGATGTACCCGACCAACCCGATGCGTGCTGAAACCTCTGGAGATACAGAACGGGTCATCGGCAAATGGCCAGGCATCAAAAACAGGCGAGATGAGCTGGTGATTGCAACAAAAGTCACAGGTGCGGGGCACCAATTTGTACGTGAGGGCAGCCCGATTTCCCCACAGACGATCCGCAGTGCAGTAGAGGCGTCATTACAGTCTATGAACACAGATTATATCGATATCTATCAGCTGCACTGGCCTAATCGGGGCTCTTACATGTTCCGAAAAAACTGGCAGTTTAATCCAACCGGACAAGACAGAGCAGCGTTTACAGACCATGTTGATGAGGTATTAACCGAACTGGACAGCCTGGTCAAAGCAGGTAAGATCCGTTATTTCGGCCTGTCTAACGAGAGTGCGTGGGGCACATCGACCTGGCTGCAGGCCGCAAAGACAACAGAGCGGCCGCGCGTGCTGACCATTCAGAATGAATATAGCCTGCTGTGCCGCCTGTTTGATTTGGACCTGGCAGAACTTTGCCATCATGAGCAGGTTGATTTGCTGGCGTTCTCACCCCTGGCAGCTGGCTTGCTGACCGGGAAATATCAGGGCGGCTCAACAACGCCAGATGGCTCGCGCATGGCGGCCACACCTGATCTTGGCGGACGTAAAACAGCCCGTGTCTGGCCCGCTATTCATGCCTATCTCACCATTGCGCGTAAATATGGATTAGACCCTGTACATATGGCTCTGTCCTGGGCGATGATGCGCCCCTTTATGGGGTCGGTGATTTTTGGCGCAACCACACAAACCCAGCTTGAACATATTCTGGCGGGTGCCGATCTGGTACTGAGTGATGAAGTGGTCGCCGAAATAGATGCAGCACATAAAGCCCATCCGATGCCTTTTTGACAGCTGTTACCAGCGCTGCCGCCCCCTGCTCTGGCCATCAACTGGTCGTCAGCTGAAAAGGGGTGTAGTGATCATTGGCCTGAACACAAACAACAGGTCACAATAGACAAAAACCAATATGTGCTGAAACAGGGCCGGCATACAGTATATCAGGCGGAGGAAATTATGTATCTGGGTATTGATATTGGCACATCTGCGGTGAAAGCAGTGCTGGTGGATGAAACCGGACGACCGTTTCAGGCGCAGACAATTGAGCTGTCTGTTCGTCGCCCCCGGCCAGGATGGGCAGAACAAGACCCACAGAGCTGGTGGAGCGCAGCAGACAAGGCTGCACAGGCGCTTCGGGCGGCCTCAGCACAACACATGCAGCATGTGCGCGGAATTGGGCTGTCCGGACAAATGCATGGGCTGACTGCGCTTGATAAAGGTGGTGACGTTTTACGCCCGGCCATCTTGTGGAATGATACAAGAAGTGCAAAACAAGCGGCCATGCTGGATGAAAACCCCGCTTTTCGGGCTATTTCTGGAAATGCAGTAATGCCGGGGTTTACGGCGCCAAAGGCTGTCTGGCTGGCAGAACACGAACCAGAACTGTTTGCACGGACAGCAAAGTTTCTGCTGCCGAAAGATTATCTGCGCTACAAGCTGACCGGTGAAATGGTCTCAGAAATGTCCGATGCCGCCGGAACATTATGGCTTGATGTCGGCAACAGATGCTGGTCTCCTGAGTTACTTTCGGCCAGCGGGCTGTCGCCTGAACATATGCCTGATGTGATCGAGGGCAGCCAGATTTCAGCTTATCTTCGCACAGATATCGCCCGCTCATGGGGTATTGCGGGTCGCCCTTTCATAGCCGGAGGTGGTGGCGATAATGCCTGTGCGGCGGCAGGGCTTGGGGTTGTCTGTCCGGGGGACGGGTTTTTATCTTTAGGCACATCCGGCGTAGTGTTTTCAGTCACAGATAAGTTTATTCCCGCCGCCGCACAAGGCGCACATACCTTTTGTCATGCCCTGCCTGACCGGTGGCACCAAATGGGGGTCATCCTGGCCGCAAGTGACTGTATTGCCTGGTTGTGTGAGGTGACGGGCAAGACTGTACACAGCTTGATCGCTGAGACGGATAAAACGGACTCTGCAGAGACCAGCCTGCTGTTTCATCCCTATTTATCGGGCGAGCGGACCCCCCATAATGATGCCGGGGCAAGAGGCGGTTTTTTTGGTCTGCAGCGGCATCATCATGCTGGCCATATGATGCGCGCGGTGATGCAGGGTGTTGCATTTGCCATTGCAGATGCGATGGATGTATTGGCGCAAACTGGCGGGGTGCCAGACAGCCTTATCGCGACAGGGGGCGGAGCAAAGAACCGCCATTGGCTGGAGATGATTGCCAGCCTGCTGCAACGCCCTTTATTGCTGGGCGCTGACAGCGATACAGGTGCGGCGGTTGGTGCAGCCCGTCTGGCCATGGTGGCAGGCGGAGCATCTGTTGACAGAATATGCGTAAAGCCAGACCTTAATGATGAGGTTCAGCCGGACCCGGCGATGACAGAACGTCTAAAAGAGGCTCGGATCATTTCTCATACGCTCTATCAACAGATTCGCCCGCTTTTGCCGTCTGCTTAGCGACCAGGGTACAGCGCTGCGCTGATGTAGAAAAACACATGAATGACCACATAAAAGAGGATGGAACCGTAGGGCTGGATTCTGCAGCCCGGACCGCAGACTTTTGAGCAAAGTGTAGAAAGGCAGTGCGTTAACCGTCAGAGACATGACAATGCAAGGTGCCTTCTCCATCCTTATGACAGACGACCTGTTTATCTTGGCTTTGATGGGCATTCGCGATAAAGGGCATCACCATCATCGCAACAGCTAAAATAAGAGCTTTCATTTTTTCTCCTTCAGTGAACATGGTTAAAAGGGATTCAGGTCAGCAAAGACCGCCTTCAATTTTCAAAAAGGCGGCCAGTTCCGGCACACCCACGCCCTTGCGCATAGAGCCAAAAATAAACGGCCGGCCGCCTCTATTTTCTTTGGTGTCGGCACGCATTTGTTCCAGGTCAACATCAACATGCTCTGCCAGTTCTATTTTATTGACCACCAGCATATCTGACTTCATCAGGGCCGGTCCTTTTTTTCGCGGGATATCCGCACCCATGCAGACATCAATGACATAGATGGTCAGATCAACCAGTTCCGGGCTGAAGGTGGCAGCCAGATTATCGCCACCTGATTCAAGCAGGATCAATTCAAGGTCCGGAAACTGTGTTTTAAGCTGTTCCATCGCTGCGAGATTCACAGAGGCATCCTCGCGGATAGCTGTATGCGGACACCCGCCTGTTTCCACGCCACGAATCCTCTCTGAGGACAGCGCCTGAGCACGGACCAGATAATCTGCATCTTCTGAGGTGTAGATATCATTGGTGATGACAGCCATAGAAATATCATCGCTTAAGGCCCTGGATAATGCCTCTGTCATGCTGGTTTTCCCCGCCCCCACAGGCCCGCCAATGCCAACCCGCAACGGGCCATATCTTAATTTTTCTTTTGTCATGTTCGGTAAATCCTCGGGACTGATTGTTCATGTTTCATCGCCATCAGATCAGACAGCATCGCCGCATTGCCGACCTCATCAAGTGTGGTTTCTGCTGCTTTGGCCGCACTTTCTTCAATGACAGGACAGAGCCCGACCAGACAGTCCTGGCCTGCATGCTGGCCTATTGGAATCGCCCGCACCCCAACAGAAATGAGGTTTGCTGCAAAAGCCTGCAGATAGCTCTGGATAGTCAGGCCAAGGTCAAGGCCGATGGTTCGTGCCGCCTGACCAACTGCCACCGGATAGGCCAGCCCATCTGGCAGATTTGTGTGATAGCTGTTATTCACAGCCCGGCAGAATGCCTGACCAAGTTCGGTTGTTTCCTGCCATCTTTCTTTACTTGCACACAGGGCAAGGCCAAGCGGATTTGCCTGTTCATCCCCTTCGTAAGCTGATTTCAGAAATATCGCGTCATTGCGGCCGGACCCATATAGCAGCAAAGCAGCGATCCAGCCTTTCAGGCTTTGCCCATCTGTGATCAACCTGTCCTGAATTGCGGTTTCGATACCGTGCGAATAGCTGAACGCACCGGTCGGAAAAGCAGGCGAAAACCAGGCTTGCAGGATCATCATATCGCGCTTGTTATCTGCCATTATCTCACCCTCAATGATGATGAAAGTCATGGGAATGGGTATGGCTGTGGTCATGACCATCAGACCGGCCATGTTCATGGCCATGGGTCCGGCCATGCCCGTAAGCCCCGCCTTCAGGTGTGAATGGAGCCTCCAGTCTTTCACTATCCGCCCCTAAAAGGCGCAGCATATCTTCAAGCACGTGATCCTGCTGGATCAAAAGATAATCCTGTTCAATCTGACAAGGGGTGTGCCTGTTGCCCACATGCCAGGCGATACGCGGCAGATGGCTGTGCGTCACCTTCAGCAACGGTTCCGGCTTTGGCCGGATTGCAATGATGCGCCCGTCATCCAGAACAAACCCGTCAGTTGCGGACAGGGATATTGTTTCTGACAATTCGACCAGAAAGACTTCACCGCCATCTGTGATCAGGCGTTTGCGGCGCAGAAACCGGCCTTCATAATCCAGCGTGATGATATCATCTGCGCTATTCGGGTTAATGTTGTGTCTAATCTCTTGAGCGATAGGCATAGGCTCTCTTCCTCTTTTCTCTCAACCACGGTTAAAACAGAAAATAACGCTGGGCCATGGGCAATTCTGTTGCTGGCGCACAGGTCAATATTTCGCCATCTGCGCGCACCTCATAGGTTTCGGGATGCACTTGAATTTCGGGCTGATAGTGATTCATCATCATATCTGCCTTTGAAATAGCCCGCGTGTTCTGAACAGCTTCTGTCTGTTTGGCCAGGCCAAGCTCTGCGGCAATGTCTCTGTCTTGTGCCGCCTGGCTGACGAAACAAATAGCCGAACGTTCAACAGACCGGCCAAAAGAGGCAAACATCGGGCGTGTATAAACAGGTTGCGGGGTCGGGATAGAGGCGTTGGGATCACCCATCTGCGCGACCGCAATACTGCCACCAAGTAAAACCATTTCTGGTTTCACGCCAAAAAAGGCCGGATGCCATAAGACCACATCTGCCCGTTTTCCAACCTCAATACTGCCAATATGTGCAGACAGCCCATGGCAGATCGCCGGATTGATTGTGTATTTTGCAATATAGCGTTTGACGCGCAGATTATCATTATAACCTGTTTCACCGGCAAGGCGGCCACGCTGCACTTTCATTTTATGTGCGGTTTGCCAGGTGCGAATAATCACCTCTCCCACCCGGCCCATCGCCTGACTGTCAGACGCAATAATCGAAAATGCGCCCATATCATGTAAAATATCCTCAGCAGCAATCGTTTCCTTGCGAATACGGCTTTCGGCAAACGCCACATCTTCAGGGATAGACCTGTCCAGATGATGGCAGACCATCAGCATATCCAGATGTTCTTCAAGCGTATTTACCGTATAGGGGCGGGTTGGGTTAGTGGATGAGGGGATCACATGGCTCTCCCCGCAGAGCTTAATAATATCAGGGGCATGACCACCGCCCGCCCCTTCAGTGTGAAAGGCATGTATTGTGCGCCCCTTCATGGCGGCAATTGTGTTTTCCACAAAGCCGCTTTCATTCAGCGTATCGGTATGGATCATCACCTGAATATCCATCGCGTCCGCGACGCTGAGGCAATTATCAATTGTCGCCGGTGTTGTGCCCCAGTCTTCATGTAGCTTTAGCGCGCAGGCCCCGGCCTTTATCTGTTCTTCCAAAGCCTCTGGCAGGGCCGCATTTCCCTTGCCCGCAAAAGCCAGATTCATGGCAAAGCTGTCTGCTGACTGCAGCATGCGGGCAATATGCCAGGGACCGGGCGTGCAGGTCGTCGCCAATGTGCCATGAGCAGGGCCGGTCCCGCCCCCCAGCATCGTGGTCATCCCGGAATGCAAAGCGTCATCAATCTGTTGCGGGCAGATAAAATGAATATGGCTGTCAAATCCGCCAGCGGTCAGAATATGGCCTTCTGCTGCAATCGCTTCGGTTGACGGGCCAATGATGATATTCACGCCATCTTGTGTGTCCGGGTTTCCGGCTTTGCCAATCGCGTGGATCAGTCCATCTTTCAGGCCGATATCAGCTTTATAGATGCCGGTGACATCAACAATCAGCGCATTGGTAATCACCGTATCCACCGCCCCGCCATCCCGTGAGACCTGAGACTGGCCCATACCGTCTCTTATCACTTTGCCGCCACCGAATTTCACCTCATCACCATAAGAGGTGAGATCATCTTCCACTTCAATAAACAGCTCTGTGTCAGCCAGACGAACCTTATCGCCTGTGGTCGGGCCATACATATCGGCATAAATTTTTCTGGATAGGGAAATTGGCATTATATTGCTCCCCCAATTTTCTGGTTAAAGCCATGCACAATATGTGCGCCGCCATAGGGGATCAGCTGAACCTCGCGTTCCTGTCCGGGCTCAAACCGCACCGCCGTCCCTGCAGCGATGTCAAGGCGCATCCCTCTGGCTGCCTCGCGGTCAAACAGGAGGGCTGTGTTGGTCTCATAAAAATGATAATGGCTGCCAACCTGCACCGGCCGGTCTCCTGTATTTGCAACGCTAAGCCGTATAGAAGCTTTATCTGCATTCAGGACTATGTCCTCAGCTTTGGTCAGAATTTCACCTGGAATCATGCGCCGTGCCTCTTTCATTCAGCGTATCGGGTGGTGGACAGTGACCAGCTTTGTGCCATCAGGAAAAGTGGCTTCAACCTGCACGTCATGCAGCATTTCTGCGATACCTTCCATACAGTCATCACGGCTGACAATTTGTGCGCCGGCGGCCATCAGATCAGCCACCGAACGGCCATCACGTGCCCCTTCCACAACAAAATCTGTAATCAGGGCCACTGCCTCTGGATAATTCAGCTTTACCCCTCTTTGCTGCCGGTTACGCGCCACTATCGCGGCCATGGATATCAATAATTTGTCTTTCTCGCGGGGGCTGAGTTTCACATCTGTCTCCTTATCTGTCAGACCTGCCAGACACGCGGCAATGGCTGTGCGCGCAAGGCAAAAAGCAGGCTGTTTATATCTGCACGTGCAGAAGGCGGATGCGGGCTCATCAGCCTGATCACCAGCCTGTCCTGCCAATAAGATGCTGCGCAGACAGATGAGCTATGTTCAACAGCAGCCCTGACCGCCTCAGCCAATTGGTCTGCGTCACGCCCGGCATATATAATTGTGCTCAGCAGCCGAGCACCGTTACCGCCGGCTGGTGCGGCCAGAACTTCAGCAACCCTGTCTGTCAGCCGGAAGGATTCAGCATGGAACAGCTGGCCATCACGATACAGCCGCCAGTTATCGGTAAAATGACAATAATCAATTTGTTCACCCATAGCCTCACGGCCCAGAATAAGTGTTTCTGCGAGCAGACAGCTGCTGTCTGCTGACAGATCAAGGCGGATTGTCCGGTCCAGCTCTGCGCTGTCAAAGATAATGGTTTCCTGTGGGATCCAGTGCAGCGTGGCAGCCTGTTCAGCATGCAGCTGAATATCAAGCTGTGCTGGTTCAGTACTGCTGCGGTACAGCCGTTCTGCTGTCTGGGTAGTGGCAACAAGGGCACAATTATCCGCCCTTATGGTGACATCCAGCCTGTCACCGCCGGTCATCCCGCCAGCCGTGTTCAGCATCACAGCTTCTGTCATCTGGCCGTAGGTTTTTGGCAGCATCAGCTTGGCACAGCCAGACTGATACAAATGCGCCAGCTTCCGGCCTGCCAGATGGAGGCTGATCCGGCCTCTGGCCCGCTGCAGCTTTGGCGATATCAGACCATCCATTGCGCACATCCTTTAACGCGTAACTGCCCTTCGCTGTGGAACCGAAAACCGCCCCCGCAGACGAGGCGACACAGCGCGCATCCGGCCGCAATATCACGCACAGCTTACCTGTCCTTTTCCCCGACCTATGATGTGGAAAGGGGACCATAAATTTGCATCTGATCGGGAGAGCTATATTTTTTCCAATGTGAGCATTTTTTTGCATCACGCTGGTTGCACTATGCCGGGCACGCGCAAAACAGAGGCTGACTTCAGCCTGGCCTGACATGATGAAAAAGAAATGGCGGAGGAAGGGGGATTCGAACCCCCGAGGGGCTTTCACCCCAACACGCTTTCCAGGCGTGCGCCTTAAACCGCTCGGCCATTCCTCCTGACGCTGATATGCGATTTTGCCGCACTATAGCTGGCCTCTTGTGAACATGCAATTCCCTTCCGATTCCTGACAACCAGATCATGGTTGCAAAATGATCTAACTTTCGACATGATCTGAGCCATGAGACGTTTGTTATGCAAATTTCTGGCAGGGGCGTTTTTGCTGTTAGGCCTGTGGGTGATATGGGGTGACATCACTGACGACAATGCGGCGTCGGTGATGCTGGGCCAATATCTGTATGAACGCGTGCCGTCTTCTTTGCAAATTGCAGAGGCGGTCATCGATCGCTATATCGATCCGTGCAGCCTGATTGCGGCCCTGGATTGTTCACCCTTTTTATGGCATCCGATGATTTCAGGTCTGTTGCAATGGCCAGCAGCCATATTTTTCCTTGTCATCGGCGTTTTATTTGGGCTGACGTCTCGCCTGTTTCCAGGCCTGAAAGGCAAGCGGCACAGACAATATCACAGAGAAGGCCGCCAGCCTTAGCCGGTCAGTTATCTCCCATTTTCAGGGCTTCAAGAAACGCGTTTTGCGGGATATCCACGCGGCCAAACTGGCGCATGCGTTTCTTCCCCTCTTTCTGTTTTTCAAGAAGCTTGCGTTTCCGGCTGACATCACCGCCATAACATTTTGCGGTCACATCTTTGCGCAGAGCTGATATCGTCTCACGCGCAATCACCTTGCCGCCAATCGCTGCCTGGAGCGCGATTTTAAACATCTGGCGGGGGATTAAATCCTTCAGCCGTGCACAAATGGCCCGTCCACGATATTCAGCCTGTTCACGATGGACGATCATCGCCAACGCATCCACAGGATCACCATTGACCAGAATAGACACTTTGACCAAATCGCCGGAAATATAGTCATCCATCTGATAGTCAAAGCTGGCGTAGCCACGAGTCACCGATTTCAGCCGATCATAGAAATCAAACACCACTTCGTTCAGCGGCAGCCGATAAACCACCATCGCCCGGCTACCGGCATAGGTAAGGTCAATCTGTTCACCCCGACGTTCGACACATAAAGACAAGACCTGCCCCAAATATTCGTCAGGGGTCATGATAGTTGCCTTAATCCACGGCTCTTCAATAGACTGAATCCGGGTCACCTCGGGCATATCAGCCGGGTTATGCATATCGATTTTGCTGCCATCAGTCATTGTCAGCTGGTACACAACAGATGGCGCGGTTGAAATCAGATCAAGGTTAAATTCGCGGTTCAGCCGTTCGCGGATAACCTCCATATGCAACAGCCCCAGAAATCCACAGCGGAAGCCAAAGCCAAGCGCAGCAGATGTTTCTGCTTCAAATGAGAATGAGCTGTCATTCAGGGATAATTTCTCAAGCGCCTCACGCAGGCCGGAAAAATCAGCCGCATCAATCGGAAACAAGCCACAGAACACAACTGGCACAGATGGCTTGAAGCCTGCCAGTGGCTCAGCACAGGGCCGCCGGTCATCGGTAATTGTATCGCCAACCTTTGCATCAGAAACGGTTTTGACCCCGGCGTTGATAAAGCCAATCTCACCCGGACCGAGCTGATCAACTGCTGTTGGTTTCGGGCCGAACACCCCAACCCGTTCAACCGTATGAACAGCCCCGCTGGCCATCATGCGGATTTTCATCCCCTTTTTAATGATCCCGTCACGCACGCGGATCAAGGTCATCACACCAAGATAGGGATCATACCAGCTATCCACCAGCAACGCTTTAAGGGGCGAGGCATCAGCACCGGTCGGTGGCGGCAATTCTGTAACAATCGTCTCCAGCACCTCTTCAATGCCTAAGCCTGTTTTCGCCGATACCGCGATCGCATCATCAGCTGGCAAGCCGATCACATCTTCAATTTGGGCTTTCACCCGGTCAGGTTCAGCAGCCGGCAAATCCATTTTGTTCAGCACCGTGACCATCTCATGATCTGCATCAAGGGCCTGATACACATTGGCCAATGTCTGGGCCTCTACCCCTTGCGAGGCATCCACAACCAAAAGAGAGCCTTCACAAGCCGACAAGGACCGAGACACCTCATAGCCAAAATCAACATGGCCTGGTGTATCCATGAGATTCAGCACATAGTCTTCGCCAGATTTTGTTTTATAGCTTAGGCGGACCGTCTGGGCCTTGATGGTGATGCCACGTTCGCGTTCAATATCCATATTGTCCAACACCTGTTCGGACATTTCGCGCTCGCTCAAGCCCCCACAGACCTGAATAAGACGGTCAGCAAGAGTGGATTTACCATGATCGATATGGGCAACAATCGAAAAATTTCTGATTTTGGATAAGTCAGTCATGAGTTGTATCTAGCGCACTTCAGCTGCGCTTTCCAGCAGAACAAACATGATTTTCCGCCCTATAGCCTATAATTTCTGAAAACCCTGCCAAACGGGCATGCTCTTGACCCCATTCCCCATCATGGTACAACATTTATTCTTAACATATCCAGACGATACCGGACCTGACATGACTCAGATGAACCCTGCAAAATACAGTGCTTATCCGCCAGTGAACCTGCCTGACAGAAGCTGGCCGAACAAGCTGGTTACCGCAGCCCCTATCTGGTGTTCTGTTGACCTGCGTGATGGGAATCAGGCCTTGATTGAGCCTATGGACAGTCTGCGCAAAATGCGGATGTTCAAAACGCTGGTCGGTATGGGTTTCAAAGAAATTGAAGTCGGCTTCCCGTCTGCTTCAGAAACTGATTTCAATTTCCTGCGCGAACTGATCGATGGCGGTCATGTTCCTGATGATGTGACCATTCAGGTGCTTACCCAGGCACGAGAGCATCTTATCGACAGAACCATTGAATCCCTGCAAGGCACCCCAAGTGCTATCCTGCATTTATATAATTCCACTTCTACCCTGCAGCGGCGGGTGGTGTTCAAATCTGATCGCGACGGCGTGAAAGAGATTGCCACTGACGGCGCAAAAATGGTTGCTGATCGAATCAGCAAGTTGGGATCTGAAACAGATCTCCGGCTGCAATATTCACCTGAAAGCTTCACTGGCACTGAGCTGGATTATGCGCTGGATGTGTGTGAAGCGGTCATGGATATCTGGCAGCCTACACCAGAAAATAAAACCATCATCAACCTGCCGGCAACAGTTGAGATGTCCACACCAAATATTTATGCCGACCAAATTGAATGGATGCACCGGAATTTCAGCCGGCGCGACAGTATGATTTTATCACTGCATCCGCATAATGATCGCGGCTGCGGGGTAGCGGCAACAGAATTAGGGCTGATGGCCGGGGCTGACCGTGTGGAAGGCACGCTGTTCGGCAATGGTGAGCGCACCGGAAATGTGGATATCGTCACGCTGGGGCTGAACCTGTTTACACAAGGTATTGACCCGATGCTGGATATGTCTGACATCACCTCATTGGTTGAGACAGCGGAATTCTGTAATCAGCTGCCTGTGCATCAGCGCCATCCTTATGCAGGCCAGCTGGTGCATACAGCCTTTTCCGGCTCGCATCAGGATGCCATCCGTAAGGGGATGGAAGCGATTCAGAATGCCAATGATGACAAATGGGAAGTGCCTTATCTGCCGATTGATCCTGCTGATATTGGCTGTACCTACGAAGCGATTATCCGGGTCAATTCCCAGTCTGGTAAGGCGGGTTCTGCATGGCTGTTAGAAACAGAACATCATATCCGTCTGCCGCGCGGTATGGAAATTGAATTCAGCCAGACCGTCCAGAAACAAGCAGATGCCAGTGGCCGCGAAATTACCGCAGATATGATCTGGGATATTTATAGCTCAGAATATCTGAATATTGATGAGCCGTTCTGCCTGGTGTCGGTTGAATCACAACCCGCATCTCTGGCATCTGACAAGGAACGGATTACGGCTGTTATCCGTCACAACGGTGAAGAGAAATCCATTTCAGCAACCGGAAATGGACCAATTTCGGCACTGGTAAATGCGTTGCGTGATAATTTTGAGCTGGAATTCACCCTTGCTGATTTTGGCCAAAATACGCGGTCATCTACATCAAAGGCAGAAGCAGCAGCCTATGTTGAGCTGAAATCGGGTGCAGACGGCCGGTCTATTTATGGTGCGGGAATAAACACATCTATCACCCTTGCCCCACTTTACGCGCTGGTCTCGGCAATCAACCGGTTGTGATAGTTGGCAAAAAGGGCGTCTGTATCAGGCGCCGCGCAAAACACCGCCACAATTTTTCGCAACTGTCGCTGCAATTTGTGTTGAAATTGCCGACAGGTCATCTTCACTGAAGGTGGTGTCTTTTGGCTGCAATGTGGCTGTTAACGCAACAGATTTCTTGCCCTCTTCAATACCTTTGCCCTGATACACATCAAACACACAGATATCGGTGATCACATCACGTGCCGCCCGCCGCACCGCATCAACCAGTGCCTGGGCAGATACAGCTTCATCAACAATAAAAGCGAAATCACGCGTCACAGGCTGGAGAGCAGACAATTTCAGCAATGGTCTTGCCGGGCCCTTTTGACGCGGCAAGGGAATGTTGTCCAACCATAATTCAAAGCCAACCACACCAGACGGCAGATCAAATTCATCACAAATACGTGGGTGAATCTCGCCAAAGCAGCCCATCTCTGTCTTGCCCAGCAACAGGCGGCCTGAGCGGCCGGGATGCATCCAGTCTGGCGTGTCGGTTGAGACCATCAGATTATCGGTGCGCACACCAAGACAATTCAGAACAGATAGCAAGTCTGCCTTGGCATCAAATGTATCAACTGTCCGGCCTGCTTCCTGCCAGTCTCTGCTGTGTGCCGCACCAATGCGGATACCGCCCACCGCTGTGCGCTGGCCAGTCTCAGACGGGTCCAGGAAAACCGGACCAACTTCAAATAAGCTGATATCCGCGACAGACCTGTTCACATTGCGCGCTGCAGCAGATAACAGATTCGGCAAAACTGAAGGCCGCATCATGCTGAGATCTGTACTGATAGGGTTTGCCAAACCCAAAGCATCATTACCGCCGCCAAATAAGCGCGCCTCTTCAGGCCGTAAAAACGAAAATGTCACGGCCTCTATCAAGCCGCGACCAGCCAGAAGGCGGCGCAGTAATACTGGACGCAGCTGTGCGGGTGAAAAGGCTGGCTGCGCAATATAATTGTCACGCGGCAGCGCCGTCATTTCCAGATTGTCATAGCCGTGAATGCGGATAATTTCCTCAACCAGATCAGCTGGTCCATCGATGTCATTGCGCCAGGACGGGACCTCTACCTGCCATGAATCAGCAGTTGTGCGCTTAATTGTGAACCCCAGATCTGTCAGGATTTGTGCCTGCTGATCCGCCGCACAGGAAATCCCTGTTAAGGCTTTTGTCCGTTCTGGTGAAAACGCCACTATTTGTGGCGCGATCTCAGCGCTTCCAGACACCACCAGATGGCTGAACCGGCCCCCACAGACAGACTGGACCAGACGGGCGATATAACCAGCCATCTGGACAGGTGAGGTTGCATCAAGACCGCGTTCAAACCGGTAACGTGCATCTGAATGAAGATTTAACTGACGCCCGGTACCAGCCACATTAATCGGATCAAAAATGGCGATTTCCAGAAACATGCGTGTGGTGCTGTCGCTGACCCCGGACCGCTCGCCCCCCATAATGCCTGCAATATCATCAGGGCCATGCTGATCACCTATAACCAGCATATCCGGCACGCAAGAATAGGTTTTCTCGTTCAGAGCGAGGATTTCTTCACCTTCACGGGCAAATCGCAGGATGAGCTTATCACCGGTCACCTTGTCTGCGTCATAGGCATGGAGCGGGCGGCCCAGATCAATCATCACATAATTGGTGATATCAACAAGAGCAGAAATAGGCCGCTGTCCAACAGCTGTGAGCCGCTGCGTCATCCAGTCAGGAGATGGCCCGTTCGACACGCCTTCAAACATACGTCCCGAGATAAGCGGCACAAGAGCCTCTACCTCTGCTTCAATCTGCCAGGTCAGGCCAGAGTCAAATTCACCCTCCGCAGCAGAAAAATCCATATCTTTCAGCTGGCCATATCCGGCAGCAGCCAAATCACGAGCAACCCCGCGCACACCCAGACAGTCGCCCCGGTTTGGGGTAATCGCAATTTCAATGACAGGGTCAACCAGAGCGGAAAAAGCGGTTTCAGCAAAGTCAGCAAAACTGGTTCCCACTGGCGCATCAGCTGGCAGCTCAGCAATGCCGTCCTGATCCTCACCAAGGCAGAGCTCAGAGAGTGAACAGAGCATCCCTTGTGAAGTTCGGCCGCGGATTTTCCCTTGTTTAATGGTTATGCCCGGGCCAGGTACATATGTGCCAACAGGGGCTAAAACCGTCCTCAGACCTGCACGCGCATTTGGCGCCCCACAGACGATTTGCAGCTCAGCCTCGCCTGTATTGACGCGGCAGACACGCAGCCGGTCCGCATCAGGATGCTGGGTCGCCTCTATGATCTCGACAATCTGGAATGGGCCAAGCGCAGCCAGAGGATTATGCAGGTCTTCGACCTCCAGCCCCAGCATCGGCAACGCATCACAAATAGCGGTCAGTGACTGGTCTGTCTTAAGATGATCAAGAAGCCAAGAGAAGGTAAATTTCATCACGCCCCTCCTGTACCAAGGCCGGTATGCAAACCAGGCACATCAACAGGCATAAAGCCATAATGCTTCAGCCACCGCAAATCACTGTCATAAAAGGTCCGCAGATCAGGAATGCCATATTTCAGCATCGCCAGCCGTTCAATCCCCATGCCAAAGGCGAAGCCCTGGACCTTGTCCGGGTCAAGACCACAATTTTCCAACACCCGCGGGTTCACCATACCAGAGCCCAGAATTTCGAGCCAATCGTCACCTGCCCCGATTTCCAGGCCGCCATCAACACGGCGGCAGCCAATATCAACCTCTGCAGAGGGTTCGGTAAACGGAAAGAAGCTTGGCCGAAACCGGACCGGCAAATCCTGTACCCCGAAAAATGCCCGGCAAAAATCAATCAGGCAGCCTTTCAGATGCCCCATATGAATGCCTTCGCCAATCACCAGCCCTTCACATTGATGGAACATCGGGCTGTGAGTCGCATCATGGTCAGAGCGGTATGTCCGGCCAGGCACAATAATACGGGTAGGCGGCGGGGTATTCAACATGGTCCGGATCTGAACCGGCGAGGTATGTGTGCGCAATACAGGCCGCGTACCTGTCTGATCCGGGTTCAGATAAAATGTGTCATGTTCCTGGCGAGCAGGATGTTCAGGCGGAATATTCAGTGCAGTGAAATTATAAAAGTCCGTTTCAATGTCAGGACCTTCGGCAATCGAAAACCCCATATCCGCAAAAATCGCAGAAATTTCCTCAATTGTGCGGGATAAAGGGTGTGTGCGGCCCGCCATTTCAGCACGGGCAGGCAGAGACACATCAATTGTCTCGCTGGCCAGCTTTTCAGCAAGGGCAGATTGCTGCAATGCAGAATGGCGCGCTGCCAAGCCAGCCGCAATCTCTTCTTTCAGCAGATTGAGGGCCTGACCAGCGGTTTTCCGCGCTTCAGGATCAAGACTGCCTAACGATTTTAACTGGGTAGAGATACGGCCCTTTTTGCCCAGCGCATCAAGCCGCACTGTTTCAAGTTCATTAAGGGTCCCAGCAGCATCAATGGCTGCCATCAATTCTGCTTTTAGCTGGACTGTATCTGTCATCACCTGCCTGCACTATTGAACAAAAACGCCTGCAAAGGGTACCGGCTCAGGCATGACTTGAGCCGGCACACAAAAGACAGTGCTTAGCTGGCCTGCTTTGAGCGTTCAACCAGCGTGGCAAAAGCCTGTGGCTGATGTACGGCCAGATCGGCAAGCATCTTGCGATCAACTTCGATCCCTGCCTTGGCCAAACCGCCCATCAGCGCAGAATAGGTCATGCCATGCACACGGGCAGCAGCATTGATTCGCTGAATCCACAGGGCGCGGAATTCGCGCTTACGGACACGCCGGTCGCGATACGCATATTGACGGGCTTTATCAACCGCCTGTTTTGCGGTTTTGAAGGTGTTTTTGCGCCGGCCATAATAGCCTTTGGCAGCTTTGATAACTTTATTGTGGCGGGCGTGTGCGGTGACGCCGCGGCTTACTCGTGCCATCTCTCGTTCTCCTTAAAATCTACTAGGCGTAAGGCAGGAATTTGCGCACGATGCGTGCGTCTGCTTCATGCAGAATCATTGTCCCACGGGCCTGGCGCTTCATTTTCTGAGAACGGCGGCGGAGATTGTGGCTGAGAAAAGCAGCCGAACCACGGATCTTGCCACTGGCTGTGACGCGGAAGCGTTTCTTCGCTCCGCTTTTGGTTTTCATTTTGGGCATTTTGACCTCTTTTCTGTCTTATAGCTCCGGGTTTATCCGGACAGCTAGGTATCATCTTATGCCGGCTGGGCAGCCCTTTTCAGCCCAGTTGCGGCGTCTGGATTTCCTTTCGGAAGCGGTGTTATAATGAATCCATCGCCAAAAATCAACAACTGATCGCCCCTGCTTCGGCACAGGCACCAGCCGATGCTGTGCTTATTTCGGTGCCAGCACCATAATCATCTGCCGCCCTTCCATTTTTGGCAGAGATTCGATTTTTGCCTCTTCTTCAATATCTTCACGCACACGTTTCAGCAACTGGCTTCCCAATTCAACATGTGCCATTTCACGGCCACGGAACCGAAGGGTGATTTTCACCTTATCCCCTGCTTCAAGGAATTTGCGCACAGACCGCATTTTCACATCATAATCATGACTGTCGATATTGGGGCGCAGTTTAATTTCCTTCACCTCAATGACTTTTTGCTTTTTGCGGGCCTCAGACGCGCGTTTTTGCGCCTGATATTTATATTTGCCGTAATCCAGAATCTTGACAACAGGTGGTTCTGCATTTGGTTGCAGCTCAACAAGGTCCAGACCAAATTCATCTGCCTTGCGCAGCGCGTCATCAATTGTCAGAATCCCCATCTGTTCACCATCAGGGTCAATGCAGCGTACAGTCGATGACCGAATTTCTGTATTGATACGCGGACCGTCAGAGGCGGGCGGCGCATCGTTGCGTGGACGTGCTATGAAACTCTCCTTTAGCTGTTGTCAGTCCTTATCGCTCATTTTATGGACAAGCCCGCCCGAAAGCCATGGGCCTGAGCACAGAACGAACTGCTCTGGTCGTTGTAGATAGTCTGTTTTATTGAAAACTTCAAGTTTTTGCGCGCCTCAGATCAGGAGCCATCGCCTCGTCAGCCAGCATGGACATTGCCTCATCAAGACTGATGATTTCCTGTTTGTCTGATCCAAGACGACGCAGGGCAACAGTTCCGGCTTCAGCCTCACGTCCGCCAACAGCCAGAATAAATGGCACTTTCGCTGTTGAATGTTCGCGAATCTTATACCCAATCTTTTCATTCCGCGTATCAATTTCAACACGCAGACCAGCAGCCATGGCCGCGCTATAAACCTGTTCTGCATATTCATTTGCACTGTCTGTAATAGGGGCAACAGCCACCTGTACAGGAGACAGCCAGACCGGCATCCGGCCAGAATATTGTTCGATCAGGATGCCAATCCACCGTTCCAGTGATCCCAAAATTGCCCGATGCAACATCACCGGCCGGTGACGCGCACCATCTTCGGCAACATATTCTGCATCCAGCCTTTCTGGCAGAACAAAATCAACCTGTAATGTGCCACATTGCCAATCCCGTCCGATAGCATCGCGCAGCACAAATTCCAGCTTCGGGCCATAGAATGCGCCTTCACCCGGATTCAGGACGGTTTCCAGTTCTGCGGCATCTGTCGCATCCCGCAGGGCGGCTTCTGCCTTATCCCAGGTGGCATCATCACCTGCCCGCACCTCTGGCCGGTCGGAAAATTTCACCCGTATATCCTCAAAACCGAAATCGGCATATATATCCTGAAGCAGGTTACAAAATGCAACAGATTCTGAATTAATCTGATCTTCAGTACAGAAGATATGCGCATCATCCTGCGTAAAGGCCCGCACCCGCATGATCCCATGCAACGCCCCGGACGGTTCATTTCGATGACAAGAGCCAAATTCTGCCATCCGCAGGGGCAAGTCACGATAGGATTTTACCCCCTGGCGGTAAATCTGAACATGACCCGGACAGTTCATCGGTTTCAGAGCCAATGTCCGGTCTTCTGTGTTTTCAGCGGTAAACATATTATCGCCGAATTTATCCCAGTGACCAGAAGCTTCCCACAAGCTGCGATCAACAAGTTGAGGTGTCTTCACTTCACTGTAACCCGCCGCATCCAGGCGGCGACGCATATACATTTCAATCTCGCGATACAGAGTCCAGCCTTTGGCATGCCAGAACACCGACCCGGCCGCTTCTTCCTGAAGATGGAAAAAATCCAGCTGGCGGCCCAATTTACGGTGATCACGCTTTTCTGCTTCTTCAAGCATCGTCAGATACTGCGCCAGATCCTTTTCGGTCAGCCAGGCGGTACCATAAATCCGCTGCAGCATAGGCCGGTTTGAGTCACCGCGCCAATAGGCCCCGGCCACCTTCATCAGCTTAAAAGCATGCCCGACCCGGCCAGTTGACGGCAGATGCGGCCCACGGCACAGATCAATAAACTGGCCTTGGGTGTAATAAGATACAGTTTCATCTGCGGGGATGGCTTCGACCAGCTCAACCTTAAACGGCTCATTCTTCTCCCGATAAAAGGCGACCGCTTCATCTCTGGTCCATACGGCCCGCTCAATCGGCTCGTCCCTGTCCACAATTTCATGCATCCGTGCTTCAATCGCCGCCAGATCATCTGTGGTGAAGGGCTGTTCACGATGGAAATCATAATAAAAGCCGTTTTCGATCGCCGGACCAATGGTGACTTGCGTATCTGGATACAGCTCTAGGACAGCTTCAGCCATGATATGGGCACAGTCATGACGAACCAGTTCAAGGGCTTCATCTGTATTCTTGGCCGTGATGAGCTGGACTGCGCTGTCTTCTTCAATGGCGCGGGTTAAGTCCCAGTCTGCCCCATTTACCACTGCCGCCATTGCCGCCTTGGCAAGGCCAGGGCCGATATCGCTGGCGATCTGCGCCGGGGTCACCGCCGCGTCATACTGGCGTTCTGATCCGTCAGGGAGTGAAATCGTTGGCATTATCTTTCATCCTGTTTGTCGTGCAAAAGGGTTGCGTGACAGGCTATCCAGCCTTGTCTTGCAACAGATTATCGTAAATTTCCATTGTTTTCTGACACATTTTTTCTTTTGAGAAAAATTTGATGATATGCGCCCGTGCGCGTTTGGCCAGCCGGGCGCGTTCTGTTTGTGACAAATCAAGTGCCGCGGCCAAAGCACGTGTCAAATCATCGACATCATTAGGCTTTGCCAGCCAGCCAGTCTTGCCATCCAATACAGATTCAACAGCCCCGCCATGATTAAACGCCACCACAGGCCGGCCCATCGCCCCTGCTTCTACCGCTACCCGGCCAAACGGTTCAGGAACAGTGGATGGCATCGCAATCACATCAGCCAGCATAAAGGCAGCCGGCATATCATTACTGCCTGTTGCAATCCGCAAGCGGCCATTCAGGCCCGTTTTCCGCGCCAATTGTTCAAGACCAGAAACGAACCGCGGCGGCCCGTCACCAGCACCAACCAGTAACAAGGTCACATCAGGCCTGTTCAGCGCGGCAACCGCGCGGATCAGCACCTCATGCCCTTTCCAACTTGTTGGCCGGGCGGGCAGCATCACAACACTGCCTTCTTCTGGCAGATTAAGTCGTTCAGCTTCGCGGATGATCCGCTGTTGGGTCACACTGGCAGGATCAAACACAACTGTATCAACGCCGCGATGAATGACTGTCACATCTTCTTCTGATTTATGCTGGGCATAATGTTTGGCGATAATCGATTTGATGAAATCTGATATGGCGATCACCGCATCTGCTTTCAGCATTTTGCGGTTATACAGATGTTTGATCGCATTTTTAGGCGCAAATTTACTGTGAATGGTCGAGACTGTTGCCATGGACAGGCGGGCTGCAACCGGCAGGGCTATCCAGGCTGGAGCCCGTGAGCGGACATGAACAATGTCCGCACCTTCCGCACGCAGAATATCTGATAATTTTGACCGGATGAAAGGCCATCTGAACGGGTTTTTTGAATGAACCGGCAGCCGGTGTACGCTTGCACCCATTCGGGTCAGCTGGTTTTCCAGCAAACCGCCATTGCTGATTACCACCGCCTTATAGCCGCGACCAATAACTGCTTTGGCGATTTCGACTGTGCCACGCTCTACCCCGCCTCTGTTCAGGGCAGGCAGAATCTGCACGATGACCGGGCGCGTAATGGAGTGTTGTTTGGGCATAAATTTCTTATTGATAGCGAGATAAAATGATACAACGATACAGGTAGCGTGTCAGCCTCGCTTTGGCAACGACCTAATTTTTGTTTCTTACATCCCTGCACATCGCGATAGGAAAGGACAAGACCAGCCATGCAAAATACCGGCCATAAAGATGCGGTTTCTTTTCTGAGCTGTCCTGACGGCACAAAACGCGCCTATTTGCGTCATCAAGGCTGTGCCGACGTCCCCGGGCTGGTGTTTCTGGCGGGTCACGGTTCTGACATGTTCGGAACCAAAGCAGAGGTTCTGCACCAATTAGCCGCTGATGCAGATATCCCGTTCCTGAGATTTGATTATTTCGGCCATGGGCTGTCTGATGGCGCGTTTTTAGACGGCACCATTTCAAAATGGGTTGATGATTGTGTCTTGATGCTTGATGAGTTAACCACTGGCCCACAGCTTCTTGTCGGCTCATCGCTGGGCGGATGGCTGATGATAAGAGCAGCGCAGGAACGCCCGGAACGGGTCGCCGGTCTGGTCGGGATTGCCGCTGCCCCTGATTTCACAGAAACACTGATTTGGGACGCGCTGACCGCCGCACAGAAACAACAGATGAAAACAACCGGGCAAATCGCGCTTCCAAATGCTTATGCACCAGAAGATGTGATTTATCCCTATCATCTGGTCACAGACGGTCGTAAAAATCTGGTTCTGGATAAGGCTGTGGACCTTCATTTGCCGGTAAGATTGTTACAAGGCATGGCAGACCATGAAGTGCCCTGGCAGACAGCCATCAAAATTGCAGAACAATGGTGTTCGATCGATGTGCAGGTCATTTTAGATAAAGCTGCGGGGCACCGGTTTTCTGAAGATAGCCAGATTGAGCAGATCTGTTCTGTTGTCCGCAACCTGCATAATATCATATCAGCAGGCCCGCAGACGGCCTGATCTAAAAATCAAGCTCGCTGTAATGAGCCGCTGGCGGCATGCCGACCAGAATATCAGATAAAAGCGGGCGGAAGCTTGGCCGGCTTTTCAGCTTCATATACCACATTTTGACTTCCTGATAGCGATCCCAGTCAATGTCACCAAAATAATCAAGTACAGACAAATGTGCAGCTGCAACCAGATCAGCCAATGACATATCCGCCCCGGCCAGCCACAGATTCTGTGACGCCAACCAGTCAATGTAACCAAGGTGAATTTGTGCATTTGCCAGTGCAGCCCGCATCACTGTTGACGAGGCAGGCTGTCCGGAATCAAATCTTTTGATGATCCGCTCACGGATAAGCGGACGCGATACTTCAAGCGTGAATTTTGTTTCAAACCAGTCTATCAGCCGCCTGACCTCGGCACGTTCACCTGCTGTTTCCGGCATGAGGCTGCTGGTCTCAACAATTTCTTCCAGCCATTCGCTGATCACCCGGGCACCACAGACAACACCTAAATCTTCATCTTCCAGAACCGGAACATCACCTGCCGGATTCAAGGACAGAAACGCTTCGTCACGCAGCCAGGGAATTTGTGTATGCAAGCTGATATCCAGCCCATATTCAGCACATTGCAGGCGAATAAACCGGCTGGATGGCGATAAAGGATAGTGATGCAGAACAGCCACCGATCAGTCTCCTGTTATCCGGCCTGTGATCGGCAAAACGGCGCTTGGGCCATCAGGCAGGCTGTCTAATCCGGTTTTATGCAAGGCGCGAATATGCAAGACATTAGGTGCAATATCGCCAGGCCAGATAAACTGGCCTGCAGCAACAGCAGAAAAGCTGAATTTAGGATAATAATCAGGATCGCCTGAAACCAGCACAAAGTCCCATTGGCTCTGTTGCTGGGCCCGCCGCAACCCATCAATAACCAGCGCACGTCCATAGCCCTGACCATGCAGCTCTGGCTGAACCGCCAGCGGACCTAATAATAACTGCGGGCGGCCACAGACCAGCACTTCCCAGAACCGCAAGCTGCCGCAGATTTTATTATTTTTTGACGCCACAAGGCATAAGCTCTGAACTGGCGGGCCAGGCCGCAAATGCCATACTGCACGCTGGCTGCGCACCGCGCCGAACGCCGCTTTCATCAAGCCATCAACAGCTTGTGCATCTGTGTCTGCCTGCAGTCTGATATCCACCAGCGCCTACCCCCGTTGTCAGGCCTAACGGTATAGCCTATGCGGTCTGGCTTGACAATTCAGCTTCTGCAATCGGATGCGAAAGGGTAGACAGAATTTCAGTCGGCACCACGTGCCAGAACTTATTCACTTCTGTTTCCCAGTCATTCAGCAACCGCTTCGCCAGCGCAGACTCAGTCTCGCGGGCATGCCGTGTGACAAGAAGATGTAACTCATCCTGCCAATGGCCGGCATTCACACGTCTGATCTGAAGGGTTTCAGGATTCACTCTGGATAAGAACTGATGATCGGGATCATAAATAAAGGCCATACCGCCTGTCATGCCCGCACCGAAATTATCGCCTGTCTGGCCGAGAATGACGACAACCCCGCCAGTCATATATTCACAACCGTTTGAGCCGCACCCTTCCACCACAGCAGTTGCCCCGGAATTGCGAACACATAAACGCTCGCCAGCCTGACCATTGGCCAGCATCACCCCAGAGGTCGCGCCATATAAAACAGTGTTCCCGATGATGGTGTTCCGTTCTGCAGCAAAACGGGCTGACGGGCCGGGCCGGACAGTGATCATACCGCCAGACAGACCTTTGCCCACATAGTCATTGGCATCCCCAATGACATCGAGGCGCAGGCCCTGAACAGCAAACGCGCCCAGGGACTGACCAGCGGAGCCACGCAGATTGGCGGTTATCTGGCCTTCACGCAGACCCGTCAGGCCGAACCGGCGCACAATATGAGACGACAGGCGTGTGCCTATTGCACGTGCTGTATTTTCAATATTATAGGCCAGCTGCATTTTACCGCCGATCTCCAACGCGTTGCGTGCGTCCTTTATCATCAGCGCATCAAGCGTATCGGCCACTTCAACGCGGCCTTCAGCACCGCTGTAGCCAGATGCCCCTTTACCATCTGCCTGGACCAGAATGGGGTTCAGGTCCAGATCATCAAGTGCTGCATCACCACGTGACACCTGTTTCAAAAGGTCAGTCCGCCCAATCACATCTTTCAGGCTGGCAAAGCCAAGTGACGCCAAAATTTCGCGTACCTCTTCTGCAACATGTGTGAAGAGCTGGACCACCTTATCCGGGGTACCTTCAAATTTTGCCCGCAGATCATGACGCTGCGTGCAGACCCCGACCGGACAAGTGTTTGAATGACACTGACGCACCATGATACAGCCCATCGCGACCAGAGCAGAGGTGCCGATACCATATTCATCTGCACCCAGCATCGCCGCCATCACAATATCACGGCCTGTCTTTAAGCCGCCATCAGTGCGCAGCACAACCTTGTCGCGCAACCCATTCATGGTCAGAACCTGATGCACTTCTGACAGCCCCATTTCCCATGGCATTCCGGCATGTTTAATCGATGATTGCGGGCTGGCACCTGTGCCGCCGCCATGGCCTGAGATCAAGATGGTGTCTGCTTTGGCTTTTGCGACACCAGCGGCGATTGTCCCGATCCCGGTTGAGGCAACAAGCTTCACACAAACACGGGCTTCCGGATTAATCTGTTTCAGATCATAAATCAGCTGCGCCAGATCCTCAATGGAGTAGATATCATGATGAGGGGGCGGTGATATCAGTGTCACACCAGGTGTTGAATGGCGCAGCTTGGCGATTAGGCTGTTAACCTTAATACCGGGCAACTGGCCTCCTTCGCCGGGCTTTGCCCCCTGGGCAACCTTAATTTCCAGCTCTTCACAATTATTCAGATATTCAGCTGTGACCCCGAACCGGCCAGAGGCAACCTGCTTAATCGCACTGGACGGGTTATCGCCGTTTTCGCGCAGACGGAACCGCGCCGGATCTTCACCGCCCTCACCTGAGTCAGATTTAGCCCCAATCCGGTTCATTGCAATCGACAAGGTCTCGTGAGCCTCAGGGCTGAGCGCACCAAGCGAAATACCCGGCGAGACCAGCCGTTTACGGATATTGGTGATGCTTTCCACCGAATCTACATCCACTTCGGGGTTTTTATATTCGAAATCCAGCAGATCACGCAGGTTCACCGGCCCTTGCCGGGACACCAGCTCTACATATTTTTTCCAGCTGGCATATGAGCCTGTGTCGCAAGCATGCTGCATGGCATGAATAATCTGGCCGTCAAACGCATGACGTTCACCTGATTTACGGTAGCGGAACAGGCCGCCAACGGGCAGATAAGACAGATTATCCAGATAGGCTGTTTTATGCAGCGCGACCAGACGAGACTGAATCCCGGTCAGGCCAAGACCCGAAATCCGAGACGACATCGGCGGGAAAAATTCAGCCACCAATGCCCGCGACAGGCCCAGCGCTTCGAAATTATACCCGCCCCGGTAAGACGCAATGATGGAAATGCCCATCTTTGACATGATTTTCAGCAGACCATCTTCGATTGCTTTGCGATAATTCGCTACCGCATCAGCCAGGCTGAGCCCTTCAAGAAGGCCTTTTTCCATCCGTTCAGCAATTGTCCATTCAGCAACGTAAGCATTTATCGTGGTCGCCCCAACACCGATCAAAACGGCAAAATGATGCACATCCAGACATTCACCAGACGCAACATTCACAGACGCAAAGGTTCGCAATTGATGCTTCACAAGATGTGCATGCACAGCCCCTGTTGCCAGGATCATTGGCAGCGGCACATTATCCTTTGATGCCGAACGGTCCGTCAGCATCACATGTTCACAGCCTCCCCGAACCGCCTGCTCTGCTTCTGATCTGATCCGATCAAGAGCGATGCGCATTCCATCCGGGCCAGAAGCGGCCGGGAAGCTGCAGTCAATTTCAACAGCTTTATCCTGCAAGTGATGCTTCAGCGCATGCCATTCAGAATTTGTGACCACCGGTGACCGCAAAACCAAATGTTCGCATTGTTCGGGGCTTTCATCCAGAATATTGCCCAGATTACCCAGCCGTGTCCGCAGCGTCATCACATGACGTTCACGCAGGCTGTCAATCGGCGGGTTAGTGACTTGTGAGAAATTCTGACGGAAGAAATGGTGCAGACCACGGTACCGGCCAGACAGAACAGCCAAGGGTGCATCATCACCCATTGATCCCACAGCCTCTTTGCCGGTTGCGGCCATCGGCGCGAGGATCAGTTCCATATCTTCCATTGACCAGCCTGACATCAGCTGTCGGCGACGGCGCGTATTATCATCAGGACGGTCGTCTGCGGTTTGCGTTGCTTCTGCCAACAGGCTGTCCATCGGCTTTGCCCGGCTGGTCCATTTGGCCCAGTCCTGACGACCGGCCAGCTCTGCTTTTAATTCAGCATCATACACAATCCGGCCTTCAGCCAGATTCACGCCGATCATCTCACCCGGACCAAGGCGGCCGCGTTCAAGAATATGCGCTTCATCAATATGCACCATTCCGGTTTCCGAGCCGGCAATCATCAGCCCGTCATCTGTTAATGTGAAGCGCATCGGGCGCAGACCATTCCGGTCCATGCCGCCGATAACCCAGTCACCAGACACCGCCGCAATCGCTGCTGGTCCGTCCCATGGTTCCATCACCGAATTGCAATAGGCATAAAGCTTGGCCAGCTCATTATCTGCACTGACATCGGCTGCCTGAGGGATCATCATGGTCTTTACCATAGGTAAATCCCTGCCCCCTTGAAGCAGCAATTCAAAAACTGAATCCAGAGCAGCTGAATCTGAACTGCCTTTCGCAATCACCGGCTTAATATCTTCTATTGCGCCTTCAAACACAGCGGTGTCCATCCGGTCTTCATGACAAGACATCCAGTTCATATTTCCGCGCACCGTGTTGATCTCCCCATTGTGGGCCAGCACACGGAAGGGCTGGGCGAGACGCCAGGTCGGGAACGTGTTGGTAGAATATCGCTGATGATAAACAGCAAAGTTAGAGACAAACAGCTCGTCCAGCAGATCCGGATAAAAGGCGGTGACCTGTTCAGCCAGAAACATCCCTTTATAAATGATCGAGCGGGTGGACAGAGAACAAATATAAAAATCGGTCACCAGCTCAGCCAGAACCGCCTTTTCAATCCGGCGCCGGATCAGATAAAGTTGGCGCTCTGCTTCCTGCTCAGACAACTCCTGAGGCATAGAGAACATAATCTGTTCAATTTCAGGACGAGTCGCCATCGCTTTTTCACCCAAAGCTGCTATATCCACCGGTACCTGACGCCAGCCATAGATAAAGTGGCCCATATTCAGGATCTCTTGCTCCACAATACAACGGCAGGTTTCCTGAGCCCCGAGATCATTACGCGGCAAAAACACCATGCCAACGGCCAGGCGACCGCCATCATCCTCATGCCCTGTGCGGGCAATATGCTTGATGAAAAACTCACGCGGGATAGCCAGATGAATCCCCGCCCCGTCACCTGTCATGCCGTCAGCATCAACCGCGCCGCGATGCCAGATAGACTGCAGGGCTTCGATAGCGGCATTAACAACTGACCGCCGGGCTGAACCATCAACTGATGCCACAAACCCTACCCCACAGGCATCATGTTCCTGTTCAGGGCTCCAGACGCATGCATCCTGAAGTTTCTGTTCTGTCGCCTTCCGCTGGGTCAGCCAGTTAGGGCGTTCAGGTGAATCTGAAAAAGTCGGCACATGTGTCATTCGTCTTATCCTTATGTCCAGTTTCACCCTGCAGCGCGGATTTCACCGCGCTGCACAGCCTGAATATATTTGTCCATTTGTTCAGCCGCGTCCCGGCCATCGCGAATACCCCACACCACAAGCGAAGCCCCGCGCACAATATCACCAGCAGCAAACACGCCTTCTGCTGAGGTCATCATGGTCTTCCAGTCAATCTGGACAGTCCCCCATTTGCTCACCCCCAATTCGGGCTGGTCAAACAAGCTTGGCAAATCTTCGGGATCAAAACCAAGCGCCTTGATCACCAAGTCAGCATCGATATCAAAGTCTGAATTTTCGATAATTTGCGGGACCTGGCGGCCAGTATCATCAGGCTGACCAAGGTGAATCCGGCGCGCACGCACAGCCTTGACCGCATCATCGCCCAACAAGGCATGTGGCGCGGACAGCCACTGGAAATTCACACCTTCTTCTTCAGCATTTTCCACTTCACGCTGGCTGCCTGGCATATTTGCCTTATCCCGCCGATACAGACAGGTCACTGAATTCGCTTGCTGGCGAATCGCTGTGCGCACACAGTCCATAGCCGTGTCCCCGCCGCCGATCACAACCACATTCTTGCCTTCAGCATTCAGCATGCCGCTATCAAAAGTAGCAACCTCGTCACCCAGCGATTTGCGGTTGCTGGCAGTCAGGAAATCAAGGGCCGGCACAACCCCATCAAGTCCAATTCCAGGGACCTTGATGTCACGGGCTTTGTAAACGCCGGTGGCTATGAGCACCGCATCATGTTTTGCCCGCAAATCGGCAAAGCTGATATCGCGGCCAATTTCACAATTCAGGACAAAATTAATGCCCCCTGCGGTCAGCAACTCTGCCCGCCGCAACACCACGTCTTTTTCCAGCTTAAACCCGGGAATACCATAAATCAACAGACCCCCGACACGGTCATAACGATCATAAACGGTGACCTTGTAGCCTTTGCGGCGCAGCACATCTGCAGCTGCCAGACCGGCCGGACCCGCGCCAATTATTCCTGCAGACAGGCCATTTTCCTCTGTCACCTCAATTGGTTTGACCCAGCCTTCTTCAAACGCAGTTTCTGTAATATGCTTTTCCACCGCACCGATAGTGACCGATTCAAAGCCTTTTTCGATCACACAATTGCCTTCACACAACCGGTCCTGCGGACAGATGCGCCCGCAAATTTCAGGAAAAGTATTGGTCGCTGATGACAGCTCATAAGCTTCCTGCAGACGGTTTTCAGCCGTCAGCATCAACCAGTCCGGGATGTTATTGTGAAGCGGGCAATTTACCTGGCAAAACGGAACGCCGCATTGCGAACACCGGCTTGCCTGCTCTTCTGCATTAGCAACATTAAAGTCAGAGTAAATCTCATCAAAGTCAGCAACACGGTCTTCGGCTTTCCGCTTTTCCGGCATAGCCTTTGCCTGACTTACGAACTGCAACATCTTACCTGACATAGCCCTCTCCGTTCTTTGCTTTACGCACGGTTTGTGTTGTGGGTGAATTAAACTGGGTCAGCAAGTATTACCTAATTTGAATCAAATTGCAAGCTTCAATTCCCGCTCCGCGGTAAAGGAGAATAAATTTTTGCCTATTTAGTACCACATCGGTACTATTAGGACTAAGGCAAGCCGCGAACCGCCCTTGTCAAGGGCAACAGAGCACGTGACAGATACGGCCATAACTGGCAGGATGGCGTAGACTCTTTTTTTCCTACCCAAGAGCATATCCGCCATGACAGCTTTGAGCATTTTTCTGGTCTCTCTTATCCAAGGCATTACCGAATTTTTGCCTGTGTCTTCATCTGGCCATTTGATCCTGCTGCCTTCATTAAGCGGACTTGCCGATCAGGGCCAGACCGCAGATGTGGCTGCCCATTTAGGCACATTGGCAGCAGTTGTGTTATACCTGCGTCAGGATCTGATCAAAATGACATTCAGCCTGCTGCCTTCTGAAACGAAAAACAAAGCTGATCGCAGAATTGTAGGTATGTTGATTTTAGCCAGCCTGCCCGTGATTGTCGCTGGCTTGGCAGTGGAACTGGCCGCGCCCTCTGTGCTGCGTCTGGCGGTAACGGTTGCCGCAGCAAACCTCGTTTTTGCCGTTTGGCTGTTCTGGGCAGACCGGCAACCCGTCAGATACAGGCTGCATGAAGGCGGCAACCAATTTGACTGGTCACAGCTGACCCTGCGTCAAAGCCTGCTGATCGGCTTTGCCCAGATTTTCGCGCTCATCCCGGGGGCATCGAGAAGTGGCGTTACCATGACGATGGCCCGTCACTTGGGCATCGACAGGCTGACCGCTGCGCGGTTTTCCTTGCTGCTGTCCATTCCTGTGATTTCAGGCGCGGCAGTGGTTAAGATGGCCAGCCTTGTCAAAGCAGATACGCCGCCGGATATTCCCGCCCTTGCGGCGATTATCCTGTTGTCATTTCTGTTCGCGCTTGGGGCCATCCGCTGGATGATGGGCTGGCTGGCAAAAGCCAGCTTCACCTTGTTTGTGATCTACCGGCTTGGGCTGGGCATAATTTTGTTTGGCCTGATTGCAGGCGGCGTGATCAGCTGATCAGGCTGTGGCTATTTGGCGAACCGGCCACCCGGACGAAACGGCATCAGATAGGCAGGGACCACCCCTTCAATCGCCGTTGGAACAATCCCGAGATCAGCAAGGCCAGGAGCTGATTTTTTGCAGATATTATCGACTTTCAGAAGCTTCAGCTGATCAAGTGTCAATGGCGGGTTTGGCAGCAGACTGGCAAAGGCGGCAGGAAGGCTGGCGACGGCAAACGGCACAGGCAGCAACAACCGGCGACGCCCCACACAGTCAAGTGTAAAACGCATCAGTTCGGCAAAGCTGTAGGTTTGTGGGCCGCCAAGCTGGTAAATCTGGCCGCGTGCCTCTTCTGTGGTCAGTGCCGCCAGAACCGCACCAGCCACATCACCAACATAGACAGGCTGCATCAGGCCGGACCCGCCACCGATCAAGGGCAGCGCCGGTGCAATCATGGCCATTTGGCCAAACCGGTTAAAGAAACCATCACCTGGTCCGAAAATAATTGAGGGCTGCAGCACGGTGGCTTGGGGGAATTGGCGCAGCAAGGCACGCTCTCCTTCTGCCTTGGTGCGGGCGTAAACAGACGGCGACTTCAGATTAGCCCCAAGCGCAGAGAAGTGAATCACAGAGTCTGTTTGTGTGTCTGTTGCCATGCGCGCGATACGGCCAGGCAGTTCGGCCTGAAGGGCTGAAAATGTCTGGCGGCCATACGCCGCCAAAATCCCCACAAGATTAATCACGATATCAGCAGGGGCAATAACCGACAGCAAATCATCATCATTCAGCGCATTTCCGGGCACAGCCGTGAGCTGGCCAATCGCGCCACCTGTTTTCAGCCGTTTTGCCCGTTCAGCGTTGCGGGCCAGCACAATCACACGCGCATCAGCAGCCAATAATTTTTCAGCCAAAGCCCGACCAACAAACCCCGTGCCACCAATTAAGGTAACCGTTTTTCCTGCTAAATTGAGCATGATCTTCTGCCCCCCTGTCTGGTCCTGGATTTGCCCTGTCATAACAGGTCCGGGCCGCCGGGAAAAGCCTTATCAAAAAAGATTGACAGCGATGCGCGAATGACTATTGTGTGCGAACCAATGCAAGACATGACCTGTAGGTGATGTCGCCCCTTTATGCCCAGGTGGCGGAATTGGTAGACGCGCTGGCTTCAGGTGCCAGTGGCCATTATGGCCGTGGAAGTTCGAGTCTTCTCCTGGGCACCATTTACCGGCTTTGCCCTTTATGTTTGTCAACTGCGCGCTGGCCGGGCAATGTTAATGCTGGTAAGCTCTGCTGTTGCTTATTCATGCTTGTCAGGGCGTATCCTCTTATGACCATTCCTCTGTCATCTTCTGCCCGCATTGCTGCTTTTCAGGCGTTGAAAGGCAGACGGAAACTTGTTTGCCTGACCGCCTATACAGCGCCTATGGCAGCAGCCCTTGACCCTTTTTGTGATTTGTTACTTGTCGGCGATACTGTTGGCATGGTGGTCTATGGGATGGAGACAACGCATAAGGTCAGCTTAGAAATGATGGTCTGCCTCGGTCAGGCGGTGATGCGGCGGCAACAAAACGCACTTGTCGTGGTGGATTTACCAAAAGGGTCTTATGAGAACAGCCCGCAACAAGCTCATGATAATGCCCATCTGCTGCTGGACCAGACCGGGGCGGATGCGGTCAAGCTGGAGGGCGGCGCAGATCGGGCCACAACCCTTTCATATCTGTGCAGCACTGGGATTCAGGTGATGGGCCATATCGGCCTGCTGCCCCAATCCGCATCCGTGGTGCGCGCTACTGGCCGCACCACAGAAGAGGCCGAGCAGCTGGCAGCAGATATGCAGGCGATAGCGGCTGCCGGGGCATTCAGCATCTTCCTTGAAGGGATAAGTGAGCCTGTCGCCGCCAGCCTGGCGCGGAATTGTCCCGTCCTCTCAAATGGAATTGGGGCGTCTGCGGCATGTGATGGCCAGATCCTGGTCACAGATGACATGCTGGGGCTGTATGACGGGCACAGGCCGAAATTTGTCCGCCTCTTTGCCGATATGAAAAGCGGTGTCACGGCTGCCGCCACGGCCTACCGAACTGCGGTGATTGACGGCAGTTTTCCGGATAAAAAAGAAGGGTATCAATACACACTTATTGATCGAAAAGATTAATTGTTTTACGGTTTTAAGATAGGTTTATTTCCATCAAGAGGCGAAAATGAATTCTATCAACAACTGGTGTCTGGCAGCTATGCTTACAGGGGTGGTGACGGTGTCAGCACAGACCGCATCAGCCGACACATATTATTGCAAACGCAACAGCGCAGAACCAAGCGGGTTCGGGTCAATCGCAGCATTTGACAGCTGGTTTCCGAAAGCTTTCAGTCTGAATTCCGATGATGGAGAGAAAAAGGGCAACCAGCTCATTTTTAAAAAAACATATCGCACAATAGGCTCGAGCAATCACGAATATGTGCATACCACCAGACTGCTTCCGAACGGGAAGGCCGTGTCAGGCATATCGTTAGTTAGAGGTTTCAGGCAGACAGGAAAAGCGCGGTACAAATGCCAAAATCTGACAGAGCAAAACCGCAAAAATGCGAAAAAACGCATAAAGTCATCCGGCTGAAGCTCTGCAAGCACACAAGAATTCAGTTTGCATCTTCATCACATTTTGAAAATTTGCAACCCTAGACACCACACGCACCAACGCCAATTCAGTCAGAGGCTACTTTGGTGGAATGACTCAACCTGTTAAACAGGCAAACCGGTCAGCCGGTGACCATCATCACGCAAACGTTGCGCCAGATGCGCGATATGAGCTGGCCCCACCTCGCAACAACCGCCAATGATGGTCGCGCCTGCCTCAACCCAGGAACAGGCAAAATCGGCATAAGCCTCTGGGCCGAGATCGGTGCGGGCAGACAGGCTGGCCACAGTCCCGCCAGGCTTTAAGGCGTCAATTGAGGTAAACCCATTGGCATAGCCCCCGAACGGTATCGGCAGACCAGCCAGAACAGACATCGCTTTGCTGACCGCCTCAGGCAAAGAGCAATTCACCATGAGGCCGTCCGGGCCAAGAGGGAGCAGCTGGTCCAGCGCGTCTGACAATGCTTCGCCGGAACGCAACCTGTTTGAATGATCATCACAAATGGTCAGCCCGACAAAACCGGGCATATCTGCTTCCTTCACCGCGGTCAGGGCCGCTTTGGCCTCAGCGATATTTGATATGGTTTCAATCAGAAACAGATCGACCTTGCCTGACTGCAGAGCCACCAGCTGGCGATAATCTGTGAGCGAGTCCCCAAAATCCATACTGACTTCAGCCACGTAGGAGCCTACCAGTGGCGGCAGACAGCCGGCAAGCTGCAGGTCTGGATCACCTGCCTTGTCCATCTCAGCCCGGGCCAGCGCAAGCGCGGTATTATGAATATCGGCAATCTGGCGGAGATCGCCATCCCGGCGCAGGCGCGGCGGCGAGGCCGTATAGGTGTTGGCTGTGATCACACGCGCCCCTGCAGTAATAAAATCGCGATGGACCGCGCTGACTAGTTCAGGTTCATCATACATCACCTTAACTGACCAAAGCGGGTGCGGCTGGGCAGAGGCCCGGTTCTGAATTTCCTGACCCAGCCCGCCATCAAGAAAAGAAAGATCAGCCATCGCTGTTTTGATCCTCTGCTGTGTCAACCTGATGGACTTCTATGACATTACCGTCAGGGTCATAAAAAAAGATCTGATGCCAGCCTGCCACCGCCCGATCGCCCCAGTCAGAATAGGGGACGCCCAATTGATCCAAATGCGCCATGAACGCGGCGATGTCATCGGTACGATAGGCGATATGGCCACGGACAACAGGGTTCACAATATGGCCTGTGCGAAACCCGGCCCCGATATCCTGAGCCGCCAGATGCATCTGAATCTGGCCATCGGTGACAAAGGCCACATCTCCTGCATATCCTTTTTTCTTTTCCAATACAGGAAGGCCGTCTGTCTCCGTCGCCAGCCCGATCACATCCCGATAGAACTTATCCATTTCCTCAACCTGCCGCGTGGACAAGTTAATATGGTGCAAGGTCAATTTCATCAGCACTATCTCTTGTTCTTATTTTCCCTTGCCCACAAAGCTAGCGTGAAGCAGCTGAAACACCAACCCCTGAGGGGAAAAGGGGCGAAATATCTTGCCCCCCAAAGCTTCTGATCCTAGATTTTTATCTTTCTTTTGTGAGACAGATCAGGGGACAAAACCATGATGAATGCACAGCAGCTTCAAGATTTTTTAACCACAGAGTTTCCCCAGGTTGCTGGTGACTTTCTGGTGAAGGTCAATGAAAGAGGCGAGCTGCGCATCAAAATGAACATAACAGAAAAAAATCTGCGCCCGGGGCAGACCGTATCTGGCCCAGCGATGTTTGCTCTGGCTGATGTCAGTCTTTATCTGGCCATATTACAGCAAATCGGACCTGAAGCGCTGAGCGTCACTACAAGCGCAACAATCAATTTCATGCGCAAACCAGATACAGACGCCCTTATCGGTTTGCCGCGCATACATAAATTGGGCAGGCGTCTGGTGGTCGGTGATGTTTTGATTTACACCGCAACTGATGAGGGATGCGAACATCCTGTGGCTTCAGCCAGCCTGACCTATTCCCTCCCCCCGAAACAGGAGACAGCATTATGAGCCGGAAAACAGCCCTGATTACAGGGGCGGCCCGCGGCATCGGGCTTGCCACTGCGCAGCTGATGACACAGCATGGCTATCAGATCGCCATGGTGGACAGAGACGAAGACGAGCTGCACAAGGCTGCGTGTGATGTTGACGGGGCAAAGGCTTTTGCCTGCGACGTTTCAGACCCTGAGGCGGTAAATGCGATGGTTGCCGCCATATCAGAGTGGTCAGGTCAGATTGACGTGGTGGTTAATAATGCAGGTGTGGCTGATTTCGGACCAATAGAAGACACCGATTTTGCTCGCTGGCGGCGGGTGATGGCCACCAACCTTGATGGTGTTTTTCTGGTCTCTCAGGCTTGTATTCCTGTGCTGAAACAGACCAAAGGCGCACTGGTGAATATTGCGTCTATCTCGGGCTTGCGGGCGTCAACCCTGCGGGTGGCTTATGGCACATCAAAAGCAGCTGTCATTCAGCTGACCCTGCAGCAGGCAGCAGAATTAGGTGAATATGGCATTCGGGCAAATTGTGTCTGTCCCGGGCCTGTTCGCACCAAGCTGGCAATGGCGGTGCATACCCAAGACATTATCAACGCCTATCATGATGCGCTGCCGCTGAACCGCTATGGCAGCGAGGCAGAAATCGCCGAGGCGATTGCCTTTCTGGCATCAGACAAGGCCAGCTATATCACCGGTCAGATCCTGGCTGCTGATGGCGGGTTTGAGGCGACAGGTGTTGGTCTGCCTGCTTTGCGGAAATAGGTCAGCCAGAACAGACTGTCTGGCCAGAACAAAAGATTTAATGCTGGACAAGCCTTGCTGCCTGTCGGTTTAATAACGCATGACTGTTCGGACACCCTCCGCCTCACCTCAGATACAAGCTGTCATGTGGATGCTGTTGGCCTGTTTCGCCTTATCAATGATAGCAGCGATAGGCCGGCATGCGGCTATGGCTGGCTTGCACCCGTTCCAGACTGTATTTCTGCGCCTGCTGATCGCACTTTTGACCTTATTGCCCTTTGTTGTTCACGCAGGATTACAGACCTTAAAAACCCCGCAATTCAAATTGCATATGTTCCGTTCAGTTAACGGTATCTGTGCAATGTGGCTATGGTTCTTTGCTGTTGCGTATATTCCGATTGATGAGCAGACCGCGCTGAGCTTTCTGGCACCGATTTTCACCACCATAGGCGCGCTCGTCTTCCTGGGCGAAATTGTACGGTTACGCCGGATTACCGCAATTATCATCAGCTTGTGCGGGGCCCTGATCATCGTTCGGCCTGGTTTTGTTGACTTTAATTTAGGGCATGGGTTGGCGTTAAGTTCTGCCTTGGCGATGGGGGTGACTATGCTTCTGATCAAATCGCTGACTGCCCGTGATTCCGCGCTGACGATCGTCTTTTATTCGAATTTGTTAATGACACCAATGGCGTTAATACCTGCTTTGTCTGTGTGGAGCTGGCCTGAGGCTGAGCTGTGGTTATGGCTGCTGGGCTTTGGCCCTTGTGCGGCGATTGGCCATTTTGCTTTGGCCCGTGCCTATGGGCTGGCAGATGCCTCCTTTGTGTCAGCAATTGATTATGCCCGCCTGCCCTTTGCGGCGCTGATTGGCTGGATTTTATTCTCTGAGCTCAGTGATATCTGGACATGGGCCGGGGCCAGCATTATTTTCGCTTCGACCTTATATATCGCGCGCCGTGAGATGACCCTGGCCAGACAGGCATCACAAGCTGCAAATCTGAGGGCGGAGAGATAATAGTATGGATATTGTTGCAGATATTGGCGGCACAAATGCACGGTTTGCCTGTTATCAGCCAGATCAGACTGGCTCTGAGACAGGCACAGTTTCGCATCTTACCCGTTATGCTTGCGCTGATTTTCCAAGCATGGCAGACGCCTTGGAGCGTTACTGCACAGCCCACCAGATTACACCGAACAGAATGTCACTTGCTGTTGCTGGCCCAGTTGATGGCCAGATGGTGAATTTCACCAATAATCAGTGGTCTTTTGTCAAACAAGAGATTAAATCCCGTTTTCAGTTATCCTCACTGACCATCATCAATGATTTTACCGCTCAGGCTCTTGTGCCGCCCTATCTGAACCGGCAGGGCGTTACCGTGGTGCGTGAGGGAACACCCTATCCTGATACAGCTGTATTGGTTTTAGGGGCAGGGACAGGGCTGGGCTTTGCCGCGATCCTGCCGGCAGGTGGAGGCTGGTGTCCGCTGGAGACAGAAGGCGGAAATGGTCTTCTGGCTTTGCGCGATACTGATCCGGAGGGACTTTCTGATTTTCTGCGCAGCAAAGAAGAGGTGGTGTCGTTTGAGAGCTGTCTGTCTGGCCGTGGCCTTGAATATCTTTACCAGTTTGTTGCTCAGGACAAGCCCCCGCTTACCGCCCGGCAAATCGCCGAGACTGCAAACGACAATCAGCAGGCCCGCGCCGCCATCATCCTGTTCTTTAACCTTCTGGCGAATTTCATCGCCAATGGTATTTTGAGCACGGGCGCACGGCAGGGCGTTTATATTTCCGGCGGTATAGCGCCAAAATTGAAAGCCTATCTGCCTGAGAGCCAGTTTCTGCAGCGGTTATCTGAACATGGTGCCTATTCAGATTATGTCGGGCAAGTCCCCCTGTTCCTGATTGACGAGGAACAGGCTGAAAAAGCCGGCCTGCTGGGCGCGGGTCTGGCGATGACAAACCCCTATCTGGCGCACAGGCGCTTATAAGCGTTCTTGACAAAATCAGGATAGCCTTTCATTTTTTCGGTATGAAGACGATGGCCAAACAGAAGCTGGATCAGGATATCGCCGCGCGCTTACGAGGCCATGGGCTGCGCCCAACACGTCAGCGTATCCGGCTGGCTGGCCTGTTGCTGGATGGGTGTGATCGCCATGTCAGTCCCGAAGATGTTTATGAACAGCTGAACAACGGCCCTGACAGGCTTTCGCGCGGGACAGTATATAATACCTTGCGGCAATTTTGTGACGCGGGGCTTCTGGCTGAAGTGCATGGAGCAGGTGATACTCTGGTTTATGATACAAACCTGCATGATCATCATCATTTTCTGAATGTAGAAACAGGTGAGCTGAGCGATATTCACACCGGTTCTGTTCAGCTGGGCAAATTACCTGACCTGCCTGACGGCTATGTTCTGGACGCTGTCGAGCTGACCATCAGGATACGCAAATCCGGCCTATGAAAAACTGAGCAGAAGCAGTTTAGATTGAGTTCAAACAAGGTTGACTTTCCCCGGTCGGCTGCTTAGATGATCAGAGAGGCGGACTAGGCTTGCTGATCCTATTTTACAGGCCTTTCTGCCGCCAAAAAATTCAGTTTTGCTAATCGCTACAACACCTAAGGGAGCTAAATAAATGGATGACGCAAAATGTCCGGTCATGCATGGGGCACTGACCAAAAATAAAGGAACAGGCACCTCAAACAAAGAATGGTGGCCGAACCAGCTGAATCTCAGCATCCTGCATCAGCATGATCAGAAATCAAACCCGAATGATGACGGGTTTGATTATCGTGAGGCCTTTAAGGGTCTTGATTATCAGGCACTGAAACAAGATTTGCATGATCTGATGACAGATTCGCAAGATTGGTGGCCAGCTGATTATGGACATTATGGGCCATTTTTTATTCGTATGACCTGGCATGCTGCTGGCACCTACCGGACAGGTGATGGCCGTGGTGGCGGCGGCACAGGCGCACAGCGCTTTGCACCTCTGAATTCTTGGCCGGATAACGGTAACCTGGATAAGGCCCGCCGTTTACTGTGGCCGGTAAAACAGAAATATGGTAACGCGATCTCCTGGGCAGATTTGTTAATTCTGGCCGGTAATGTTGCCATTGAATCCATGGGGGGCAAAACCTTTGGCTTTGGTGGTGGCCGTGATGATATCTGGGCCCCTGAGGAAGATATTTATTGGGGTGCAGAGACAGCCTGGCTTGATGACAAACGGTATGAAAGCACACGCCAGTCTCTGGCGAACCCGCTGGCCGCTGTGCAAATGGGTTTGATTTATGTGAATCCAGAAGGCCCGAACGGAAACCCTGATCCGCTGCTCAGCGCCCAGGATATCCGCGAAACCTTCGGCCGCATGGCGATGAATGATGAAGAGACTGTTGCGCTGGTTGCTGGTGGTCATACATTTGGCAAAGCCCATGGTGCGGGTGATCCTGAATTGGTTGGCGCAGAGCCTGAAGGTGCACCAATACACCAGATGGGCTTTGGCTGGGCCAATGCCCATGGAACAGGCAAAGGCCGCGACACCACAACAAGCGGTATTGAAGGACCATGGACAGCCAACCCAACGAAATGGGATAATGGCTATTTTGACCTGCTGTTCAAATATGACTGGCAGCTGACCAAAAGCCCTGCAGGCGCAAATATCTGGCATCCGGTTGATGTTGCCGAAGATGATATGGCCCCAGAGGTTGATGATGCGTCTGTAAAAGTCACCCCGATGATGACCACTGCGGATATGGCGCTTATCAAAGACCCGGCTTATCACGCCATCTCAGAGCGGTTCCATAAAAACCCTGATGAATTCGCCGATGCATTTGCCAGAGCATGGTTCAAGCTGTTGCACCGGGATATGGGGCCAAAATGTCGTTATTTAGGTCCGGAAGTTCCAGAAGAAGAACTGGTCTGGCAGGACCCTGTACCAGCTGGAAACGCCGCTTATGACGTAGCCGTTGTGAAATCAGCGCTGAAGGCAAGCGGGCTGACGGTTCAGGAAATGATCGAAACAGCCTGGGCATCTGCGTCAACTTTCCGCGGTTCTGATATGCGGGGCGGGGCAAATGGTGCGCGCATCCGTCTGGCGCCACAAAAAGACTGGGACGCAAACAAGCCAGAACAGCTGGCCCGCGTTTTGGCCATCCTGGAGCCAATTGCAAATGAGCATGGCGCAAGTGTTGCTGATGTGATTGTGTTGGCAGGAACTGTTGGCCTTGAAGCAGCCAGCGGCATGGATGTGCCGTTCCTTCCTGGTCGCGGGGATGCCAGCGAGGCGCAGACAGATGCTGAGTCGTTTGCTGTGCTTGAGCCTGTTGCCGATGGCTTCCGTAACTATCAGAAAACAGATTTCACCACATCACCAGAAGAAATGCTGCTGGACAAGGCTCAACTTCTGGGCCTGACTGCCCCTGAGATGACGGTGCTGGTCGGCGGGTTACGCTCGCTGGGCATCAGTGCCTCTGGTGACGGGGTCTGGGGGGCTTCGGACAAGCTGTCAAATGACTGGTTCACCACCCTGATGGATATGGGTGTTGAATGGAAGCCGGCCGGCGCCAATAAATATGAGGCCTTTGATCGGAAGACAGGCGCATCTGTGCGTACGGCAAGCCGGGTCGATCTGGTGTTTGGGTCAAATTCGCAACTGCGGGCTTTGGCTGAAATCTACGCCCAGAACGACAACAAAGACAAATTCACCCGTGATTTTGTTCAGGCCTGGGTAAAGGTGATGAATACCGATCGGTTTGATACTGAATAAGAAAAGCTGACTGACGCTAGCACTGATGAAGAGGAAGGGGCAGAAATGCCCCTTCTTTTTTTGCTTCTATGCTGAAAGGCCAGCTGGTTTGTCCTGGCCTGTCACCTTGTTCATAAGTCTGTTATAACGAAAGAGTTGGCCCGTTTTGCGCCATGAGACGCACACAGATTGAGACAAGCATGAATGAGATTCTTGAGTTTATCCGAACCCGCCGTTCTGTCGTGATCCGGAATTTAACTAACAGCGCGCTGCCAGAAACAGACCTGGAGCTGATCATTGAATGCGGATTGCGCGTTCCTGATCATGCTATGCTGGCGCCCTGGCGACTTTGCGTGATTTTACCTGAACAGGGCCGTCACCTGGGCCAGCAGGTTCTGGTGCCTGAATTCAAGCGCCTGAACCCAGACGCAACAGAAGCCATGCTGGAATTTGAGGCTGCCCGCTTTACCCGCACAGGTGCGGTAGTTGCGGTGATCTCCTCCCCTCAGGAGCATCCCAAAATCCCGCTCTGGGAAATGCAGCTATCTGCCGGTGCGGTCTGCCAAAATCTGCTCACCTCAGCTCTTGCTCTTGGATATGGGGCGCAATGGGTAACAGAATGGTATGCTTATAATGATAAGCTGTTAACCACCTTGGGCGGCACAGCAGGAACAGATAGATTTGCAGGCTTTGTCTATATTGGCATGAAAAATGAAGACCCAACAGAACGCCGCAGACCTGACAAGCAGGATGTGGTCAGCTATTATAGTCACCAGAGGCAGGCCCGGCCCTAGCAACAGCCCTTTTGAGCAAGGCAGAGATAACCGATGTCAATCTTCTTTCATAAACATGATTTACCAAATGGGCTGTCCCTTGGATCTGCGGTAGCCATTGATACAGAAACAATGGGCCTGAACCTGCAACGTGATCGGTTATGCCTGGTTCAGTTATCTGCAGGGGACGGTGATGCGCATCTGGTCCAGATTGCCGCTGACAAGCAGCCCTGCCCGAACCTGGTCAGGCTTTTGGCTGATGAAACCTGTGAAAAATTATTTCATTTCGGGCGATTTGATATCGCTATGCTGAACCAGCATGTCGGGCCCATTGCCGGACAGATATTCTGTACCAAAATTGCCTCAAAGCTGTGCCGTACCTATACAGACAGGCATGGTTTGTCTGATTTGTGCCGCGAACTTCTGGGGCTAGATATCTCTAAACAGCAGCAATCTTCTGATTGGGGAGCAGATATACTCAGCACAGCCCAGCAGGATTATGCAGCAGGAGATGTCCTGCATTTACATCAACTGAAGGAACGGTTGCGTGATATGCTGGTCCGTACTGGACGACTGGAAATGGCTGAGGCCTGCTTTGCGTTTCTGCGCACCCGCACAGAGCTGGACAGGGCAGGATTTGAAACGCTGGATATTTTTCATCATTAAGCGGTTTGAATGGTAAGAAGGATAGTAACGTGACAGAAACCAACAGGCCGTCAAAACCGTTATTTGCCAGCCGTGAGGACGCGTCGCCAGCACAAAGCGGAAACAAAAATGGCCGCGGCCGGCAGCGTCTGTCTGTCAGCCTCATTTTATTACTGGCCAGCCTGACTGTCGGCGGCATTACCGTTTGGTGGAGCGGGTTCTATGCGGAATCTGAAAATATTTCCATCAGCCTGGAAACTGTCAGCAAGACACCCGCTGATCAGCTGCAAATGACTGGTGCCCGTTATTCCGGGGTGAGCGCTTCTGGCCTGAAGTTTAACATTGAAGCGGACAAAGTGATTGAACGGTCGGACCAGGCAGGTGTGGTGCATTTATTCAAACCTGACGGCTGGATCGAATCTGACCTGGATGGCAAGACAACATTGTTTTCAGAAGAGGCCATTTATAATGCTGATACCGCAATTCTGGATATGACAGGCAATGTTCAGATTCACCAGAAGCAGCAGGATATGGTCCTGAAAAGCCAGCAAATGACGGCTCTTATTGATAGTGGTGATCTGAAAACGAACATGCCTGTCAGCTTAACCGGGCCAGCAATTGAACTGACGGCTCAAGGCATGGAATCACAAAACAGAGGAGAAGTGATTCTGTTCAAAGGACAGACACAAGCGCGCCTGATGCAAATCACACAAGACGGGGATAAATAAAAATGATGAATGTTACAGTTGCGCAGGCAAACCAGAGCAAAAGATGGCAGAACAAAGCCTTCACATTCCTGTGCAGTATTGCTGTGGTGATGAGCGTCCCGCTGATGAGCTTTGCGGATGACATGATCGTCAATGCAGATACCAGCCTGGAATGGAACCAAAAAGAAGCATTTTATCATGCTTCTGGAAATGCTGAAGCTTTGCAGGGGGACCAGCAGATCAAAGCAGATTCACTGAAAGCCTTTTACAATCCGCAGACAGATGCCAGGACCATTACACGAATCATCGCCAATGGCGATGTCAACTTTTCAGATGATGTGCATAACGGGCGCGGCCAGATACTGGATTATGATGTGACCAGCCTGACCTATCTTCTTGAAGGGCCTGGGGCAGCGATTTCAGGGCCTGACGGCACAGCAAAAGCAGGACAGACAATCTTGTTCAAACGCTCAGACAAAGTGGTAGAGCTGGTCAAGGATGCTGAAATAATGCTGAAGGATGGCCGACATTTATCCGGTCAGGATATTACTATTTTTCTGAACGACGCTGACAATATTGACAGAATTACAGCCAATGGCGAGGTGACCATCATCCAGGCCAACGGGAGCATCGCAACATCAAACGAAGCTGACTATGACCGGGCCGGAAATAAGGCCATATTAACCGGTGATGTGCAGATCAAAGATGGCGAAACAGAATTGGCCGGCGATCGTGCGGAAGTTGATTTCACTACTGGAATCAGTAAGATGCTGTCAAATAAATCAGGTGGCCGCGTATCAGGGCGTTTTACACGGCTGAAAGAATAGGCTATGATTGGTCCTGCTATTTTGACTTGCACAGACCAAAGGCGTCGGACCTTGCCGTGACAGATTTTACCACACCGCCATTTTCCCACCCCGGGCACGATTTATTTGATGATAGCCGGACCCGTGACAGCCTGCAGCTGGTTGCCGAAAACAAGGGTCTTCAGGCGCGTGGTCTTGGCAAATATTTTGGCCAGAAACGTGTCGTCCGCAATGTGTCTCTTGGAATCAGGCGGGGCGAAGCTGTGGGGTTGCTTGGCCCAAACGGAGCTGGAAAAACAACGACTTTTTATATGCTGACAGGCCTTATCCCGTGTGATGAGGGCGCGATTTATCTGGACGGGCTTGACGTCACCGACATGCCTCTGTTCCAGCGGGCCCGCATGGGAGTAGGGTATTTACCTCAGGAATCGAGTATTTTCAGAGGGCTGAGTGTCGAAAAAAATATCCGCTCCGTTCTTGAAATTACAGAACAGAATCCCGATACACGAGATGCCATGCTTGAAGAATTGCTGGCCGAATTCAGCATAGGGCATCTGCGCAATACCCCTTCTGTTAATCTTTCTGGTGGTGAGCGCAGGCGTCTTGAGATCGCCCGGGCTTTGGCAGCACGGCCTGCCTTTTTACTTCTTGATGAGCCTTTGGCGGGTATTGACCCCATCGCACTGGCAGATATCCGGGATTTGATCTCTCAACTAAAAGAACATGGGCTGGGTGTATTGATCACCGACCATAATGTGCGTGAGATGCTGGATATCATTGAGCGTGCCTATATCATCCATGATGGGGCAGTGCTGATGGACGGCACACCAGAAGAGGTGGTGCAGCATTCAGGGGTACGCGAGGTATATCTGGGTGACCGGTTTTCTATATAACCGCTATCTGTCAGACGCTGTCCTATCGCGCGCCTGAGCCGTTACATCTGTATCATTTGAAAATCTGATGGTGGTGGAGCCAATCGGGATCGAACCGACGACCTCTACAATGCCATTGTAGCGCTCTCCCAGCTGAGCTATGGCCCCTTAACCATGCCACCTTTCAGAGTGTGGGTGTTGTACCGGCAACCAGCCGCAGATGCAAGAAAAATATACCCGCCGCTGGCCTGCTTATCAGATATCGTCATCATCCTCATCTGAAGACGGCTCATCATCTACGCCCAACTCATCATCAAGAACATCAATTAACTCACTGCCAGATGCTTCTGCTTCATCTTCATCATCTTCTGACGAGATTGAGATGAGGTCCTCATCTGATGATAATACCTCATCATCATTTTCAAATTCATCCTCATCTGTCTTATCGATCAAATCGTCATCAGCCTCATTCTCGTCAGTCTTGGACGGGGCCTTTGCCGTTTCCTCTTTGCTGACTGCACGACCACGTCGGCTCTTCAACAATGTTTCGGGATCAAATTCAGTGCCGCAGGACGGACAAACCGCCGGTGATTTCTTCAAATCATAAAATTTTATTCCGCAGGAGGCACAACGCTGCTTGCGTCCGAGGGTTGCATGAGCCATGAGCAATACCTATTTACATCTAAAAACCGCAGTGTTCAGCGCCGATTAAACGAAATTCCGGGCATCTGTCAAAAGAATTTTTGGGTCTGAATGAATTTTTCACCGGAAAATGTAGATTTACGCTTTGATCGCCCCTTTAAAGATAGTATGACAGCCACTTTATACATCCGCACCGTGACTAATTAGGTAAACACACTCATGACCGGATCAGAACCGTCATCACATTCACAGAAGGCGCCTGACGCAGATATCGAAACGCTGGTCTCTTTGGCGACTAGCGGGCTGACTGGCCAGATGGATGTGCCAGGAGATAAGTCTATTTCTCATCGGTCGCTTATTCTGGCTGGCATGGCCGTCGGCCAAACAGAAATTCAGGGCCTGCTGCGCGGCGAGGATGTTTTGTCCACGCTGAGAGCTATGCAACAGCTTGGCGTGACAATTAGCGATGATACCGATAACGACATTATCTGTGTGGATGGCGTTGGTACAGGTGGTTTTCTTGTGCCTGAGGCCCCTCTTGATTTAGGCAATGCCGGGACGGGTGTCAGACTGATCATGGGGGCCGTCGCCGGGCAACCGATTACCGCCACCTTTACCGGCGATGCGTCACTCTCTGCACGGCCAATGCGGCGGATTACAGACCCGCTGGCCCAAATGGGAGCCCAAATTGACTATCGACCCGAAAATGAGGAAAAAGGTCTGCTGCCGGTAACCATAACAGGTGCAGATCCTGTATTGCCGCTTGATTACACACCGCGTGTTGCCTCTGCTCAGATTAAATCAGCAATTATGCTGGCCGGCCTGAATGCGCGCGGGGATACTGTGGTCACAGAACCTCATATCTCGCGCGATCATACAGAAAGCATGTTGCGTCATTTCGGTGTTGATGTTCACCAGGAGATCCTGTTAGATGGGCGGCATCAGGTTACTCTACCTGGTGAAGCAACTTTAACCGCAAAAAATATCCTGGTGCCGCGCGACCCGTCTTCTGCAGCTTTTGCTATCGTTGCCGGCCTGATCACACCGAAAAGCGATGTCAGTCTGCCTGCGATTGGTCTGAACCCGCAACGTACAGGCCTGATCACAACATTAATCGAAATGGGCGCAGATATAACCATCACCAATGAACGTTTGGAAGGCGGAGAGCCTGTCGGGGATATTCGTGTCCGGTCAAGCCAATTGACAGGAATTGAGGTTCCCGCAGACAGAGCAGCGTCAATGATTGATGAATATCCAATTCTGTCTGTAGCGGCGTCTTGTGCTACGGGGCGTACCTTCATGCCAGGCGTAGCTGAATTACGGGTGAAAGAGACAGACAGAATCGCTGTTATGGCAGATGGTCTGAAAGCGTGCGGCGTTTCGGTCACTGAAACGCCAGACAGCTTGACTGTCGATGGGATGCCGTCGATCGCTGGCGGGGCCTGTATTGCCTCGCAGCATGACCACCGCATCGCTATGTCCTTTCTTGTCCTGGGCATGGTCAGTCAGACAGCTGTAACCGTAACTGACACAGCAACAATCGCCACCAGTTTTCCGGGCTTCGCCCGTTTGATGAACAACGCCGGGGCGCATATATATGCACCAGAAGCGCAAGGATAAAAAAAGTCTGTAAAAAACGTAAAAATTCAGTCAAAAGGCAACAGTGCCCTAAACGCGGCCTGTCGCTAAAAAAGAGGTATCATAAATGATTATTGCCATTGATGGCACAGCCGCTTCAGGCAAAGGCACCTTGGGCCGAATCTTGGCTATGCGGCTAGACCTTGATTATCTGGATACAGGAAAACTGTATCGGGCGGTTGGCCATGCTGCGCTGAAATCGGGCGTTGATATTGACGCCGCTGATCCAGCGGATATCGCGGAAATCGCCACAAATCTTGACCTGTCTCAGCCCTTCAGTGCGGAATTACGGACAACCGATGTGGGTGAAGCCGCTTCGAAAGTGGCCGCTTTTGCAGAGGTCAGACAAGCCTTGTTGCGCAAACAGCGCGACTTTGCCGAACATCCGCCACAGGGCAAAGGTGCTGTTCTTGACGGCCGGGATATTGGCACAGTTGTGCTGCCTGATGCAGATGCCAAGTTCTATATTGATGCCGCCGCTGACATCCGCGCCAACAGACGTCATATGGAACTGGTCGCCGCAGGTGAAGCGATAGACTTCCCAGAGGTCTTATCTGATTTGATTAAAAGAGACTGTCGTGACAAAAACCGCACAGTTGCGCCTTTAATTGCCGCTGATGATGCGTTTTTTATTGACTCTTCAACAAAGAATGCAGAAGAAGTGTTGGACCTTGTGATCTCCTGCCTGCAGGAGGCCAAGCTGGTATGACGGCCTTGCCTCTGAACAACGGCTCGTCTTTATGAAAACAACTAACGCTGGGATATATGTCGCGTCAGGCACTTTTAAAAAAAATAGCATGTTAAGGCGTCCCGCCCGCACATGACTTCAGAGCTGTTTTTCCTGTTACCAGCACAGGATTGAGATGAGAGACATTGTTTACACAGATGCTCTCCTCTTCTTCGGCCAAAATGGCCAGACTGACGCATCCACGGAGAAAACACTTGTCAAATTCAACAGCCGCAGATGCTACTATGGAAAATTTTGCCGATCTTCTGGCAGAGAGCTTTGCTGAAGACACCGCCATTGAAGGCAGTGTTGTCAAAGGTCTTGTTGTCGATGTCACTGATGATCATGTGACCATCGATGTTGGCCTGAAATCAGAAGGGCGCGTGCCGCTTCGCGAATTCGCCGCCCCTGGTCAAGATGCAGAAATCAAAGCTGGTGACAGCGTTGAAGTCTATGTTGAACGTATGGAAGATCGCGATGGCGCGGCAATGCTTAGCCGGGAAAAGGCCCGTCGCGAAGAAGCCTGGATCCTGCTGGAAAATGCCTTTGAAGCACAAGAGCGTGTAACAGGCGTTATTTTTGGCCGCGTTAAAGGCGGGTTCACAGTTGACCTTTCTGGCGCCACAGCGTTTCTGCCAGGCAGCCAGGTCGATATCCGCCCGATTCACGATATTGGCCCATTGATGGGCACACCGCAGCCGTTCCAGATTCTGAAAATCGACAGACGCCGCGGCAATATTGTGGTCTCCCGCCGTGCGGTTCTGGAAGAATCACGTGCAGAAGCCCGCTCTGAACTGGTTTCCAACCTGCAGGAAGGTCAAGTCCTGCAAGGTGTGGTCAAAAATATCACTGATTATGGCGCATTTGTTGATTTGGGCGGAGTTGACGGGCTGCTGCATGTCACCGACATTGCCTGGAAGCGGATTAACCATCCTTCAGAAGCGCTTCAGGTTGGCCAGACTGTAGATGTCCAGGTGATCCGGTTCAACGCTGAAACCCAGCGGATTTCTCTGGGCATGAAGCAGCTGCTGTCTGACCCATGGGCTGATGCTGCAGAAAAATTTGTAATCGGCTCCAAGCTTACTGGCCGTGTCACCAACATCACCGACTATGGCGCGTTTGTGGAATTAGATGAAGGCGTTGAAGGTCTGGTACATGTTTCTGAGATGAGCTGGACAAAGAAAAATGTTCATCCGGGCAAGATTGTATCTACCAGCCAGCAGATTGAGGTCATGGTTCTGGATGTAGATCTGGTCAAACGCCGGATTTCACTTGGTCTGAAACAGTGCACAGCCAACCCGTGGGAAGAGTTTAAAGACAGCTTCCAGGCCGGTGCTGAGATTGAAGGTGAAATCAGAAACATTACCGAATTCGGCATCTTTGTCGGCCTGACAGAAGAGATTGACGGTCTGGTGCACATGTCTGACATCTCATGGGAAGAGACAGGTGAAGCTGCATTGGAAGGCTATAACAAGGGCGATAAGATCAAAGCCAAAATCCTGGAAATCGACCTTGAAAAGGAACGTATCTCTCTTGGCATTAAGCAGTTGAGCGATGATCCATATGCTGGTGAAGTTGACAAGGTGAAGAAGGGCACAGTTGTAACCTGTACCATCACCGCTGTGACAGATGGCGGGCTGGAGGTTCGGGTTGGTGACAACCTGCCAGGCTTCATCCGCAAATCTGATCTGTCACGTGAACGTAGCGAGCAGAGAACAGAACGCTTTGCTGTAGACGAGAAAATTGACGCTCTGGTGACGCAGTTCGACAAGAAGACACGCAACCTGACCTTGTCTATCAAGGCGCGTGAAATTGAAGAAGAAAAGCGTGCGATGGCTGATTATGGGTCATCAGACAGTGGCGCCAGCTTGGGTGATATCCTTGGTGCGGCTCTGGCAAAAAGAGACGATGAAGGCTCTGACAGCTAATCCTGACGCCGGTTTTAACAACCAGCGGACATAAAATACTGCGCCCCGATTGGCTTTCGCCAGTCGGGGCGTTTGTTTTCATGCATATTCAGACAGATAGCTTGACGCTGCATAAAGAAACCGTCATGCTTTTAACAGGTTACAGGATTTAAAAGGTTAGTGCGCATGACTAAATCTGAGTTAATCGCCCGGCTGGCAGAACAAAACCCATCCCTGTACCACCGTGATCTTGAACACTTGGTAAACACCGTCTTCGACACGATTACACAAGCTCTGGAAAATGGTGACCGCGTGGAGCTAAGGGGATTTGGCGCGTTTTCAGTACGTGAACGCAAAGCCAGAATGGGACGCAACCCCCGCACCGGTGAAGCCGTGAATGTTGAAGCAAAGCGAATGCCCTTTTTCAAAATGGGAAAAGGCATGCGTGAACGCCTGAACAAGTAAGACAGCTCTGCCAAATTCTTAAGGAGCGTTATGATGCGCTTCATTTCCCGTCTGGGCTGGATTGTTTTCTTAATCATAACGATTGTCTTTCTGGCTGGGTTCGTCACCCAAAACCATGCCCAAATTGCGCTCCAGTTTTGGCCTTCTCAAGTAACCGTTGAAGGGGAAGCGTGGATGTTTGTACTCGGCGCATTTGGGCTGGGCATGATTCTTGGCGCGCTGATTTTCTGGCTGCACAGCCTGCGCCTGAAGGCTCATCTCTGGTCTAAGACACGCCAAATCGCCGAACTGCAGACCCGTATTGCAGCATCTGAACAAAGTGATGATGACAACAGCCTGCCTGAGCGATATGGTTGACAACCTGAACTGATAGTGATGATTTGGGCGTCTTGTTGCAGTAACAAAGCACCTCACACCTTTTAAATTGAGCCAGAGGAAACATGATCCCAGCAGTAAAAATCTGTGGCATCAGCACATTTGACAGCTACCAACATTGCGCTGAGATGGGCGTGGACTGGATTGGCTTTGTCTTTTTTCCTGCATCACCACGTCATTTATCCTTGCCCCACGCACGCCAGCTGGCTGAACAGGCAGACAGCCAAATCACAGCGCGAAACCGCCCACGGCGCGTCGCTTTGTGTGTTGATGCCAGTGATGATGAGCTTGCGGATATTATTGACGCAGCCCAGCCTGATATGCTGCAGCTGCATGGCAGTGAAACAGCAGACCGCGTGAAGGCGATAAAGGCAAAATTTTCACTTCCCGTTATGCCCGTGATTAAAGTTGCCAGCAAAGATGATATAGCACAAGCAGCAGTGTTTGAAGATTGTGCAGACTGGATTTTATTTGACGCAGCCCCGCATACAGCTATTGATCCGCACGAACCTGTCCTTCCTGGCGGCATGGGTAAATCTTTTGACTGGCGCTATCTGGCAGAGGCTGAACTGAAGTGCCCATTTATGCTGGCCGGCGGGCTGTCTGCCGAAAATGTGGCCCGAGCAATCTCTTTGACAGGTGCACCTTGTGTTGATGTATCTTCCGGGGTGGAAAAAAACCGCGGTGAAAAGAGCAAATCAGCAATCTCTGCCTTTGTGAAAGCGGCAAAATTCGGGTAAGGTTACGTCAATCGGTACCGGCAGCCGGACTTTGTGCCCCGAAAGGCGCCACAGATAATAGAGAGACATTATGGGCGAGACTGCACCCAATTCATATAAAACCCTGCCAGACGAAGCTGGCCGCTTCGGTATCCATGGCGGACGATTTGTTGCTGAAACGCTGATGCCTTTGATCCTGGAGGTGGAGAAAGCCTATTACACGGCGAAATCAGACCCCAGCTTTGAATCAGAATTGCTGTATTACCAAAAACATTATATCGGCCGGCCATCCCCTTTATATTTTGCCTCTCGTCTGACTGAACATTTTGGCGGGGCAAAGCTGTATCTGAAACGAGATGAGCTGAACCACACCGGTGCACATAAGATTAATAATGTGTTGGGTCAGGCTTTGCTGGCAAAGCGGATGGGCAAAACAAAAATCATTGCAGAGACCGGTGCTGGCCAGCATGGTGTTGCCACTGCGACAGCCTGTGCGTTGTTTAATCTGGAATGTGAAGTCTTTATGGGCGCAGAAGATGTGCGCCGGCAAAAGCCAAATGTTGACCGTATGCGGCTGCTCGGTGCAAAGGTCCATCCTGTCACATCAGGCACATCCACACTGAAAGATGCGATGAATGAAGCTTTGCGGTATTGGGTAGCAAATCCGGAAACGCATTTTTATATTATCGGCACAGTGGCTGGCCCGCATCCTTATCCGGAAATGGTTCGTGATTTCCAGTCTGTGATCGGCATTGAAACCAAAGAGCAGATCCGTGAAGCAGAAGGCCGTCTGCCTGATGCGCTGATTGCCTGTATTGGCGGCGGGTCAAACGCGATGGGCCTGTTCCACCCCTTTCTTGATGATGAAGCTGTTGACATTTATGGCGTTGAAGCAGCTGGTCACGGGATTGACACCGGCGAACATGCTGCCAGCCTGACCGGCGGACGCCCTGGCGTTCTGCATGGTAACAGAACCTATCTGCTGCAGACAGATGAAGGCCAGATCAAAGATGCTCATTCAATTTCGGCTGGCCTTGATTATCCAGGAATTGGACCTGAACATGCCTGGCTGCATGATATTGGCCGGGTGAATTATGTCAGCGCGACAGACGAAGAGGCGCTGGAGATGTTCCATTTATGCTCACGCCTAGAAGGCATTATCCCGGCATTGGAACCGTCTCATGCACTGGCATTTGCATCGACATTTCTGCCGAGCTTGGGCAAGGACAAAATTGTCGTGCTGAATATGTGCGGACGGGGCGACAAAGATTTAGAGGCTGTTCTGCCTATGCTGGACGCCCGGGGTAAATTGTAAGGCTTTTTAATAACAGGACTATGTTGTAAGGATGAGCAATCGTATTTCACACTGTTTTGAGCGCGCCGAACAAGCCGACAGAGCCGTTCTGGGAATTTTTGTATCTGCTGGTGACCCGTCTGAACAGGCCTCTGCTGCCATTCTGGACAGCTTGGTCGAGAACGGTGCAGATTTCATTGAATTAGGCATGCCCTTTTCCGACCCGATGGCGGATGGGCCAGCGATTCAGGCAGCCAGCCTGCGTGCAATTAAACAAGGCATGACCCTGCAGGGTACGCTGGATATGGCCGCCGCCTTCAGAACCCGTCACCCGGATACACCACTGATCCTGATGGGCTATTATAATCCCATTTACATGTATGGCACAGATGCCTTTATCAGCGCTGCCCTGGACGCAGGTGTTGATGGCTTGATCATCGTCGATTTGCCCCCAGAAGAAGATGTGGAATTATGTGATGATGCCCGGGCCGCTGGTCTCGATTTCATTCGTCTTGTCACACCAACTACATTAGGCGATCGTCTGCCCGTTGTTTTGGAAAAGGCCGGTGGCTTTGTCTATTATGTGGCCATCGCCGGTATCACAGGAACCAAAAGCGCCGCAACAGATACAATTGAAGCTGCCTTCACACGGATTCGTGAAGAAACAAAGCTGCCAGCGGTCACCGGGTTTGGAATCAGAACACCAGAGCAAGCTGCCGAGGTGGCAAAAATTTCAGATGGGGTTGTAGTTGGCTCTGCTGTGGTGTCTATCATTGAGCAGGCCTGTGCTGACAAAACACCTGATGCAGATGAGCTTGCTGCAGCAGTTGGTGACTATTGCCGCGACTTGTCAGAGGCGATGAAGCGGACATAAACTACCCTTTACAGACCGACAAAAAATGAGCGCAAAGACATGAACTGGATCACAAATTCTGTATTGCCAAAGATTAAGGCTCTGGTGCAGTCAAATGACGTGCCAGATAATTTATGGGTAAAATGTTCATCCTGTAACCAGATGCTGTTTCATCAGGATTATGAACAAGCTTATCATTGCTGTTCAACATGCGGTCATCACGCCCCTTTGCCACCAGATTTGCGGTTCAAGCTGTTGTTGGATGCCGATAGCTACGCGCCGATTGATGTTGTGATATCCGCAGATGACCCGCTGAAATTCAAAGACAGCAAACGCTATCCAGACCGGCTGAAGGCCACACGCACAAAAACAGGCACTCAAGATGCAATCGCTGTGGCAATGGGCACGATAAAGGGCATTAAAACGGTTATTGCTGCTTTCGATTTCAGGTTTATGGGCGGGTCAATGGGCCGCACTGTCGGAGATGGCCTGCTGAAAGCTGCAGAAACCGCCGTAGCTGAGGCAGCAGCACTGATTGTGGTGCCCTCATCAGGTGGCGCGCGGATGCAGGAAGGCATTTTATCACTGATGCAGCTGCCCCGTTCAATCATTGCGGTTGATCAGCTGAAAGCAGCTGGATTGCCCTATATTGTTCTGCTCACCCATCCCACAACAGGCGGTGTGACGGCCTCATTCGCGATGCTGGGTGATATCCAGCTGGCCGAGCCCGGAGCGATTATTGGCTTTGCCGGAAGACGAGTAATAGAAGAGACCGTGCGCGAGAAATTACCAGATGATTTCCAGACCGCTGAATATCTGGAAGATCATGGTATGGTCGATATGGTCGTCCCGCGCAGCGCACAGCACGAAAAGCTGGCCGCTATCCTGGCCATGCTGATGAATAAACCTTCTGCACAAGCCAGCTAAAGACGGTTTGCGATTTTATCATTATGCCAGCACCGCCTGACCCCACCGCAGAACTGCTGGACAGATTAACCAAGCTGCATCCAAAGCTGATCGATCTCGGGCTGGAGCGAACCATTCAGTTAAGCCAGGCCTGTGGCTCGCCACATGAAAAATTGCCGCCCGTGATCCATATCGCAGGCACTAATGGCAAAGGTTCTGTTTCCGCATTCTTGCGCAGCATGGCAGAAGCAGCCGGATTATCTGTCCATGTTTATAACTCACCTCATCTGTGCCGCTTTAATGAGCGGATTCGGCTGAATGGCGCACTGATCTCAGATGCTGAGCTGGTCGATGTCTTAAGCGAAATTGAAAAGGTGAATGCCGGAAACCCCATAACCTTTTTTGAATCAACCACGATTGCAGCGTTCCTGGCATTTTCACGCCACCCAGCTGATCTTCTGATTCTGGAAACAGGCTTGGGCGGGCGATTTGATTCAACCAATATCATTGAAGATACCGCCTGCAGCATTATCACACCGATCGCCTTTGACCATGAACAATTTTTGGGCCGTGACATAACCACAATTGCGCGCCAGAAAGCCGGCATCATGCGCGCAGGTAGACCATCTGTATGGGCTGAACAGGCCCCCCTTGCACAAGCAGAATTAAGCCGTATCGCACAGCCGCTTAACGTGGAGGTGTATGAGCAGAACAGCAGCTTCCAGCTGTCACGATCAGACGAAGCTGGGCTGTTGCTGGATACAGGTGAGGAACAGGTGCGCACGCCGCCCTTAAGCTTATATGGGGCACATCAGGCACAGAATGCGGCGCTGGCGCTGATGGCTCTGAAGGCCAGCAAACTGGTCCCTGACCTTGGAAAATCAGCAGAAGGAGCAAGCACAGCCAGCTGGCCAGCCCGGGTTCAGAAACTGACTGATGGCGCGTTGACGGCGCTCACAGGCCAGCCCATCTGGCTGGATGGCGCACATAATGTGCATGGCGCGACCGCATTAAAAGCCTGCCTTGAACAGCTTCATCCGCATAAATGGACGGTCATCTTTGGTGCCCTGAACACCCGTCCGGCTGATGAATTTTTAGCTGTCATCCGGTCTGTTACAGAACAGGTGTATTGTGTCACTATTCCTGAACAGCCTGCTGCAATGAGCGCTGATGAGCTGGCCAGAATCGCGACCATGATGGGGCTTCAAGCTGAGGCAGCTGACAGTCTTGAATCAGCATGTAAAGCTGCAGGCGCTCAGGACGCAAACCGCAGACGACCAGTTGTCATTTGCGGCTCGTTATATCTGGCAGGTGAAGTTTTGCAGGCGAATAATACCCTGCCTGATTAAGCTTTACAGATTGTCTGCGACCCATTGTTCAAGAGCTGATTTTGGCATCGCCCCAATTTTCTCAGCAACCATCTCTCCATTTTTGAAGATCAGCAAGGTCGGGATACCGCGCACATTATAGGCCTGAGGTGTTTCCGGGTTTTCATCAATATTCAGCTTGGCAATCGTAATCTGCTCAGCATGAGAATCTGCAATTTCTTCCAGAGCTGGTCCAATTGCCTTACAGGGTCCGCACCATTCAGCCCAGAAATCAACAAGCACAGGCTTGTCTGAACCCAGAACGTCGGTTTGAAAATCGGCATCTGTTGTCTTAATTGTCGGCATGAACCTCGTGCTCCTTATTATCTGGATGCTGTCATCACACAGCCCTGTCCGCAGTGTACGGAACGGCACAGGTCAAATCAAGATGATAAACAGGCGAGCACAGAACAAGTCACATGCTATACACCGACCATCAGCTCGCGCAGAGCAGCATTGCGCTGCGTCTCATCCAGAGCAGATATCCGCGCTGTTTGTGTCCAGACCAGCCAGCAGGTAATTGTTTTATCCGGATAAATCTGGCGCAAAATATCTGCATATACCGCCATCTGGCGTATATATCTGTCAGGCAGGCGATCATCATCTGCTGGCGGTGTTCCGGTTTTAAAATCAACCAACAGAACCTCATGCTCACCGACCGTCAAGCGGTCAACCTGGCCTTGTACGGTACGGTCACCCACCATACCTGACAAAGACACTTCAGCTAAACTGTCTGGCCCAAACACAGCTGCCAGCCTCGGGTCTGTCATCACCGCAATAGCTTGCTTTATCAACTGGTCCGGCAGAATAGTGGCCTGGCTGTGCAGAGATTTTGATGACGGCAGATGGGCCATCATTGATGCCGCAATTATCTGCGCTGCCTCAACCCAGGAGTCAGGGTGTATTTGTGGCAGAACCTCGAATAACTTATGGACAAACTGACCACGCAACAGGGCGGCCTGCCTGTCTTCAGCGGTGAATAATAGGGCTTGATCTGTTGCGCCCAGATCAGACGGCACCAAAGGATAAAAAGGTGTCGGCTCAGCCGGAGGTTTATCTGTAAACCATTGAGGAACTGTGCCATCAGCGTCTTTTTCAGCCCCTTGTTGCTGGGGGTGCTCTGGGGCGTCTTCACCTGATGTTTCCAGCCGCCAAATGCCGGTTTCAGTTTGAAATGCACCCGCACAATTCTGAATTTGGCGACTGAGAAGATGATACCAGCTGTCTTCCATCATACGCTGGCGCGGCTTTTCCCAACCTGAAATGAACAAGGCCTGACGCGCGCGTGTCAGCGCAACATATAAAAGCCGGAAATCCTCTTCTTGTCTGATGTGTTTATTCTGCTGTTTCATCTGGTCGATCAGCGCCAGCGGTGCGGCCTGACCAGACGGCCAGAACAGACCAGATGCCCCCTGAACCAAACTGTCTGATGGCTGGGTAGCCCGCAACATGTCCGGCAAATATACAATCGGGGCTTCAAGACCTTTCGCCCCATGCATACTCATCACCCTGACCTGGCCAGCATCCTGCATATCCATATCACGCTTGATCTCACTGCCACCCTGGCGAAAAAAATTCAGAAAATGGCTGAGCCCGCCCTGGCCTTGCTGACCATGTTCACGGGCCTGAAGAAGGAAGGCATTCAGACTGTCATCAACCGCCGGCCCCAACCGCCTGTGAAACGCCTGCCGCCCTCCCGCGGTCAACACCACGCTGAAAAATTCAAAAACCGGCAGCTGGTCTGCAAGCCCGAGCCACCTGTTCAGCTTTTCAACAGCTGCAGCGAAACAAGAAGACACTGCGGCTGCTTTTGTCAACGCCTCAAACAAGCTGGTGTCATCGCGACGCGCAGCCAGTTCAAATAAGTCATCTTCACTCAGACCAATAAGCGGCGATTTCAGCAAACAAGCCAATTGCAGATCATCTTCTGGCAACAGACAAACATCACCCAAAGCCAACAAATCAAGAATTTCAATCTGATTATTCAGGACAATCCGATCAGCCCCGGCCACAGGAATATTTGCGCGCTCAAGCTCTGCCCGCAGCAGGGCAAAAAAACTGTCCCGCCTGCGCAGCAAAATTAAAATATCCTGAGGCCGGATAACCCGCCCAAACAGGTCTGTTTCAGCCCCGTCCAGAAGCGCCTGAATATGGCTGACAATTTGTTTTGCATGGCGGGTGTCACTATCTTCTTCAACCAGCAAATCCGGTGCATCAAACATTGGCAGTTCAGCTTTTTTGGCACCGGCCTTTACTGGCCACACCTCAACCAGACCCGCCATTCCTGTGCGAAACACGTCATGATGTTGATAAGGCGCAGCGCCCAGTCCAGTCACCTCATCTGCGGTCATGACACTGTCAACAAATTCCAACACCGCCTGGCTCGATCGGAAAGATAAAGAAAAATCGACCACCTCAAAGGGCTTGTGAACCTCTGCTGCTCTTCTGACAAAGCGGTTTTGGGATTCGGCAAATGTTTGCGGGTTCGCACCCTGAAAGCTGTAAATTGACTGTTTGAAATCCCCTACCGCAAAGACGGTACGATCTTGTGACTCCTCATCACCGTCAAAAAAAGGGTCTGACAATTTATTCAGCAATGACCATTGCGCAGGGCTGGTATCCTGTGCTTCGTCAATCAGCAAATGATTAATGCCCTGATCTAACTTCCACCGCACCCAGGCCATCATTTGGTCCTGATCCAGCAATGTTTCTGTGAAAAAGATTAAATCTTCATAATCCAACCGGCCAGAAGCCAGCTTGCGGGCCTGAAAGTGGCGGTAAACAGCTACAGCGACGCGGGCAAGAGACAGGCTGAGCTGGATACAGCGTTCTGCAGATTTTGTCTCAAAATAAAGCTGTAATCTGTCTGTGACCTGATTTTGCAAGCGGCCACAATCAGGGTCATATTTATCCACCTGCTTATCTGTCATCCGCTTCAGGCGCGCCCCGGAAGACGTCGCAAACAGCGCCATCAACCCTGAAAGGTCAGCTGCTTCAGAGGACTGATTCTGGTCTAGCCACAGCTGTAAGCGCTGCCCGCGCCCGGCCTGGGTTGCGCCCCCTTGCAATAAGGCATCTGCAATTCTGGCAAGCGGCATGCGCCCAATCTCGTCACCCAATCTTTTTTCTTCGGCTTCAAGATCAACCAAACCATCGATTTTTAATGTCTGCCGCAAGGCAGTTTCATAAGCAGAAAGTCCCATAGGATCATGTGCAAGAGCATCAACCACGCGCCGGTTCCGCATATGGCTTTTTATATGTTTTATCGCCTGTGTTTCGTCTGTCTGCTGGGTAAGAACAGACAAGGCTTCAGCCAACTTTACATCCAGAATCTGGCCTGCCTGTTCAAGCAGGGCAAAAAAGCAGTCTGTTAACAGACGCTCACTGTCCAGATCAGACAGCAACTGGAAATCAGGGGGCACATTAGCCTCAATCGGAAAGCGTTTCAGCACCGCCTGGCAAAAGGAATGAACGGTTTCAATACGCGGCCCATCTTCATGATCAAGAATATGGGCAAACAGGCTGCGCGCCGTCTGAATCTGTGTCTGGGTAGGTCTGTGCTCACCCAGTTTTTTCATTTCTGCAATCAAATCGACCTGCTCGCAAATCGCCCAGCTGGACAGTTTTTCGTAAAGACGGCTCTTCATCTCTGCTGCGGCTGCTTTGGTATAGGTCACACATAATATTGTGTCAGGTGCAACGCCGCTCAGCAGAAGCCGAAGCACGCGCATGGTAAGCACCTGTGTCTTTCCGGTCCCGGCATTGGCAGAAACAAAGACTGATCGTTTCGGATCAGAGGCAGCAATTTGCAGCAAGGTTGCCTGTTCACCAGCCTGCTGATCAACAATTGCCTCAGTCATCATCTACCTCTTGCGGCCGCCATTCACGCACCCGGGACAGATGCCGATAATCAGAATAATCTGGTCTGTCATGAGGATTAGGTTCAGGTAAATAAGGCTGGTCCGCATCATCATATTTACAAACCAGATCAGATAAATATTGGCGGTCTTGTTCTGCATCAAAACCTGAGGGCAGAACTTCAGTGATACGGGCGGCCTTTTCAAGGCCTCCAGATAACTGCCAATATTCAAGCGCTTTGAACCCATTTGGGATAATGCTCTTATCAGCCGCAAACCCGCCGCTTTGGGCAATGACGGCTTCTATCAGAAGCTGAGTCGCGCGTCGGTTTTCAACCTTTGTCTTGCTGGGGGCAGCACCGGTTTTATAATCAATGATGCTGAGCCCGCCATCTATATGAAGGTCAAGCCTATCAGCAGTCGCAGTAATAGTGACCGGACCATGCGGCGCATCAAGGCTGATCTGGCCTTTTTGTTCGGCAAGTGTTTTGACCACTCCTGTGCGGATATGTCGTTCGTGATGGATGAACCAATCTGCAATTACACGAAACCGAGCCAGCCAGAATGCCTTTATCGGCGGATGCCAAAAATAAGGCGCAAATGTCTGCTCGCCAATATGATATAAGATATCTGCTGCGGTATCTGGCAAATCACCTGATGGAAACTGTTCGGTGAATTCGGCAATGGCTTTGTGGATTAATGTCCCCCGTAAGGCTGCATCCGGCCGCTTATCGACCGGCTGCAGGGGTTTAAGTTTCAGAATCTTTTTCGCATAAATGAAATATGGATCTGAAATCCAACTGTCGAATTCAGTTGCCGAGAATTTGCGTGGACGAGCGGCAACTGCTGGCCGAGGGGCAGGCATAGCCACAGGCCTGACAGGGTGGTTAAGATGATGTTCTAAAGCAGCTTTAATATCCTGAGGAATACCGTTATCCAGCCATTCAGTCAGCTTCGCCGCCGCCAGCACAGCTTTCAGCCGTTCAAGCCACCGGCTTGGTGTGGTCGGGCTGTCATCTGAACGTCTGGCCCGGGTAATCGTGACATGAGATGTGCAGACCTGCATCAGAAAATCATGAGCAGACAAGCCAACACGCCACCGGCGGTCAGGCAGGTTCAACGCTGCCCGTATTGGCTGGTTGGTCCAGGGATCAAAATCTTGCGCCGGGGGCCAGCTGCCTTCATTCACGCCGGCAAGAATGATGTGATCAGCTGTCTGCATACGCGCTTCAACCGTTCCCAATATGGCCAGACGCGGATGCGAGCGCCAAACAGATCGCACGATTTGTTGGCTCGCCAGCACATGATATAGATCTGCATAGTCTGTTGTCTGCACCGCAAGGCTGTTTCCTGATGCAGCCAGTTCACCAAGCAAACGCGCCGCAACAACACCATCATCACGGCTCCATAACGCCTGTACAGCCTGATTTTCAATATCTGTTTGAGCCAGCTGTTCTGCGGCCTTGCCATGAGCCTCTGCCAAGGCGTCCAGAGTGATGTTTTTATTCGCGAATGCCTCTGTCAGCGGTGATAACGGCTTAAGAATATGTGTCTCATAAAATGCCAGAAGCGGGCGCAAATCCGGTTCTGCCTGCAGTAACGCTGTAATCCCCTGTCTGTTGCTTTGTTTCAGATACCCCCTCAGGACCTGCTTTTCCAGCTGACGCCCAAGCTGTCTGAACTGAGCGGGGGCCATCCTGCCTGAAGCCAGCGGATGTTTAATCAAAGCCAAAAGGGCCTGAGCTGATCCGTCCTGTTGAGCCCATTCTGCGATCAGCTGAAGATAATGACCTGTCCGGCTCAACGGCAAAGGTGTGCCCGCACTGTCGTCTACATCCAGTTCCCATTTCATCAAAGCCGCACGTACCTGGCGCGCCAGCTGTCTGTCCGGGGTCACCAGCATGGCGGTTTGTTTTGGCCTGTCCAGGGCCTGTCGCATCAAACAGGCGATAATATCCGCTTCATGATGAGTGTCATCAGCTTCAATCAGGCGTAAGCCAGATAAGCCTTCAGCAGTAATTTCAGGATGGTCTCTGCCAATTTGACGCCATCGCGCAGTTTGCTCAGAAGGCAGAAAAACCTGTTTCATCAGTGCGGTACGGGCCAGCTCAGCCGGAGCGCGGGCGCATACAGGCCATAACGCCACATCACCTGGCGCCAAATCAAGCTCTGCAAAAGTCGTGAATAATTGATGCATTGGATGCCCCACATCACCAAGAATGGCTTTGTGATCTGCATCGATCGGCGATTCCCCATCATGACCGGGAAACACCAGAACCCCTTTTGGCAACTGACGGATCGCCTGCATCATCTCAACTGTTTTTGGCAAGCTGCCTGTCGAGCCTGCAAGAATGACCGGGGTTTCAGGTGGCCGGTCGGCCCATTGCGTGAGCTGCCTGTCCAGTAAAGCAAGACGTCGGGCAGACGGATCCATCACCCCCCGTTCACGTGTGATGTCCGGCCAGTTCTTCAGAATAATGCTGAGAAAGGTGAGTATATCAGCCCAATGTCTGGCGAATTCAGACGGGATCACAGCCTCATTCAGGGACTCAACACCCCCGCCGGCTTGATAAACCTGGTCCAAAAATCTGGCCAGACTGGCTGCCAGTTGAAAAGATTGAGCCGGAGACAATCTTTGCCCTCCGATAGGGCGGCTTTGGATCAGGCGAGCCAGGACAATATGCCGGTCTGTCACGCTGGCAGCAGGCGGCAATTCAACAACTTCATCAGCAGTCAGGGTTACCGATAAAAATTCGGGGTCAAACTCGTCCACATCGCCAATCGGCTGCATATCCGGCAGAAACAACGCCCGGCCTTCAGATTGCTGAATAAAGGCTGTTTTCAAGGCTTGTGCAGCCCGGCGCGACGGCACCAAAATTTTAACTGCGGCCAAATCTTCGGGGCGCTGAACTGCTGCTAAAATGCCGCTGGCCAAATCTTGTGCAAAGGCCCGTCCCGCTGGGATCGTAAATACACCAGAGCGGGCTAAATCAGCAAAATGAAATGACGGATTATTCTGCACAACCATATCCGGCAGTATAGTCCAGTTTCATCTGCACAGACAGCCTAAAAGAAATCAGCTGAAAAAAGCTGCTTTCTGCGCTAGGCAAAAAAATCCTGTTTGAAGATGTGCAGCAGATCAGGTGACGCGGCAAGAGCGACCACGCGGCTGCCCTCATCCGGGCCCATCGCCAGATCAATCCTCACCTGATCAGATGGCAGCAAATCAGTGATTTTATCTGACCATTCAATCAGGCAACAACAGTCAAAAAACGCGTCTTCCACACCTAAAGCCAGAACTTGCGCTGGCGTCTCCAGTCGATAGAGGTCCATATGCCACACTTCAAATCCGCCGTTCGCCTGATAGGGCTGGACCAGCGTGAAAGTCGGGCTGGGGATATCATCCTGTGGCCCGCAGGAGGCTGTGATCATGGCCCTTGCCATCTCAGATTTGCCCGCCCCCAGCGGCCCTGACAGGCAAAATACGCGGCCTGGCGCGATGAAGCGGGACAGCGCTGCCGCAAATGCCCGTGTAGCAGACAGATCGGTGAGCGTGAGGGCGAGACTGTCAAGCATATTCACATCTGTCAGATAGCATGGTGAGCATAAAGCACAGCCTGCCGCCCTCCCATAGTGAGGTCATGGTGTTTAGTATCTGTACTGCTCAGTCTTGAACGGTCCTTGCTGACCGACACCAATATAATCGGCCTGTTCCTCTCGCAATGTGGTCAGCGTTGCGCCAACTTTCTCCAAATGCAAGGCCGCAACTTTTTCGTCCAAATGCCGCGGCAAAGTATAGACTGTGTTGTTGTAGTCAGCATGGCTGGTCCACAGCTCAAGCTGGGCCAGAACCTGATTGGTGAAAGAGGCTGACATTACAAATGAGGGGTGACCTGTCGCACAGCCTAAATTAACCAGCCGGCCCTTGGCCAACAGGATCATCCGCTTACCATCCGGGAATTCGATCTCGTCAACCTGTGGCTTTACTTCACGCCAGGTCATGTTTGACAGAGAGGAGACCTGAATTTCATTGTCAAAATGGCCAATATTACAGACGATTGCGCGGTCCTTCATCTCGCGCATATGATCGAGCGTGATGACATCTTTATTACCTGTAGCGGTCACAAAAATATCTGCTTTTTCGGCGGCCTGTTCCATGGTGACCACCTCATAGCCTTCCATCGCGGCCTGAAGCGCACAAATCGGATCAATTTCGGTCACCATGACCCGGGCTCCGCCCTGACGCAGCGATGCTGCAGACCCTTTGCCCACATCGCCATAACCGCAAACCACCGCAACCTTGCCAGCCAGCATCACATCTGTCGCGCGGCGGATGCCATCAACAAGAGATTCACGGCAGCCATATAGATTATCAAATTTGGATTTGGTCACGGAATCATTCACATTGATTGCCGGGAAAGGCAGCTGATTTTTCTCAGCCATCTGATATAGCCTCAAGACGCCTGTTGTGGTTTCTTCAGACACGCCCAAGATAGCGTCTTTCTGGCGGGTAAACCAACCAGGGCTGGTGGCGTGGCGCTTATGAAGCTGAGCTTTCAGATATTCTTCTTCTTCAGATGCAGGCTGAGCCAGCACATCTTCGCCAGCTTCTAGACGCGCACCGAGAAGGATATACATGGTTGCATCACCGCCATCATCAAGAATGAGATTAGCAGGATCACCATCAGACCAGTCGAAAATCTTATCAACATAGGCCCAGTAATCTTCCAGGGTTTCCCCTTTGACCGCAAAGACCGGAATGCCCGCATCAGCGATTGCGGCAGCGGCCTGATCCTGGGTTGAAAAAATATTACAAGATGACCACCGTAATTCAGCCCCTAATTCAGCGAGAGTTTCAATGAGGACAGCAGTCTGAATGGTCATATGTAAACAACCCGCAATCCGTGCCCCTTTTAAGGGCTGTTTGCCCTTATATTCATAACGTAATGCCATCAGGCCGGGCATTTCATTTTCAGCAATCGATATTTCACGACGGCCCCATTCTGCCAATCCAGCATCGGCGATTACATAATCCTGACCCATCTCATCTCTCCAAATTACATCAGTGGTTTTATACCGGCTTTAAAACCTGTGCTCGTGCCTAGCAGAATTTCTGTATAATAGCAAAATTTAACGAAGTTCTCTGTGAAAAACAGATACTGACAAAGACTGTGCCATTGCCCATTTGGCAAACCATTCAGCGCAAACAACTGACCGATGTTTGCCGCCGGTACAGCCAAACGCAATAGTCAGATGCGGCCGGCCATCACCTGTCTCAGACGGCAGGGTACCAGCGATCATTTCTGTAACCTTGTCCATGAAAAGCTGAAAGCGGGGATCTGTCTGAACATAACTTTGTACATCATCATCAAGTCCGGTTTTGGCCCTCAGCTCAAACTGCCAGTGCGGATTATGTAAAAACCGCATATCAAATACATAATCAGCAGATTCAGGAAGCCCCTTTTTATAGGAGAAGCTCTGCGCTGTCAGCTGGACTTTATCCTCATCACTCAGGCCAAGACGAGCCAGCAATTCACGCCGGAAATCTGCCGGTGCACGTCCGGTGCTGTCTAGGTGGATATCGGCCAAATGTGTTACCGCTGACAACGAGGCTTTGTCTAATTCTATTGCCTGTTCCAGCGTGTCTGTTTGTTCGGCCATAGGGTGCCGCCGTCGGGTCGCCTTATAGCGGCGTAATAACTCGGCTGTTGTTGCCTCAATCAACACCACCTGACAGCGTTCCTGCAGTGAAGATTTAACATTGGTCACCAGCCTGATAATTGTCTTTGGATCAAATCCGGCAGTGCGCAAATCAACCCCGATTGCAAGCTTTGACTTTTCTGTCTCAACAGACAGAGCGACAAGCTGGTCAACCAGCGCCAACGGCAGATTATCCACAGCCGTAAAATCAGCATCTTCAAGAATATCAAGAGCAGTTGAATGACCGGAACCAGACTGGCCAATGACAATCACCAACTGAACCGCGTCATCAGCAGCAGAGGACTCTTCAGCTCCAGCAGCAGTAGCTTCATCATTTTGGGTCACAGACGTCATGGCTATAAGTTAGCAAAATTCTGGCTAGCGAGCCAGTGGAAGACGAAGCGTAAATACAGCGCCACCATCAGGCCGGTTTGCCGCGGTCAGGCTGCCGCCATGGGCATTGGCAATTTGCCTGGCAATCGACAAGCCCAGACCAGAATGCTGGCCGAACCCTTCTTCAGACGGACGCTCTGTGTAAAACCGCTGGAAAATTTTCTCCTCTTTGCCTTCTGGCAGGCCCCTGCCCCTGTCAGCAACAGTAATCACAGCAAACCCCTTTTCACGTTTCACCCTTACCGCAATAGGCTCATCTCCTTTGTGAAAGGTCAGCGCATTAGCAATCAGATTATCAAGAATCTGAATGATACGTGTGGTGTGAATCGCCGCACGAAGCGGACGTTTAGGTCCCGTAAATGATAATGATTCCGGTCCGTGTCTTTGTATGAAAACACTTGACCAGCTTCCAAGAAGTTCAAGAATATCCTGGGTTTCAGCAGGCTGCAGCGATAATTCAGCATCCACGCGGCTGGCTTGCGAAATATCTGAAATAAGTCTGTCCAGACGCTGAACATCAGCCAAAATAATATCCATCAATTTGCGTTGCTGTTCAGGGTTATCAATTCGAGAAACCGTTTCAACAGCAGAGCGCAAAGAGGTAAGCGGATTTTTAATCTCATGTGCAACATCAGCTGCGAATCCAGCAGTCGCCTGTATCCGGCGTTGCAATTCTGCTGTCATATCAACCAGAGCCTGAGACAGCTGGCCAATTTCATCTTTGCGTGCCGGCAAGCCTTTTAATGGCGCAGTGATATCTGCTGTCTGCCTGAGCCTGTCTGCTGAGGCTGCAAGAAACACAATAGGTCGCGTGATTGAGCGGGCAAGATATAACCCTAATAATATGGTGACAAATAAAATCCCCGCGAATAATTGCACAAACGCCCATTGTACATTTTCAATTTCACTTTCGATTGTGCCGCCCGTGCTGGTCATCAGCAGTGCACCTTTAACAATCCGCAGGTCCTGAATCGGCAAGCTGACCGACAGAACCAGCTGACCACGCGGGTTTCGCCACATGCTGCGCATGACCTCACCAGCCAGAGCCCGCTTTACATCAGGAAATCCGTCTGCATGCCGCAAACCGCGCATATTCATTACCGGCACAGTTGTGCGGTTGCTGATAAGATCTGCAAACCTGTTCATCATCTGGACAATTTCATAGCGAACCTGTTCTTGAACGGGTTCTGGCATCCGTCTTTTGACCCTGATCCGACTTCGGGTGGCCCCGCGTTTATTGGTATCAGCCATAATCTGGCCAGACGGCTGGAACACCCGTGCGCGAAGCTGGGTGCCATAACCGACCAGCGGCAGCAGATGACGCATCGTTTGTGGGGCCAGCCCTCTCAAGCCGAACGGGCGTTCACGTGTATCTTCAAGAGCCAGTGAGCGGGCCAAAATACGGCCCTGACGTTCAAGAGCTTCAAATTCAGCTTGCACAAGGACAGATCGATATTGGTCAATCGAAAACAGACCGATAAAAAACAGCGCCAGCGGAAACAGCATGATCGCCAGAATACGTGCGGATAAAGGGCTTATGAAAGACGGCCAGAACCGGAATTTTTCTGCCACAACAAAGCGTCTCCTGCCTGCCCTTCAGATAGCGATAAAGCGTCCATTCTGACAATCTGCGGATCGGGGCAAATCCAGATCTGGGCCATAATGGTCAGTCTGCTTTATATTTATACCCGATCCCGTACAGGGTCTCAATTCTGTCGAATTCTGGGTCAGACACCCTGAATTTGCGCCTGATCCGCTTGATATGACTGTCAATTGTCCGGTCTTCCAAAAACACCGCATCGCCATAGGCCGCATCCATCAGCTGATCCCTGTTTTTCACATGCCCGGGCCGCATCGCAAGAGCCTGTAACAACAGGAATTCGGTGACCGTCAGCTTCACCTCATGACCTTTCCACGAACAGAGATGCTTGTCAGAATCCAGAACCAGATCCCCTTGTGAGACAACCGACCGAGAAGACGTCTCGCTGTCTTCCAGACCGGACCGGCGTAAAACAGCTTTAATTCTGGCAAGAAGAAGACGCTGGGAAAATGGCTTGGTGATATAATCATCTGCGCCCATGCCCAGCCCAAGTGCCTCGTCAAGTTCATCATCTTTACTGGTCAGAAAAATGACAGGCACAGACGACCGCTGGCGCAGTTTGCTCAGCAATTCAGTGCCATCCATACGTGGCATTTTGATATCCAGAACAGCCAGCGATGGCGGGCGGCGTAATAACCCGCTCAAGGCTTGTTCACTATCGAAATAAGTGTCGACTTCATAGCCTTCTGCTTCAAGCATCAGGGCAACGGAGGTTAAGATGTTCTGGTCATCATCGACCAAAGCCAGTCTTGTTCCCATGAAATCCTCTCTGATAGGTTAAACTGTATTTGCCTGTTTACAATTCATATTCTGCTTACATTCGCGCTCAAACTGCGGCCTTTAAAAGGCAAAAATAAGGCAGGTAAATATGAGCATAACACGTGATCCGCCTCAAATTTAATGCGCTGCAGATTTAATGCGCATCAGACCAGCTCTGAGCTATACCTGCCTCAGCAATCAGCGGCACCTTCAGGCTGACCACAGGTTCAGCTGCCTGTTCCATAACAGAGGTGATCACAGACACAGCCTCATCTGCCTGTGCGTCAGGCACTTCAAAAATCAGCTCATCATGAACCTGAAGCAACATCACCGCATCCAGCTGTTCAGCAGCAAGAGCATCTGGCAGACGGCACATAGCGCGCTTGATGATATCTGCCGCGCTGCCCTGAATTGGCGCATTAATGGCCTGACGTTCAGCGAAGCCGCGCATAGCCGGGGCTTTTTCAGCTATTTGCGGAATATGGATACGTCTGCCAAATAATGTTTCCACAAACTGGTGATCACGGGCAAATTGCTTCGCGTCATCCATATAGGATTTAATCCCCGGAAACCGTTCCAGATAGGCTTTGATATAATCTCGTGCTTCACCTTGTGGCACAGATAATTGTCTGGCCAGGCCAAAACCGGAAATGCCGTAGATAATGCCAAAATTAATCGCCTTTGCCCGGCGCCTTGTTTCAGAATCCATAGTTTCAATCGGCACACCAAAGACTTCTGCTGCGGTCTGCGCGTGAATGTCAACACCATCTTTGAACGCTTCAATCATGCTGGTTTCTTCAGCAACATGAGCGACGAGACGCAATTCAATCTGGCTGTAATCAGCAGAAATCAATTTGCAGCCAGGTTTCGCCACAAAGGCTGTTCTGATTTGACGCCCTTCTGCGGTACGGATCGGAATATTCTGGAGATTTGGATCTGAAGACGACAGCCTGCCCGTAGATGCCCCGACCATTGAAAAAGAGGTGTGCACCCGCCCGGTGCGCGGGTTTACCGATTTGGTCAGCGCGTCCGTATAAGTTGATTTCAGCTTGGATAATTGCCTGAAATCCAGAACAGATTTTGCAATCTCAACACCAGTCGCAGCCAGCTCTTCCAAGACCTCAGCGCCAGTTGAAAACGCCCCTGTCTTTGATTTCCTGCCGCCTTCAAGCCCCAGCTTTTCAAACAAAACCTCACCCAGCTGTTTTGGCGAGGCCACATTGAAAGGCTCACCAGCCTGGTTGTGAATCTCAGCTTCAAGTTCAGCAATACGGACAGCAAAATCAGCTGATAAGCGCTTGAGAATGCTTTGGTCAACCGCGATGCCTGCTGCTTCCATCTTGGCAAGAATGGGAATTAATGGTCGTTCCAGACGTTCATAGACATGCGCCATACCTTCACGCGCTAAACGCGGCTTCAGCATCATCCACAAACGAAGGGTGATATCCGCATCTTCAGCCGCATAAGCACAAGCCTGCTGCACATCGACCTCAGCAAAGGGAATCTGCTTTGCGCCTTTGCCACATACCTCTTCATATTTTATCGTGCTCACCTGAAGCAGATTTGAGGCCAGATGATCAAGCCCATGCCGGTCGGTCCGGCCTGCATCCAAAACATAAGACAGACACATCGTGTCATCCACGGCGTTGAGCGAAAACCCGCCATTGCCCTCATGCAGGAAAATATGCGCATCATATTTCAGATTATGCCCGATTTTCAGAACAGAGCTGTCGTTACATAATTCTTTTAACCGTGACAATGCGGCCTGGATATCGATCTGCTCAAGCTGTGTCTCCGGCGCTTCATCAGCAGGTTCACTTCCGAAATCAAGTCCCTGCTGCTGGCTGTTGTCCGCCCCAGCCAGGCGATGCCGGAGCGGTATGTAACATGCCCTGCCAGGGGCGGTCGCCAACGCCACCCCAACCAATTCAGCTGCAGCTGCGTTCAGGCTGCTGGTCTCTGTATCAATCGCCACAAAGCCCTGTTGGCGCGCCTCTGCTATCCAGCTATCCAGAGCATCAATAGTGGTCACCAGCTGATAATTTGTTTGCTCAACAACTGGTGGCAAAATATCCTGCGCTGCCACACTCCCTGCCGCTGCTGTCCCCCCGGCTGTCTGTGGCTTATCCGCCCCGGCAGGCAGGCTGCCCCCAAGGCTGGCGATCAGAGATTTAAAGCCCTGTTCGGCCAGAAACGTCATCAATCTGTCTTGATCACGTTCAGGTGTTTTCAGCTGATCAAGGCGCAACGGCAGGTCAACATCATCTTTCAGCTGAACCAGCTGGCGTGAAATCCGGGCCTGCTCGGCATAAGTGATCAGATTTTCGCGCCGTTTCGGCTGTTTAATGGTTTCTGCATTGCTGAGCAGACTGTCCAAATCACCAAATTGGTTGATCAATTCAGCTGCTGTCTTGACGCCAATACCGGGGACCCCCGGCACATTATCTGTTGAATCGCCAGCCAGCGCCTGAACATCAACAACCTTATCCGGACTTACCCCAAATTTTTCCATCACCTCAGGCGCACCGATGGGCCTGTTTTTCATTGGGTCAAGCATAGTGACAGAGCCACGTACCAACTGCATCAGATCCTTATCAGAAGATACAATTAAGCAAGGCTGATTTTGTTGTTCAGCCCGTTTTGCAAAAGAGGCGATCAGGTCATCTGCCTCAAAGCCGGGCATCTCAAGAACAGGCAGGCTCATCGCTTCAGCTGCATCACGCACCAACGGAAACTGAGGGACCAGCTCTTCAGGTGGGTCTGACCTGTTGGCCTTGTAGTCAGCATAAATTTCATTCCGGAAGGTCACCCGGCCAGCATCAAAAATAACCACCACATGAGACGGATTCAAATCCGCCATAAGTTTAAGCAGCATTTTTGTGAAGCCGAATACAGCATTGATCGGCGTGCCATCCGGGCGGGTCATCATCGGCAGCCCATGAAAAGCACGAAAAATATAGCCTGACCCATCAATAAGGATAAGCCTGTCTGAGGACATTTCGGTCATCTGACCAGCTCCCTTGTCAGCACATGTCCTGCGCCCGGTACGCGCATCAGGAACTGATAAACTGGCGAGAGCAATAGGGGCAGGTGGCCTGTGCCACACCGCCTTGCCTGACGCTCAGGGTCAGCCAGATCTGAGGATGGCCAAGGGCCCCGCCTCCGCCATCACAGCTCACCCGGCTCGTTCCAGCAGGCACATGAGAGACCTCGCCAAGCGTACTTTGTTGTGACTGCGGCTCTGTTGTGGTGTGTTGCGCTGACATATTCTGGCGGTCTCCTTTTTTCGCAGGCGATGGTATGGATAAATATAGACTTTTGCAGCACCACCCTTGAGTAGACGATGACACAGCCTGTTCCATCATCATGGTTATACCCTATTGTCTTCAGCCAGATCAAATTACAATCGGTGTTTGGTAACCCTTTTGGCAGATTGGTTTTCTGTGGCAAATGATCCTATATAGTCCAGACTAACCTGATGATGTCTTAAAACACACTGAAGAGAACCTGCAAATCATGACTTCTGCCCCCCTCCATTTCACCTGGCATAATACCGACAGTGATGCCAATACCGAAATGGCCATTTCCGCGCGCAATATTGTCAAAACCTATAAGGGTTCGTCAGCGACAGGTCCGAAACAAGCTTTGAAAGGCATTGATTTAGATATTCCCAAGGGAGGCATCTTCGGCCTATTGGGCCCAAATGGAGCCGGTAAATCAACCTTCATCAATATTCTGGGCGGGACAGTTGTGAAGACCAGCGGGCATGTCACCATCTGGGGCACAAATCTGGATAAGGACCCGCGGCAAGCGCGGGCCAATATCGGCATTGTACCGCAAGAGCTCAATATTGATGTTTATTTTACCCCGCGGGAATTGCTTCATTTCACTGCCGGCCTGTATGGCGTGCCAGCCGCAGAACGTGATGTTGACGCAATCCTGGAGACCGTCGGCCTGACTGAACAGGCCAATGCTTATGCGCGCACATTATCAGGCGGCATGCGCAGACGCCTTCTGGTTGGCAAAGCAATGGTTCATCAACCGCCAGTATTGGTTCTGGATGAACCGACCGCCGGTGTGGATGTGGCTTTGCGCCAGCGCCTGTGGGAGACAATCCGTGCCTTAAATGAAAGCGGCGTAACCATTGTGCTGACCACACATTATCTGGAAGAAGCAGAAGCCTTATGCGACCATGTTGCCATTTTGAACCATGGCCAGATTATCACCTCATCTCCTAAGGCGGAATTGCTGCGTTCAGCTGCCCAAAAGGACCTCAGCGTCCAGCTTCCCGGCGGCTGTCCACAGACATTGCCAGCTGAAATTGCCGCCCTTCAACTGGTCCGCACTGAAGCCGGCGTGAAGATCAGATTTAACCCGAATGAAACAACAGCCGGAGATATTCTGGCCCGCTTTATCCGCCATGACATTACGATTGGTGATGTCAGCACCGATGAGCCGGATTTAGAAGATATCTTCCTGCAGCTGACCAGCGGCAATGATCAGGTCTGAACGCCGAGCTGGCGTAAAAATCTTGTCACCGCAGCGGAAATCATCTAAAAGAAGGCCAGCTCACCCGATGCACCCGTAGCTCAGCTGGATAGAGCGCTGCCCTCCGAAGGCAGAGGTCAGAGGTTCGAATCCTCTCGGGTGCGCCAACTCCACAAGTCAAAGGTCGGGGGACGGTGGTCCAAGTAACTGAATCCAAATGATTAACGTTTTGGAACAGGAGCTTGTGTGACCATGGTGTGGGTAAGGTCTCCGGTATATTTTTACAAAAGAAAAGATACTTTTTACTTCTCTAGGGCTGTGCCTGCAGACTTACGGCATAGG
>AFXB01000005.1 GCA_000238815.2 SAR116 cluster alpha proteobacterium HIMB100 | reverse complement strand
CTTTTTGAAGAGAGGTCTTGTGCCTCTCTTTTTGCTGATTGAAAAAGGAATAGAGTCATGGAAAACCAGAATATTCGTATTCGGTTAAAGGCATTCGATCACCGCATTCTCGACCAGTCTACGAACGAGATTGTGAATACGGCCAAGCGTACCGGGGCAAATGTCCGTGGCCCGATTCCTCTGCCTACTAATATCAGCAGATTTACTGTATTGCGCTCTCCTCACATTGATAAGAAGAGCCGTGAGCAGTTTGAAATGCGGACTCACAAGCGGTTGTTGGACATTATTGACCCAACACCACAGACTGTTGATGCGCTTATGAAGCTTGATTTGGCTGCTGGCGTTGATGTGGAAATTAAACTGTAGACACGAATTTTATTAAGTGAAGGAACAGCGTTATGCGTAGCGGTGTGATTGCAAGAAAAATCGGAATGACGCGTGTCTTTAATGACGCGGGTGAGCATATTCCGGTAACAGTGCTCAAACTGGACGATGTTCAGGTTGTCTCACAAAAGACAGCTGAACGGGATGGCTACACAGCTCTTCAGCTGGGTGCAGGTTCAGCAAAGGTAAAGAATGTATCAAAAGCGCTTCGCGGGCATTTTGCAAAAGCATCTGTCCTTCCAAAGCGTAAGCTGGCCGAATTTCGCGTGAGCGAAGATGCTATGGTAGAAGTAGGGGCAACATTCGGTGTGTCACACTTCATTGCTGGCCAGAGGGTTGATGCTGTGGGTATCTCCCAGGGTAAGGGTTTTGCTGGTGCGATGAAACGCCATAATTTTGGCGGTTTACGGGCATCACACGGTGTGTCTATTTCGCATCGCTCACATGGCTCAACAGGCCAGTGTCAGGACCCGGGTAAGGTCTTTAAGGGCAAGAAAATGGCTGGCCATATGGGTGCTGTTCGGGTGACCACGCAGAATCTTGAAATCGTCTCTACTGATGATGAAGAAAATTTAATTCTGGTTCATGGTGCAATCCCGGGCTCTAAGAATGGATGGGTATTGCTGTCTGATGCGGTGAAAAAGGCACGTCCTGATGACGTGCCGTTTCCTGCTGGTCTGGTGAGCGAAGCTGTTGAGGCGGCGTCTGCTCCTGCTGATGAGCAGCCTGTGGTTGACGCACAGTCAGATGATGCAGAAGCAGCAGATGCTCTTGAATCAGCTGCAAAGCAAGATGAGAAGGGCACGACAGATGAAGGTTGATGTGAAGACCATCGATAATCGCAAGAAGGGCGATATTGAGCTGGCTGATTCCGTTTTTGGTATTGAGCCGCGTGCAGATATTGTCGCTCGCGTTGTAAAGTGGCAGCTCGCCAAACGCAGAGCAGGTACGCACAAGGTCAAGGGCCGCAGTGAAGTGTCAAAGACTGGTGCGAAGATGTTTCGGCAGAAGGGAACAGGCCGTGCCCGTGCGGGTAACGGGTCAGTATCTCAGTTCCGGGGCGGCGGTGTTGTACATGGGCCGGTTGTTCGTGGCTATGAGCACAGCCTGCCAAAGAAAATCCGCAAGTTGGGGATGCGCTCTGTGCTGTCTGCAAAGATGGCCGCTGGGCAGCTGATTATTCTCGATGAAATGTCAGCTGATGCAAAGACCTCTTCTTTGAAGGGAAAGCTGGAGAAGCTGGGCGCAACAAACGCGCTTATTCTGGGCGGCGAGACCGTTGATGCCGGTTTTGGCCGTGCGGCTTCAAATCTGCCATTTGTTGATGTTCTGCCTCAGCAGGGGGCAAATGTTTATGATATGGTCCGCCGTGATGTGCTGGTGCTGTCACGTGATGCGGCCGCTTATCTTGAGGAGCGCCTAAAATGAGCATTCGCCCACGCAAGCGCGTAGAAACAAAGCTAAGCCAAATTCAGGCTTATGACACAATCATCCGCCCTCTGGTCACAGAAAAGTCCACTATGGGGGGTGAGCATGGCCAGGTGTCATTCGTTGTGGCGATGACCGCAACAAAACCGGAAATCAAGGCAGCCGTTGAAATGCTGTTTAACGTCAAAGTGACTGCCGTTAACACATCAGTGTTAAAGGGCAAGACGAAGATGTTCAAAGGTCGTAAAGGCCGCCGGAGCGATATAAAAAAGGCAATCGTCACATTGGCCGATGGTCAGGCGATTGACATGATGGGAGCTTAAGACAGATGCCGTTGAAGACGTTTAATCCCACAACACCATCCCAGCGTAATCTGGTATTGGTTGACAAGTCTGCTCTGCATAAGGGCGGTCCTGTTAAGAAGCTTACCGAAGGTTTGACAAAGTCAGGTGGCCGTAATAACTCAGGTCATATCACATCATGGCAGCGTGGTGGTGGCCATAAGCGCCGGTACCGCTTGATTGATTTCAAGCGCACAAAACAGGGCATCCCTGCTGTGGTAGAGCGTATCGAATATGACCCAAACCGGACTGCGTTCATTGCGCTGATCACCTATGAAGATGGTGAGCAGTCATATATTATCGCACCACAGCGTCTGGCCGTTGGTGACAGGGTCGAAGCTGGCCCGGGTGCTGATATTAAGCCGGGTAATGCGCTGCCACTGAACAATATTCCAGTCGGCACATTGATTCACAATGTAGAGCTTAAGCCAGGCAAAGGTGGTCAGCTGGCGCGGTCTGCAGGCACATATGTTCAGCTTGTCGGACGTGACCGTGGTCATGCTATTTTGCGGCTTGCATCTGGTGAAGTCCGCCTTGTACGTTCTGAATGTATGGCGTCTATCGGTGCTGTTTCAAATTCAGACCAGCAGAACATCAAGATTGGTAAAGCAGGTCGCAGCCGCTGGTTGGGCAAGCGTCCACATGTTCGCGGCGTTGTTATGAACCCAATTGATCACCCACATGGTGGTGGTGAAGGCCGGACCTCAGGTGGTCGTCATCCTGTCACCCCATGGGGTAAGCCAACCAAAGGAAAGCGGACACGCAATAACAAGAAGACAGATCGTCTGATTGTGCGTCGTCGCAAGCCTTAATAGGAGTAGAGTAAGACTATGGCTCGTTCAGTATGGAAAGGCCCTTTTGTAGATGGTTATCTGCTGAAAAAAGCAGAAAAAGCCGCTGCGTCTGGGCGTAATGATGTCATTAAAATCTGGTCACGCCGGTCTACGATCCTGCCACAATTCGTGGGGTTGACCTTTGGTGTGTATAATGGCCGCAAACATATCCCCGTCGCCGTATCTGAAGATATGGTGGGGCATAAGTTTGGTGAATTTGCGCCGACCCGTACCTATTACGGTCACGCCGCAGATAAGAAATCAAAGCGATAGGTAGGGTAAGATGGGTAAACAATCTTCTCCACGTCGGGTTGCAGATAATGAAGCACAGGCTGTGCTTCGGAATCTGCGTGTCAGCCCGCAGAAACTGAACCTTGTTGCGGCGATGATCCGCGGCATGGACGCAAACAAGGCCATTGCTGCATTGTCGTTTTCGCGTCGCCGGATTGCGGGTGATGTGAAAAAGGTTCTGCAGTCGGCGATTGCGAATGCAGAAAATAATCATTCGCTGGATGTTGATCGTTTGGTGGTTAAAGAGGCCCATGTTGGTAAGGGGCTGGTTATGAAGCGCTTTAAAGCACGCGCCCGCGGGCGTGGTGCACGTATTTTGAAGCCGTTTTCACATCTTACCATTATTGTTGCCGAGAAAGAGGAGCAGGCATAGATGGGTCAGAAAGTAAAACCAATCGGCCTGCGGGTCGGGATTAACAGAACGTGGGATTCACGGTGGTATGCGGATCGCAATTATGGTGAGCTGTTGCACAAGGATATTGAGCTGCGCAACCATCTGATGGACCGTCTCAAGCAGGCAGGGATCAGCCGTGTTGTGATCGAACGTCCTGCGGGCCGGGCTCGCGTAACAATTTATGCTGGCCGCCCTGGTTTGATTATCGGCAAGAAGGGTCAGGACATTGAAAAGCTGCGCGCTGATTTAACAAAGCGTGTGGGCACAGAAGTGAGCCTGAACATTGTTGAGGTTCGCAAGCCTGAGATTGATGCCAAGTTGATTGGTGAGAACATTGCTCAGCAGCTTGAGCGCCGGGTAGGGTTCCGTCGCGCGATGAAGCGTGCAGTGCAGTCTGCGATGCGTTTGGGTGCGCAAGGGGTTCGGATAAATTGTGCAGGTCGTCTGGGTGGTGCTGAAATTGCGCGTACAGAATGGTACCGTGAAGGCCGTGTGCCGCTTCACACGCTGCGTGCTGAGGTTGACTACGGCGAAGCTACTGCACAGACCACCTATGGTGCTATCGGCATCAAAGTTTGGGTTTTTAAAGGTGAAGTTATTGGGCATGATCCAATGGCTCAGGATAAGCGCCTTGCTGAACAGCAGTCTGGTCCGTCAATGCGGCAGAACGGCTAAGCGAGAGAGGGTAAGTTACGATGCTATCGCCAAAACGTACAAAATTCCGTAAAGCGCATAAGGGCCGTATTCACGGCTTGGCAAAGGGAGGCACAAGCCTTAACTTTGGTGCTTACGGGTTGAAAGCGACGTCACCAGAGCGGATTACCGCGCGTCAGATTGAGGCCGCACGTCGGGCCATCACACGTCACCTGCGTCGTGCAGGTCGGCTTTGGATCCGGGTGTTTCCTGATGTGCCTGTATCCTCAAAGCCCGCTGAGGTCAGAATGGGTAAGGGTAAAGGTTCGCCCGAATATTGGGTAGCCAGAGTGGCACCTGGCCGGATCATGTTTGAACTGGATGGTGTGTCATGGGAAATGGCGCAGGAAGCGTTCAAGCTGGCTGCCGCCAAATTGCCGATCGAAACAAAGATTGTTCGCCGCCTTGGCGAAGGCGAATAGGCTGATAAGGAGTATTTCGAGCGATGTCGATTGTGAAAGCAGAAACATTCCGCAGCCAGTCAGCCGATGAGTTGAAGGCCAAGCTGGTTGAATTGAAAAAAGAGCAGTTCAATCTGCGGTTCAAGGTAGCATCAGGGGAGATGGAAAATCCTTCCAGGGTGCGCATTGTTCGCCGTGAGATTGCACGGATCAAGACGGTGCTTGGCGAAATGTCAGCCGCAAACAGCGAAGCTTAAGAGGTAGAAGTTATGCCAAAGCGTATTATGCAGGGCACTGTTGTCAGCGATAAGGCGGATAAGACCGTCATCGTGCGTGTTGAACGCCGGATTATGCATCCTGTCTATAAGAAGTTCATCAACACGTCGAAGAAATTCGCTGCTCATGATGCAGAGAATAAGGCGAAGACAGGGGACACAGTAAGCATTCGCGAATGTGCTCCGATTTCGAAGAACAAATCCTTTGAGGTCGTCTATGACGACGCTGCGAAATAAGCGGCGTAGAGGAGGACTGTTATGATTCAAATGCAGACAAATCTTGAGGTTGCCGATAACTCTGGTGCGCGCCGCGTTCAGTGTATCAAGGTCCTCGGGGGAACAGGCCGCAAGATTGCAGGTGTGGGTGACATTATTGTGGTGTCAGTTAAAGAAGCTATCCCGCGCGGCAAAGTGAAAAAAGGCGATGTTTATCGCGCGGTTATCGTGCGGACAGCCAAGGAAATCAGACGTAACGATGGCACGGCTATCCGGTTCGACAAGAACGCGGCTGTTTTGCTGAATAAACAGAATGAGCCTATCGGCACACGGATCTTTGGTCCTGTGACACGTGAGCTGCGGTCTCGTAATTTCATGAAGATCGTATCTCTGGCTCCGGAGGTGCTGTAAAATGGCGAAGCTGAAAATTAAAAAAGGCGACCAGGTAATTGTGCGGACTGGCAAGGATAAAGGCCGCACAGGCGAGGTGATTGATGTTCGCCCTGCCGATAACCGGGTAAAGGTGCAAGGCATTAATATGGTGACCCGTCATCGTCGTCCAACGCAGGCAAATGCGGGTGGGATTGAACAGATGGAAGCCCCTATTCATGTGTCAAACATTGCACTGATTGACCCTGAAACAAATACAGCCACACGTGTCGGTTACGAAACGACTGATGGCAAGAAAGTGCGTGTTGCTCGTAAATCGGGCAAGGCGATAGATTAAACGAAAAGGAAGCTGAGATGAAAACGCGTCTTGAAGAACATTATCTGACGGCTGTTCGCCCGGCTCTTATTGAAAAGTTCGGATATGGTAACATGTTCGAAGTCCCGCGCCTTGAAAAGGTTGTGATCAATATGGGTGTCGGCAGTGCCGTCCGCGATTCCAAGAAAATTGAACATGCTGTCAACGACATGACAGCCATTTCCGGCCAGAAGCCAGTGGTGACACGGGCGAAGAAGGCAAATGCGGCATTTAAGCTGCGCGAAGGAATGGCCATCGGGTGTAAAGTGACTTTGCGCTCAGACCGCATGTACGAATTTCTGGATCGTTTGATCACGATTGCTCTGCCCCGTGTCCGTGACTTTCGCGGCTTAAACGGGAAGAGCTTTGATGGCGGCGGGAATTACGCGCTGGGTATCAAAGAACAGATTGTGTTTCCTGAAATTGAATATGACAAAGTCGATGAAGTTCGCGGTATGGATATCATCGTTGTCACCAGTGCAAAATCGGATGATGAGGCGCGCGAACTTCTTCGTGGCTTTCAGTTTCCCTTTGCAAACGCTTAAAACAGCAGACATAGAAAAGGGTATAAAACATGGCCAAGAAAAGTGCTGTTGAAAAAAATAATCGCCGCTTGCGGAAGGTTGCTGCCAAGAGTGCGCGCCGTGATGCATTGCGTGCTGTGATGCGTGATAAAACCATCTCAATGGAAGAGCGGTTTGCAGCGTCTTGCAAGCTGGCTCAGGAGCCACGTGATAGCTCGCGCATCCGGGTTCGCAATCGGTGTTTGGTCACTGGTCGTCCACGCGGCTATTATCGCAAATTAAAAATGTCTCGTATTGCGCTTCGTGATTTGGCCTCATTCGGCCAGGTCCCAGGCGTTGTAAAGTCAAGCTGGTAAGAAGGAGAGATTGCAATGTCTATGAGTGATCCTCTTGGAGATATGATTACACGGATCAGGAATGGTCAGTCAGCACGCAAGGCTGTCGTGTCCAGCCCGTCCTCTCGTCTGCGCGCAAATGTGTTAGAAGTACTGAAGCGCGAGGGCTATATCCGTGATTATTCTTCTGTTGAAGTGCGTAACGGTATTTCTGAGCTGAAGATTGAGTTGAAATATCATGAAGGTCTTCCTGTGATTTCTGAAATCAAGCGGGTATCTACCCCAGGTAGACGCGTGTACAGTGGCATTAAAGACCTTACCCGTGTATATAACGGTCTGGGTATTGCGGTTCTGTCTACACCTCAGGGTGTTTTGTCTGACAATGAAGCACGTGTTGCCAATGTAGGCGGCGAAGTGCTTTGCCAGGTATTTTAAGGGGGAAATTCGATGTCTCGTGTTGGAAATTCTCCGATTAAATTGCCTGATGGTGTTAACCTTACAACCGAAGGTGCCCGGCTTGTTGCCAAGGGCAGCAAGGGTGAGCTGGCCATGGCGCTGCCATCAAATGTTGATGTTGCGGTAAGTGACGGTGTGGTTACAGTTTCGCCTCGCGAAAAGACCATTCAGGGTCGGTCTATCTGGGGAACTGTTCGGGCCAATATCAATAATATGGTTGTTGGTGTGTCAACAGGCTTTACCCGCAATCTTGAAATCAATGGTGTGGGTTATCGTGCCGCAATGCAGGGTAATAAACTTCAGCTGAGCCTTGGATACAGCCATCCTGTTGAAATGGATATCCCTGCTGGTCTGACAGTGAAGGTTGAAAATAACACTAAAATTGAGATCACTGGTGCAGATAAGCAGCTGCTGGGTCAATTTGCTTCTGAGGTTCGCGCCAAGCGTCCACCTGAGCCCTTTAAAGGCAAAGGTGTGAAATATGCTGAAGAGCATATTGTCCGCAAAGAAGGCAAGAAGAAATAAGGATTAGGTCAGATGTTGAGCTCAAGACAAATGTTTGAACGGCGCCGCGTCCGCAACCGGACCAGCCTGAAGAAAAACGCAAATGGTCAGCCACGTCTGTCTGTGCACAGATCGTCACGGCATATTTATGCGCAGGTGATTGATGATGTGACCGGGGCAACTCTGGCTGCTGCGTCATCACTGGAAGCTGATTTCAGAAATGCCGGTAAAACCGGTGCCGATATTGCTGCGGCAGCTGCCATTGGCAAAGCTATTGGTGAGCGGGCTGCGGGTAAAGGCGTCAAGGCGGTTGTGTTTGACCGCGGTGGGTATATGTATCACGGCCGGGTGAAGGCCCTTGCCGATGCCGCGCGCGAAGCCGGCCTTGAATTTTAGAGGAGCGAGCGATGGCACGCAATAACGACAGAGCAGAACAGAGCAACCTCAGAGATGAGCCTGAACTGATTGAAAAGCTGGTTGGCATCAACCGGGTCGCAAAAGTGGTCAAAGGTGGTCGCCGTTTTGGTTTCGCCGCTCTGGTTGTCGTCGGTGACGGCAAAGGCCGAGTTGGTTTTGGTACAGGTAAGGCCAAGGAAGTGCCTGAGGCTATCCGCAAAGCAACTGAAAATGCAAAGCGGGATATGGTTCGTATTCCTCTTCGTGACGGGCGGACATTGCATCACGATATCCTGGGTCGCTATGGCGCAGGCCGTGTTCAGCTTCGCTCTGCACCATCTGGTACAGGTATTATTGCTGGCGGTCCGATGCGTGCTGTTTTTGAAGCGCTTGGTGTTCAGGATGTTGTGGCAAAATCTATTGGGACATCCAACCCGCATAATATGATTAAAGCAACTTTTGACGCGCTTAAGTCCATTCAGGCACCTCGGTCAGTTGCTGCAAAGCGTGGCCGGAAGGTTGCAGAAGTTTTAGGTAAAGCTGCCGACCAGGCTGAAGCTTCCTAGTCAGGGCTGAAAGGAAAGTGAACATGGCAAAGTCAACAGTAAAAGTTGTTCAAGTCCGCAGTGCAATCGGCCGTGAAGCCTCTCAGCGCAAGACATTAATCGGTCTGGGGCTGAATAAAATCGGTCGTGTGCGTGAGCTGGAAGATACACCAGCTGTTCGCGGCATGATCAATAAGGTTAAACATCTGGTGCGCGTCGAATCTGCGTCCTAAAGTGATAAAGTGCGTCTGGTCATGCCCGTTAGGGGCAGAGCCGTTCAGGCAGGAGTGTCAAGATAATGAAATTGAACACGATTAGAGAACAGGATGGGGCAACCCGGAACCGTAAGCGGGTAGGTCGTGGTATCGGCTCAGGTCGGGGCAAAACATCCGGTTCAGGTCATAAGGGTCAAAAGGCCCGCTCGGGTGTTTCCATCAACGGATTTGAAGGCGGACAGATGCCCATTCACCGCCGCTTACCAAAGCGCGGTTTCAACAATATTTTCCGCAAAAATTATGTTGAGGTGGACCTCGATCGGATTCAGACCGCTCTGGATGCCGGAAATCTGGACAAAAAACGGCCTGTTGACGCAGCCGCATTGGTTGCTGCAGGGGTTATTTCTAAGGCTCGTGACGGTGTGCGTGTGCTGGCAAATGGCGCACTGAAGGACAAGGTAGAAATCCATGCTGCTGGCGCGTCAAAGGCTGCGGTGGCTGCAATTGAAAAGGCGGGCGGCAAGATTGTGATCTCTGCTGCTCAGCCTTCGAGCGAACAAGAATAAGGTAAGTCACGACGATGGCGCAGTCGACACAGGCAAATACCGGCTTTGGCCTTGGGGCACTGTCAAAGGCAGATGAGCTGAAAAAGCGTCTGCTGTTTACAGTTGGTGCGCTGATTGTCTATCGTTTGGGCACCTTCATTCCATTGCCGGGAATCGACCCGATTGCGCTCTCTGATGTCTTTGGTCAACAGACCACCGGGATCCTGGGCATGTTCGACATGTTCTCAGGCGGTGCGCTGGGCCGGATGACTATTTTCGCGCTGAACATCATGCCATATATCACAGCATCGATTATCATGCAGCTGATGACAGCTGTTGTGCCGACGCTTGAAGCGTTGAAAAAAGATGGCGAGGCCGGCCGAAAGCAGATCAATCAATACACACGATATCTGACCGTGTTGCTGGCAACGGTTCAGGGATATGGTATCGCCGTTGCCCTTGAGGCAGCTGGAACTGTTGTCACTGATCCTGGTGTATTCTTCCGTTTGACAACTGTTGTCACGCTGGTCGGGGGCACCTTGTTCCTGATGTGGCTGGGCGAACAGATTACCGCACGTGGTGTTGGTAATGGGATTTCCTTGATCATCTTTTCCGGCATCGTTGCTGAGGTTCCAGGTGCTCTGGTTGGCACGCTGGAGCTTGGCCGCACAGGGGCGTTGTCAGCATTCTTGATTGTCGCTGTATTTTTTATGGCCATCGCTGTTATCGCCTTTATCGTCTTTATTGAACGGTCTTTGCGGAAGATTTTGGTACAATATCCAAAGCGGCAGCATGGCAACAAGGTGTTCGGTGGTGAAGCTCAGCATTTGCCTCTGAAAATTAACGTGCCTGGTGTTATTCCGCCTATCTTTGCCTCTTCGCTTCTGCTGATGCCTGTCTCTATCATTAATCTTACCGGCGGACAGGCAGGTGGTGCCGACTGGCTTGTGGCGTTGAACGCAATGCTGGGTCGCGGACAGCCGCTTTATCTGGCAATGTATATTGGGCTGATTGTGTTTTTCGCCTTTTTCTACACAGCGATTGTCTTCAATCCTGAAGATACAGCGGAAAATTTGCGCCGGAACGGCGGCTATATCCCAGGCATCCGCCCTGGACAGCCGACGGCTGATTACCTGGATTACATCCTGACAAGACTGACTGTCCTCGGTGCGGCCTATCTGTCAGCTGTTTGTATCTTGCCAGAGATATTGATCAGCAGTTATGCGATACCATTTTATTTCGGCGGAACGTCATTGCTGATTGTGGTCACTGTGACTTTGGATACAGTCTCTCAAATACAATCTCATCTTCTGGCACATCAGTACGAAGGCTTGATTAAAAAGACACGGTTGAAGGGACGGAACAGATGAACATCATTCTTTTCGGCCCTCCTGGTGCTGGCAAAGGCACACAAGCAGAAGTTCTGGTTCGGGAACGTGGCCTTGTTCAGTTGTCAACAGGGGACATGCTGCGGTCTGCTATTGCCGCAGGTACAGAGCTCGGCTTGAAGGCAAAGAAAATTATGGATGCCGGCCAGCTGGTTTCTGATGACATTATGATCGGCATGATCCGCGAGCGTATGAGCGATGATGATTGTGCAGCCGGCGTCATTCTGGATGGATTCCCGCGTACTGTCGCTCAGGCAGAAGCATTGGATGCAATGTTGCTTGAACAGAGCATCACACTGGACCGGGTGATTGAAATACAGGTTGATGAACAGGCTTTGTTCGCGCGTATTGAAAAACGCGCTGCCGAAACAAGCGGGGCACGAAGTGACGATAACGCCGAGGTTCTTGCGCAGAGGCTGAGGGTTTATCACGAAAACACAGCCCCGGTATTGCCCTATTATAAGAATAAAGGACAGCTGGTTACCGTGGATGGTATGCAGTCTGTAGAGGACGTAAGCAGCGCCATCAAGGCCTGCTTGGATGGGGAATAAGAATTAGGTTTTGATTGTTCGAACTTGCTGAAGGGAATGTTCGATAATAAAGCATTAGTTGGGATTTAGCAGCGGTAGGTAGCCGCGAAACGACGAAGGAGAGGCCAGTGGCACGAATAGCTGGTATTAATATACCGACCAAGAAACGTGTAGAGATTGCGCTGACATATATCCATGGTATCGGCACCACCAGTGCCAAATCCATCTGTGATAAAGCAGGCATTGCTCAGGAACGTCGGATTAACGACCTGACAGAAGATGAACTGACCAAGCTGCGTGATATTATTGATGCTGATTATCTGGTGGAAGGGGATTTACGCCGGAAAACATCAATGGATATCAAGCGGTATCTGGATCTGGGGTGTTTGCGGGGTTTGCGTCATCGCCGCAATCTGCCGGTTCGTGGCCAGCGTACACACACGAATGCCCGGACACGTAAAGGTCCAGCTAAGGCAATCGCCGGTAAAAAGAAATAAGCAACGGTAAAGAGCAAGAGATATGGCAAAGCAACCAACACAAGCACGGGTCCGTCGCCGCGAGCGCAAGAATATCACCAATGGTATTGCGCATGTGAATTCGACCTTCAACAACACGATGATCACCATCTCAGATGTGCAGGGCAACACGATCGCCTGGTCATCTGCTGGTGCGCTTGGATTTAAAGGGTCTCGGAAGTCAACACCTTTTGCAGCGCAGATGGCTGCTGAAGATGCCGGTAAAAAGGCAGCAGAACATGGCATGAAGAGCATTGATGTTGAAGTGCGCGGCCCAGGCTCTGGCCGGGAATCAGCTTTGCGCGCGCTCCAGGCTGTTGGTTTTTCGGTTACCTCGATCCGTGATGTGACACCGATTCCTCATAACGGATGCCGCCCAAGAAAACGCCGCAGAGTATAATACCGCTCTTGTTTTGCGGGGGCTCATTCACCGGAGCGGCGCTGTTTTCAGCCCGCCTCATGCTCGGGAATAACTAAGGAAATCTGTCTATGATTGAAAAAAATTGGCAAGAGCTGCAAAAGCCGGACAAAATTATTGTCAGCCCGTCTGAATATAATCCGCGCCAGGCTGTGGTCTCACTTGGCCCTCTTGAGCGGGGCTTTGGGACAACGCTTGGTAACGGGTTGCGCCGTATTTTATTGTCCTCTCTGCAAGGGGCCGCTGTTACCGCTATTCAGGTTCAGGGCGTGGTTCACGAATTTTCTTCCGTCGCTGGTGTGCGTGAAGATGTGACCGACCTTGTTTTGAATGTTAAAGGCATTGCCGTGTCAATGTCTGTTGAGGGCGAAAAGCGTTTGCGCCTGCAGGTAGATGGTCCGGCTGTTGTGACAGCTGGCATGATCTCTGAGGCAGCAGGTGTCGAGATTATGAACCCAGACCATGTGTTGTGCCATGTGGATAAAGGCGGTTCATTGTCAATGGAACTCACCGTCGCGTCTGGCAAAGGCTATGTTCCTGCAAACCAGAACCGGTCAGAAGATGCGCCGATTGGCCTCATCCCTGTTGATTCAATTTTCAGCCCTATCCGCCAGGTCGCCTATAAGGTTGAAAATGAACGTGTGGGCCAAATCACCGATTATGACCGCCTGTTGCTGACAATTGAAACTGACGGGTCTATCACGCCGGAAGATGCGGTTGCTTATGCAGCTCGTATTTTGCAGGATCAACTTCAGCCCTTCATCAATTTTGACGAGCCGAAGGTCGATGCAGCTGATCCAGCTGTGGACCCATTCCCGTTCAACCGCAACTTGCTGCGTAAGGTTGACGAGCTTGAATTGTCGGTTCGGTCTGCAAACTGCCTGAAGAATGATAATATTGTGTATATTGGCGATTTGGTGCAGAAGACAGAATCAGAAATGTTGCGTACACCCAATTTCGGGCGTAAATCTCTGAACGAGATAAAAGAAGTGCTTAAGATCATGAATCTTGAACTGGGCATGGATATTGAAAGCTGGCCACCTGAGAATATCGAAGAGCTTGTTAAGCGTCTGGATGAACCATTTTAAAGATAACCGGGCTGTCGGCCTGATTTGAACAGAAAGAACAGCCTTTGCGACATACGCAAACGGCAACCATGGAGACAAATATGCGGCATCGTACTTCTGGCAGAAAGCTGAACCGGACGTCACAGCACCGGAATATGTTATTCCGGAATATGGCACAGGCGCTGATTAAGCATGAACAAATTGTCACAACACTGCCAAAGGCAAAAGAGCTGAGAGGTGTTGTTGACCGGCTGATTACCCTGGCTAAGCGCGGCGATTTGCATGCCCGTCGTCAGGCACATGCCCGTCTGCGTGATGATGCGATGACAGCAAAGCTGTTTGATGTTCTGGGTGCACGTTATGCAGAGCGTAACGGCGGCTACACCCGTGTTCTTAAAGCTGGCTTCCGTTATGGTGATGCCGCGCCTATGGCTGTTATTGAACTGGTTGACCGTGATGAAAATGCACGTGGTCAAGATTCAGGACCGGTAATGTCTGATGACACACCTGTCGAAGAACAGGCTGCTGCGGCATCAGCATAAATGCACTGATAAAATCAAAGTCCATTTTTATGGGTTTTAGGCTGCCTGTTTCAGGCAGCCTTTTTTGTGCCTTGGTTTTGTGTCACCAGGCAGGGATAAAGCTTTATATCCACTGGCAAACAAGGCATTATGACAGGCGATATGTCAGACAGTCTGTTTTCAAAGCCCCCACTTGCTGAAGCGTTGCGCCCGCGCATGTTGGCGGATGTCGTTGGTCAGCCAGACGTAACAACGGCGATGGCTGCCAGGCTGGGCGGCTCTGGTTCTGTTGTGCTGTGGGGCCCGCCCGGTACAGGTAAAACCACATTGGCCCGCATTCTGGGTGAACAGGCTGGACAGAAATTTGTCGCCATGTCTGCTGTCTTTGATGGTGTTGCCGAGTTACGGCGCGTCTTTGCTGCTGCTGAGAAAGACTTTCAGATTGGTCAGCAAACCTTATTGTTCATTGATGAGATCCACCGTTTTAACAAAGCCCAGCAGGATGCGTTGTTGCCTGTTCTTGAAAAAGGGATAATCCGTCTGGTGGGGGCGACGACTGAAAACCCCTCTTTTTCATTAAATGGTGCGCTGTTATCCCGGCTTCAGGTACTTGTTCTTCGCCCATTGGATACAGAAGCGTTACTTGAGATACTTACCCGGGCAGAAACGTACCTTGGGACAAGTTTGCCACTTGATGATGATGCCAGGCATTCTTTGGCGGTGATGGCGGATGGCGATGGTCGATATCTGTTGAATTTGGTTGAGTCTTTACATGAATTTTCTCTTCCGCCTGACCCTGTTCTCGGGCCTGACGAATTGGCTGGCCATTTGGCGCGGCGTCCGCTGAATTATGACCGGGCGGGGGATGAGCATTATAATCTCATTTCTGCTCTGCATAAATCATTAAGGGCATCTGATTGTGACGCTGCCTTATACTGGCTTGCGCGTATGGTTCTGGCTGGCGAGGACCAACGCTATATTCTGCGGCGGCTGACACGTTTTGCCTCTGAAGATATCGGCCTTGCGGCTCCAGAAGCGGTCGGAAAAGCGATCGCTGCCTGGCAGTCATTTGAACGGCTGGGCGCCCCGGAAGGAGACCTTGCGATTGCTGAATTGGTGATTTTTCTGGCCACAGCGCCGAAATCAAATGCAGCTTATGTGGCTTGGAAAGCGGCATTGAAAACCGCCAGACAGAAAGGCACATTAACGCCGCCAAAACATATCCTGAATGCACCAACAACGCTGATGAAAGAGATGGAGTATGGGGCTTGCTATCAGTATGATCATGACGACCCTGACGGCTTTTCTGCACAAAATTGTTTTCCGGACAACTTGCCCAGACAAACTTTCTATCAACCTGTTGAACGAGGGTTTGAGCGTGAAATCGCCAAACGTCTGGCCTATTGGGACAGATTGCGCAATGTTAAATCTTTATCCCGATCTGATGAGCCGGACAAATGACGGATGACTATAAACCTTGTTTTGATCTGTTTGTAGGGATTGACTGGTCAGGGGCAAAAGGTCCGCGCCAGCCAGGTTTGTCTGTATTTGCCGCTGGGCCTGGCCAAGATGCACCTGAACGGATATCCCCGCCAGAGGGTCGCTACTGGTCTCGTCAGGCCATTCTTGATTATCTGCGCGATGAATCTGCGCATAAATCTGTTTTGGCTGGAATTGATTTTGCGTTTGCCTATCCGGTAACAGATGAAAACAGCATTCATTGCGGCTATTTCCCGGGCTATACGAACAGTCCGGAAACAGCTCATGATCTCTGGGCGTTAATTGACAGGGTAAATGAAGACAGGCCTGACTTTTATGGAGGCGGGATTTGGGACCATCCGGAATTGGCCGCATATTATAATGCGCCTGGCAGACGGCGAGGGGCGGCGTTTGTGTCACGGCGCCGGCTCACCGAAAAGCTGGCCAAAAATGTTAAAAGTCCCAGCCCGACTTTCAATTGTGTCGGGCCAGCCGGGGTCGGTACGGGGTCTCTTGCGGGCATGCGCGCGTTACATCAATTGTCAGCTTTGGCCTATATCTGGCCATTTGATAACAGTGAAACAGCGTCACGATCTTTGCATCTGGTTGAAATCTTTCCCAGCTATTACTTTGCGCTCGCGGGGATCAATGCAGTAAATGGGGCCCATGGTCAGCGTGAAAATATCAATCAGGCCCTTGCGCATTTCGGTTCTGCGCCTGTTTGTGCTGATTTTCAGGCGAACGGGCCAGATCATGATGAGGCAGATGCACTTGTTTCTGCGGCGGCTTTACGCTGGTTTGCTGTGCAACCGGATATGTGGTCAGTGCCGTCTGATGCGCGGGCAGAAGGCTGGATATTTGGCGTTAAATCGGCTAAACCCTAGAGTCATGGGATGGATGGTCTTGTCAGTCGGTCTTGGTGGTGCCTGTGGGGCCATCAGCCGCTATCTAATCAGCTTGTGGGTCACCGGCACATTTGGCCAGTCTGGCTGGGTGGCCATTTTGTTTGTAAATGTGGCTGGTAGCCTCATGATGGGGGTCATGGCTGCATTACTGGCAACGTCATCTCTGGTAAGCGATCCTGTTCGCGGGTTTGTGATGATCGGATTTTTGGGGGCGTTGACGACATTTTCCAGCTTTGCTCTGGATGCGCACAGCTTTTTCCAGCGTGGAGAGCTGCTGGCAGGCGGGGCTTATTTGTTTTTGTCCGTTGGATTATCTGTTGCCGGATTTTATGCCGCGTTTTTGGTTGTGCGTTTGTTGGCGGGGCAGGGATGACAGAGGTGAATGTTCCAGAAGATGCTGAGGGCATGCGGCTGGACAGATTCTTTCGCAAAGTTGCAGGACCCATAGGTCAAGGTCTTCTGGAGCGTCAGCTTCGTCAGGGCAAGATCAGGCTTGACGGGGCCAAGGCGAAGGCCAATACCCGCCTTCTTCCTGGGCAACAGCTCACCTACCCAGAACATCTTTTAACTACTGCTGCCGGATCATCGCCATCACCATCTGCTCCGCAGATGGATCAGCAAGCGGCCTATAGCCATTTGTCCAACATGTTGGTTGCCGAGCATACAGATTGGTTGGCTCTGAACAAACCTGCTGGCCTTGCTGTTCAGGGCGGATCCGGTACGTCGCGCCACATTGATGGGCTGGTGCGGGCGGCGTTTCCAGGACAGTCACCCAAGCTGGTACACAGGTTGGACAAAGATACATCAGGCTTGTTGTTGCTGGCACGTCACGACCGGGCAGCACGCGAGCTGGCAGCAGGTTTTGCCCAGAAGACCATTAATAAGGCCTATCTTGCCCTTGTGATCGGCGATCCGGGGGCAGAGGGGCGGATTAATGCGCCTTTAAGAAAGGCCGGCGGGAAAGGGGCCGAAAAAATGATTGTGGATCAGGATACTGGCCAGACCGCCGTCACAGATTTTCTGCGCTTGGATAAGGCAGGTCCGGTTAGCCTTTTGGCGCTTCGACCTGTGACCGGACGCACGCACCAATTGCGTGTACATATGGCGGCTGTGGGTACGCCTATCCTTGGTGATGGAAAATATGCCGGTTCTGCTGCGCATATTGGTGGCTTTGCCCGCCAGCTTCATTTGCATGCTCGGTTTCTCAACCTTGCTGACGGCACAATTTTATCTGCTCCTGTGGCGGCCCATCTGCAGGCCAGTGCAGAGCAGGCAGGCTTGGCAGGCAGCTTGCCAGATGCTATGCCCTTTTTTGGCTTTTACAGCTGAGCCGGGCACAGCCGAGCCAGGCTGTTATCTGAAAGGAACAGAGTTTTTATGTCTGATACGCCGCTACGCCTGGTTTTGTTTGATTTTGACGGCACGTTGTGTGACAGCGCTGCAACCATTATACGGCTCATGAAACAGGCCTGTGCCGCCTGTGACCTGCCTGTTCCAGAAGACAATTTCATTCGCGGGAATATCGGGCATGGTGTTTCTCATGCAGCACTCTCTTATGCAGATGGCGATCCTGTAAAGGCAGGCCAGTTGGCAGAGGCTTACCGCATGATCGCGCGCAATGAGTATTTAGGCGGTCAGGCCCCTCTTGACCCCCTGTTTGACGGCGCAGCAGAGGTGCTGAGCGATCTTCAGTCACAAGGCTATCTGACCGGCATTATCACAAATAAAAGTCGTACTGGCTTGCATAGCCTCATCACGCGGCATGGCCTGGACAGGCGGGTTGATGTGACCATTTCAGCAGATGATTGTGCGGTTAAGCCAGCCCCGGATATGGCAATGCTGGCGATGCGGGAAACAGGTGTCGATCAGGCAAATACGGTTCTGGTTGGCGATACTGAAATTGATGCAGGTTGTGCTGCGAATGCGGGCATTGCTTTTGTGGGTGTATCTTGGGGGTATCACAGCCCTGACCGGCTTACCCAAATGGGGGCGGTTCACATTCTGCGCTCTTTTGACGAGCTTCCGTCTATCGTCTTGAACCAGTTTACCTAAGACAACAGGATAGCGGAAATGAAGCGCTTCTATAAAGATGTGACAGTAAAGAAAAGTGACACAGGTTATCAGATATGCCTTGATGGCAGACCTGTGCGCAGCCCGGAAAAAGCCATTATTACTGTGCCAACTCCTGAATTGGCTGAAGCTGTGCAGGCTGAATGGCAGGCTGTTGATGAGGATATTCAGCCCGAAGATATGCCTCTTTATTCTATGGCCGTTACCGTGACAGACAGGGTGACCCCCCAGCGGCAAACTTTGGCAAATGAACTTGCCGCTTACCTTCATGATGATGTTTTGCGCTATCGCAGTGAGGAGGATCTGGATCTTGCGGCGCGCCAGACAGAAAAGTGGGACCCCTGGCTGAGCTGGGCTGCTGAGGCTTGTGGACTGAAACTGCCAGTAACTAGCGGATTAATGCCCCTCACAGCTGATAAAGCGGTGGAACAGATTATCCTGGACAGACTAAACCCTCTGGGTGACGCCCGATTTGGCTGTCTGTATCGCGCGGCCACCTTGTCTGGTTCTGTGGTGCTGGGGCTGGCGTTTGAAGAAGGGGTGGTCAATGCAGATGATGTATTTGAAACCGCTTTTTTGGATGAGCTGTACCAGAACAGCCTATGGGGAGCAGATGAAGAAGCGGCACATCGGCAGCAGATGATCCGTTCTGAATTAAAGGATGTTGAAAGATTTATGAATATGCTAAACCATCAGTAATGCCATAGGCAAAAGTGATGACCGCATTTCGGTGTAGTGAGGGGGAAAAAATGAAGCCGATTTTGGATGAGCTTGAAGCAAGACGTGAACAGGCACGCGCTGGTGGCGGAGCGGCACGTGTCGACCGTCAACACGAAAAACATAAGCTGACCGCAAGAGAACGGCTTCATGTTCTTCTGGATGAGGGCTCATTTGAAGAATGGGATATGTTTGTTGAACATCGCTGTACTGATTTTGGTATGGCTGACAGCAAAGTTCCTGGTGATGGCGTCGTTACGGGTTTTGGTCGCATTTCAGGACGGCCTGTCTTTGTCTATTCTCAGGATTTTACGGTTCTGGGTGGCTCCTTGTCAGAAACGCATGCTGCGAAAATCTGCAAAATTATGGATCAGGCACTGAAAGTAGGCGTGCCTGTGGTCGGTCTGAATGATTCAGGCGGCGCGCGGATCCAAGAAGGTGTGGCGTCTCTTGGCGGCTATGCAGAGGTGTTTCAGCGTAATGTTCTGGCCTCTGGCGTGGTTCCCCAAATTTCGCTTGTAATGGGGCCTTGTGCGGGCGGCGCGGTATATTCGCCAGCGATTACAGATTTTATTTTCATGGTGGAAGGCTCATCTTACATGTTCGTTACTGGCCCTGATGTGGTCAAGACAGTAACGCATGAAGATTTAACCGCCGAAGAATTAGGCGGGGCAAGCCAGCATACCAAAACCTCTGGTGTGGCTCATGGCGCGTTCGCCAATGATCTGGATATGTTGATGCAGACTCGTCGTCTGATGAGCTTCCTGCCCTTATCAAACCGCGAAGAAGCCCCTGTTTTGCAGACAACTGATCCGGTGGATCGTCCTTCTGCGGTTCTGGACGGCATCATCCCGGATAATCCGAATATGCCATATGATATGAAAAAGGTGGTCCGCGAGATCGTGGATGACGGTGACATTTTCGAAATTCATGAAAATTTTGCTGGCAATATCATTTGTTGTTTTGGCCGCATAGATGGCCAGTCTGTAGGCATTGTTGCAAACCAGCCTTTGGTGCTGGCAGGGTGCCTTGATATCAACGCCTCGCGCAAGGCAGCCCGGTTTGTGCGGTTCTGTGATGCGTTTAATATTCCGCTTGTTACGCTGGTTGACGTGCCGGGCTTTATGCCAGGCAAGGCCCAGGAAGAAGGCGGAATTATCAATCATGGGGCCAAATTGCTGTTTGCCTATGCTGAAGCGACGGTGCCAAAAATCACGCTGATTACCCGTAAAGCCTATGGCGGGGCTTATGATGTGATGGCGTCCAAACATTTGCGTGGTGATGTAAATTATGCCTGGCCAACAGCTGAAATTGCGGTGATGGGTCCGGAAGGGGCCGCCCGTATCATTTTCCGTGATGCCGCCAAGGATCCCGAAAAGCTGGCTGAGGCCACAGCCGAATATCGTCAGAAATTTGCTAACCCGTTTGTGGCCGCCAGCCGCGGCTATTTAGATGATATCATCATGCCACGAAACAGCCGTCGCCGGATTGCCCGTGCGCTGACCATGCTGAAAGATAAGGATTTATCCAATCCGCCGCGCAAGCATGACAATCTGCCTCTGTAACGCCCTGTCCTGATGTTTGATGAAGAGTAAAAGACAATGACAAAGCCTCTGTTTTCCAAACTTCTGATTGCCAATCGCGGAGAGATTGCCTGCCGGGTTATGCGCACAGCCAAAGCCCTCGGCATTGCAACGGTTGCGGTTTATTCTGATGCGGATGCCGCTGCCCCACATGTGTTGTTGGCGGATGAGGCGGTGCATATCGGCCCGCCTCCGTCACGTGAAAGCTATCTGCGGGCAGACCGGATTATTCAGGCCGCCAAAGATACAGGGGCTGAAGCCATTCACCCAGGCTATGGATTTCTGTCTGAAAATGCTGGTTTTGTTGAGGCGGTTCAGGCCGCTGGCCTGACCTTTGTCGGCCCTGATGTACACGCTATTCAGGTCATGGGTGACAAGATTGAATCAAAGGCGCTTGCCAAATCAGCGGGCGTATCCTGCGTTCCTGGTACAGACGGCGCAGTCAGCGATATTGATGAGGCTATGGCAGAGGCAGAGAAGATCGGCTATCCGGTCATGGTCAAGGCATCTGCCGGTGGTGGCGGCAAGGGTATGCGCGTCATTGAAAGCGCGGCTGATATGGCAGACGGGATGCGCGCAGCGATGAATGAAGCGCGCAACGCTTTTGGTGATGATCGTGTCTTTATTGAAAAATTCGTGGTGAAGCCGCGCCATATTGAAATTCAGGTTCTGGCCGATACGCATGGCCACGCGGTCTATCTGGGCGAACGTGAATGTTCGGTCCAGCGCCGCCATCAAAAGGTTATCGAAGAAGCTCCGTCCAGCTTTATCTCTGATGAGACCCGCCGCGCCATGGGTGAACAGGCGGTCGCGCTGGCCAAGGCGGTGAATTATCGTTCTGCGGGCACAGTTGAATTTATTGTTGGCGCGGATCAGGATTTTTACTTTCTGGAGATGAATACCCGCCTGCAGGTCGAACATCCGGTCACAGAAGAAGTCTATGGCCTTGATCTGGTGGAAATGATGCTGCGTGTGGCTGCAGGCGAAAAGCTGCCTATGCAACAGGCGGATATCACGCCAAAAGGCTGGTCGATAGAGGCCCGTCTCTATGCTGAGGATTCAGCCAGAGGGTTTCTGCCCTCAACCGGCCAGCTGCTGCGCTACCGTGCACCGGCAGGTGAGGGCGTGCGTGCAGATTCAGGTGTGGCGGAAGGCGGCATGATCTCCATGTTTTATGATCCGATGATCGCTAAGCTGATTGCCACTGCCCCGACCCGGCCTGAGGCAATCGACAAGCTGCGTCTAGCGCTTGACCATTATCAGGTTGCCGGTGTGGCGACCAACCGCCAGTTCCTCTCCTCCATCTTATCAGATGCTGATTTCCGTAATGGTGATATCACCACAGGCTTTATTGCTGAAAAATATGGCGATGCGTTTGTGGCAGAGGCCCCTGAGGCGACAATCTGTGAAAATCTGGCCGCGCTGGCGACCTGTTTTTATGGCCGGGGCCAGGCCCGTCTGCAATATGATGATCATGAGCAACTGTCCTTTGTGGCCGTCCTGAATGGACAGGACACCCCTGTTCACCTGCACTGGGCACGAGTGCGCGGGGCTGATCAGGTGGTGATAAATGGCGACCGTGTGGTCCGCGTTACCGGCGCGCTGGACCAGCCTGTATCAAAGGCGGGCATCCTGTTTGACGGGACCATTGATGAAATTCCGGTGGCGATCCAGATTGATGCGGATGATCATTATTTCACCCTTCATGCCGGGGCACACAGCCTGTCTCTGCGGCTCTATCCGGCTCATGCCGCCCCCTATATCCCATATATGCCTGAACCACAGTCAGGCCTGGCGGATAATGTGGTGGCCACACCTATGCCGGGCTTGCTGACCTCTGTCATGGTGGCGGCAGGGGACCGTGTTGAACAGGGCCAGGATGTCGCCATTATCGAAGCGATGAAGATGGAAAATGTGCTCACTGCGGGCATGTCCGGCACGGTTGAGGCGATAGAGGCCGCAACAGGCGCAAACCTGAATGTGGATGATATTATTCTGACCATCACGCCGGATGAATAAGCCCGGCGATAGCGGGCAAAGGGGGGCAGGCCAGATGCCGTCAGACGCGCTGAAACAGCTCTCATCCCTGGGGTATGATCTGAAAGCGGACCAGCCGCGTCTGGCCCTCGGCCCGCATGGGCGCCGGTTGCTGGCCGAACTGATTACCGCCGCCAGGGGGGAGATGTGGGTGAGTGTGATTATACTCAGCGCCACGCTGGTTGATGTGGCGGTTCATGAGGCTGGTCAGTTTGATGTGGCGTTTGATGATCTAAATGTTGATGAGGGTTTTGGGGATGATGAAGGCGGGCCGTTTGGCCTGTCGTACCTGTCGGCGGGGGAAAGGCGGCGTCTGGATACGCTTCGCGACCGCCGTAATGCCCTTGTGCATTACGAAGGCCCTGTGGCCGGCCTGTCTGGTGCGGGTGATGATGCGGGTATTCTGGCCCAAGACGCCGAACAGGCGATGGCCGCGATTTTGCCGGTTCTGGAAAACCTTGAACGGTGGGGGTAGGGGGTTAAGGAAACCTCTGCTGACACCAGCTTGTGAACTCAGCAATGCTCATCATCATGATCGTCCGTCTGTCGGTGGAGGTACGCCACCGCCTGCTGTTAACGGCGTCTCTCAGCCAGAACAACGCTCCGCGTTTCCATCTCTTACCGTCAATCAGAATAATGATTTCTTCCTCAAACCAGAGTCAAGGGCAGGGGGCTTCCTATCCCCCCTTATCACGCAGATGTGATGTCCCGCCCCATCGCCGCCCCGGTGCCGAACCAGTTCGGAAAACAATCTTTGACTGCCATTTCCAGCTCTTCTGGTGAGATCATCAGGCCGAGGTCAGCCAGGCTGGTCACGCCGCCCCCATCTGTTGCTGTGCTGTCCACGCCGCAGGGGATAATCCCGTCATAGTGAGTTAAATCCGGCTCATGGTTCAGGGCGACCCCATGCATCGTCACCCATTTTGATATGCGCACGCCCACCGCCACAATTTTATCCAGCCGGTCAGGCCGGCCGTCATCCCCGCGCCTGACCCAGATACCGGGCAGCCCGTCCCGCCGTTCCCCTGTCACGCCAAAACAGCCCAGCACATCAATCATCCAGCCTTCCAGCGCAAAAATATAGGCCCGTACATCCCGCTGGCGCTGGTTTAAATCCAGCACCGGCCAGAGGACCAGCTGGCCCGGCCCGTGCCAGGTCCATTGCCCGCCGCGCCCTGTCTGTACCACTGGCATGCCTGAGGGGGCGAGCAATTCTTCACGCTTGGCTGATGTGCCCGCGGTATAGACCGCTTCATGGCTGGTCATGAACACAGCCTCTTGTGCTGTGCCCGCGATTACGGCCCGGGCATGGGCTTCCATCTGCTGAACCGCGCTTTCATAAGGCGAGGGGGGCGGGATCAGCTGCCAGAAGGGGGAATGATTTTGCACCTGTCTCATGGCCGCCAGCCTAGCACAGACCCGCGTACCCTGTCTTGTTTTCTTGTCTTGCCTTGGGCTGCATTTCATGGGATAAGAGCGGCCAGACCAAATGGGTTTATGCGGCTGTGGCGGAATTGGTAGACGCGCAGCGTTGAGGTCGCTGTGGGGCTAATACCCCGTGGAAGTTCGAGTCTTCTCAGCCGCACCATTTCTTCCCGTAAACCCCGCGGAATCCCTCGTGTTTAGCCTGTTTGTTTAACAGGGGTGATACATTTGGGGATACAATTGACTAAGGTTACGGCACCTTACCTCATCCGTAAGCGAGGTATGTTTTACCTGCAGAAACGCGTTCCTAAAGCTCTGGTTGGGCATTACGGCAAGGAATTCATCCGTAAATCCATGCGAACGCGTGACAGGCTTCAAGCAATCAGGATTTCATCACAGCTGGTAGCAGCGTTGGAAAAGGAATGGTCAGACAAGCTGTTTGCCATTCCAGATGATGTCCGAGCAACATTGTTTTTATCCAAGCCAAAACATACTGTCCCTGTCTTGTCAGCTGCCCTCACTGATTACTGCACGATGAAGGGAAGGCTGGATGACAAGAGGTTCATGGTATTCACCCAGCGGGTCGCAGGTGAGGTTATCGCCATTGCAGGAGATAAACTCATATCTGCATATACCCGGGCTGACGCACTGGCTTTCCGAGATAGGTTGCTGGGAAGGGGCGTCACCACTGCAACAGTGAAACGCAACTTTGAGTGCATACGAGCTATCTGGAACTATTCAGCCCGCGAACACGGATTGGTAACAGCCAACCCGTTCGCCAATATGAATTACGGTAATGGCTCTGCATCAGTTACTCGCAAACCCATACCCATAGAAAACATACGAATGATGCAGCAGGTATGTTTTGAAATAGACGATGATATACGCTGGTTGGTGGCCTTGTTGTCTGATACAGGCATGAGGTTAGCAGAAGCAGCTGGTCTGGCTATCTCTGACGTTCATTTAGATGCTGAGATACCCTTTGTAAGACTCTCAGAGCATCGCTGGCGGCGATTAAAGACTAAGGGTAGTCAGAGAAACATACCGCTCGTAGGTACCTCTCTGTGGGCCGCAAATCGCGTTGTTGCAAATGCCACAAACGAGTTTGCCTTTCCTCGATATTGCTCTGCTGAGGGCTGTAAGGCTGACTATGCCAGCAACACCCTAAACAAGTGGCTTCAGGAGTTTGTGCCAGATGGATGCGTGGTTCACTCGTTTAGGCACAGCATTAGAGACCGGCTCAGAGCTGAACATTGCCCTGCGGATATGATTGACCAGATAGGTGGTTGGAGAAAGAAGTCAGTTGGAGAAGGTTATGGAGATGGGCACAAGCTTAGAAATATGCTGGAAGTGTTCTTATCCCTCACCCTTGATTACAGCGAAGAGACCTATAATAAGGGAAGAGGCTTTTATAAAACCACACACTGTCTGAGACACTCAATGTCTGACAGATTAAGACAAGTAGAATGCCCTCTAGAGATTATTGAAGCAATTCTGGGACACTCTAATCAGTCTACATCGATGTTATATGGGAGTGGGTACAACTTGGAGTTGAAGGCTAATCATCTAAATAAAATAGCCCTCAGATATCCTTGAGATTAAAAACGGAATTACCAAGACCCCCGCCCAAAAAATCAGCCTCAATTAGTTTATATAAATAAGCCCCAACACTTATTGAGAAAAATTAAAGGGTGCTTCATCAAAAGGTCGTTAAGTGATATTTATGTGAAGCTAACATTTTAATTTGGAGATTGAGCTTCTATTATGCCGGTTAACGAACAACACTTATTTGTTTTTTCAGATGTTGTCGATGAATGGGTCACTGTTGCAAGCAATACTTCTCCAGAAGACGAATTGTTCATTTTTTCTCCGTATGCGACAGGTTCTGTTATTGAAAAAGTTTTTGAAACGAACAAGTCAGAAAACAAATTTTTTATAACCTCAGTAACAGCAGAAGCTTATCTCAGCAAATCCTTAGACTTTGAATTACTTTTAAACTTGTTAAAGTCAGGCATCAAGGTGTTTCATCTACCAAACCTTCATGCCAAGGTGTTGATTTCAGGAAAAAATCTCATTCTTGGCAGTCAGAATTTTACCAACAAAGGCCAACTTAATATCGAGGCCTCAGTTTCACTAAAGATTGCAAATAAAGAGGCCAGGAAATTACAGAATAAAATAAACCAGGTTCTGGAAGATGCATATTTTATCACTGTTCAGCATCTTGAAAGTCTAATTAAAGAATATCAAAAACTGGAAGTTGATTATTTAGACCTATCTAAGAAAATGAAGAAGCTAGACCAGAAAACATCAAAACTGCTGGACGCTTCCTCACTATCCAAAAGCAAACTTAGAGTTGAAATAGCAGAAACTAAAAACAATCTAGAAAGTGAGTTCTTAGCAAAATATGCACGAGTAACCTATAAGGAATATCAAACATATTCCGGTGAGTTCGATTATTGCACATTGCAAATTAGCAACCAGTGGAACAGCTTCACACAATTTCGAAGAAAAAACAAAGAATCTTCAAAAAGTTCCGCTATTACTCTTGAGCGAGGCAAACGGTATCTATGTTTTGATACAACTAGTTTTAGACTATTTTGGGTAAATGCTAATTTAAGACAGATAGGAAAGTTTCTGACATGCAAATGGCTATCAGATTTGTCAATCTATGATGTTTGTAAAATTGAGTTAACAACACCAAATGAAGAAGAGTTTTTCTCAAACATTAAAGTTTATTTATCTTCATTCAAAAGTGAAGAAGCTATTACTTTATTCTTCATGTTTACTGGAAAATCTATTCATCTTGTTGGAGGATATGTGGATAAAAAAATTAGTTCTTTGCGAAACGCTACAAGCAGAAAAGACCTGTCTCATTTTCCGAAAAAACATTTAAGCGAAGTTGTGAAAAAATTACCTCAGCAACTCTTTCAGCCATTTTATCAGCCCAAAGGCGGCTCCTCACCAAATCGATTTTTTTCCGAAAATGATATAAAGAATTTGGGTTTGTTAGAATTTAATGGCTGGAAGTATTACGTTATTTCTGACACAGGTATTTAGCCCATAAACGATGGATTATACCTCGTAAAACATTTTAGGATTTGTGTTGTAGCTTAAAATCCTTTTTGCGCAAGATGCTAGACGAGAGATGAAGCACGTGAGTTATACTTAAGGCTAAAAGCTGGTGGTAAAGACAAGGTGTTTATCAGAACAGCTACTCGTAACACTGACTATGTCATCACTCTCTTAGGTGACAGACCAATAGGCTCTTATTCATCCTCACAGGCTGCACAGTTCCGTGACTGGTGTTTAAAGCAAGGCATGACTGTAAGGACAGTGAAGCGTGTCTTTGCGTCTGTCCGAGCCATTGTGAACAAAGCCATTACAGAACATGATTATGACTGTTCCAATGCCTTTTCCAAGACGTTCTTCCCTGAAGAAGAAAATGTATCCAAACGTAAACCCATTCCCATTGAAGACATCAGAGCCATCCAAGCCAAGTGCATGGAAATGGATGACGATATACGCTGGCTGATAGCCCTTATATCAGACACAGGAATGAGACTTGGAGAGGCTGTAGGGCTGCTTAAAGAGGACATTATCCTTGAACATGATGTGTCTCATGTAAGGCTCATTCCTCATCCATGGAGACGTTTAAAGACAAGAGGCAGTCAAAGAGACATCCCTCTTGTAGGTGCTTCTCTGTGGGCTTGTAAGAGGCTTATAGAGGCAAATAATGATAGTATCTTTGCCTTTCCCAGATACTGCAATAAGAAGACTGCTAATGCTAATTCTGCCAGTGGTGCATTAAACAAGTGGCTTCAGGAGTTTGTGCCAGATGGATGCGTGGTTCACTCGTTTAGGCACAGCATTAGAGACCGGCTCAGAGCTGAACATTGCCCTGCGGATATGATTGACCAGATAGGTGGTTGGACAAATGCTGGTGTTGGGCAGGAATACGGAGAAGGATATCAAATAAATATACTGATATCTTACATGGCGAAGTTACCCAATGCATTTAGTGAATAGTAAAAAAGTGCATTTAAAATGCATAAGCTGTTTTTAGGTTATTCAAACCCCATATTTTTTCGTTTACCTACAACCGGGATAAATAGCCTGTAGTGATTGACGTACAGCTGTCACTGGGGCATTTCCCCATTGCTCAGGTTTTTTTTGCATCAAATTGAGGTAATATTGTATAGATGCGTTTAATTCCTTCAAACTGTTTGGATTATTCGAATTTCCAATTGCGAATTTTGCGATAAGCCGTTTCTGGTCCTCTGTCCAGCCACCGTTCTCTTCGAAGTACTGTAAAGCGAAGCACTTCTCTCTACCGCTGTCCTCTATTGCCTTAAAATAAGTCAGGCAGAGTGTATCTTCAGTTGTTCTCATTTCAAAATTTTTGTCGGCAAAGCCTTGGCAGTGCTCTCTTAACCCATAATTATCGGCTCCAAATGCACTACCAGACATAAATAAAACAAATAAAGTTATTATCCTGAACATTATCTTTTCCATCTACCATTATAATAAGAGGCTGAGATTTTCACTTTTAGGCCACATAAGTCATTTGATATTTAAAGCTGTAGGGTTTTTTAAATTAATTAGTTGCCATAATTAATGTATCACCCCTGTCCAACCATCAGGCTAAACACGAGGGATTCCGCGGGGTTTACGGGAAGAAATGGTGCGGCTGAGAAGCGTTTACACCACCGTGTTAGCCTGTAATTCCTAACGATTCTGCCAAGTGGTTGGCGGCTTGGCAACCCAGAATGTATCCCCAATTGTATCACCGCAGCTGCCCCTGCGGTGTTGCCGGGAACCTTCCCGCGAACACGCAAGGCTTCCTCAGATATATATCTTGGGGGTGCCTAGGGGCGTGCAAGGGCCACCCGGGGTGGTGGGGTATCTGCACGCAGATGGAACACAGACTGGTATGTTTTGAGTTATCTGTATGAGTAAGCTAGGTGGCAGGAAAAGTAGCACAGTAAGTAACGGCCACACGGCCTTTGGTAAGGGGGTATGTTTTGATAGGTATGCGAAGCAGAACTGCTCAGGGGGGGCTAGCAGTGTTGCTGGGGGGATTGGGTATAAAATTGAGAAGGTGATTAACGGCGTATCTTGGCTGAAACTTTAACAATGAAATGCGCAACCTTTTCAATCAACCATCCGCTGCTGAGTTGATTTAATATTGCTAATCCAAAGATAACAACACTTAACCAGATGCCTGTTTCCACAGTAAAGCCCAATAAGTTTGCTAAAGCACCTACACCACCTATCAGCAGGAAGAAGGCAATTATCTTTAATAGCCATAACATAGGTTCATGAACATTCTCCCAAATTAGAGACATCGTCGCTATGGGCCTCACGATAAATAAAAATGCCCAAAACGATAGCCAGATAGGAACGGCTATTAGGAGCAAGACATAAAAGCCCGCGAAACCCACCGAAAAAACTGTACCAAAGAAACCGTTCCCCTCAGCTAAAATCTCAGGCACTTCGCCAAACAGTGAAAGCCACAACTTAATTATTGAGACCATCATATCGAGAAACGACGATAGATTGCCACTCTCGTAAAACCACCAAAGAAAAAACAATGTTAAGCACGCACCAATAACCTGCCAAAAAACAGCGTATTTTCCAGTCATCAAATTTTCAATTATGCGAATTAAAGATAGCATTTGCTCGGCTTTTCATTCTACAAAACTTCTTATTTCTCGGAAAAAGTGAAGAAGCCTCTCCCGGTTTGTGTTCAGTTTTGGAAACTTCTCAGGTTCTAGGAAAACGGCGTCAGGCAATTGCAAACAAAAGACTGGAAATTTATACTCTTTGCCTTTGAATGGGCCGTTATGTGCGCGTACATAAATAGCCCTATCCGGGACAAAGTAATTTTCGATGACAAGCGTTGTTCCAACAGCTTCGTATAAATCACTTAATGGCCAACAGTAAGTGGCCATCTCATGGCTCCAAGCTCTCTTAACTAAATCTTCACCTTCTAGTTCCAACTGAAATAGCGGCTTATCTGATTTAATTAAAAATTCAGGACTGAAATAAATCTTACGACCTCGTTTCAACACATTTTTGATGGTCGTTAATTTTCGCCCAAAGTGTATATCGTTAACCCAACTGTTTGATAGGAGGACAACACTTCCTTCTATTGTAGTGACCACGTACCCATCATCAATATTGTCATGCCATCCATGTTCCCTAAGGAGGATGTCGCGGATATTTAAAAAGCCTTGCGGGATATTTTCTTTTCTCTTGTCATTCATGATTGTTTTTTCAGTTTACATAGTATTTGTCCATGACTCAGACTCTGAATGTTTATTGGCGGCGAGCATGTATCCGCCTCAAAATCATCGAACAATTGAGATATTTGAAAGTAAAACCTCTCTGGACACCTATACTCATTGAATATGCACTTATCTTCATGTTCTGAGTTGGGTACGTCTTGGGTCCAATTATGTGCTGGCTTTATACGAATTGGGGCCTTCGATGCCTTGAGATAGACGATTTCTGGTGTGAATGTTGATGAGGTCAATAGCAAGACTGCCATCAGTCCAATCACCAGCGTAAACGGTTGAAATGCTCTCATCTGACCCTCACCAATACCTTTGCTAACCCCGGTTCATTCTCGGCACTGGCTTGCAGTCTCCAGAGATACTGGTTACGTGCCGGTGCGAGATGAACGTAAAATGGAATCTGCCGGCCCAATAAATGAAAGTTCTACCTTCATCATCGTTAGCTTTAGCGTAGTCGTTTGCAACAGTATCCAAAGGTAAAGATGCCCCACCAAAATACCAGCCACCTAAATACAGTTCGTCAGATTCTTCGCGCATTTCGAAAGTGTCTAACTTGCCTTCTTTTATTGCATCATCTTCAAGAATGATGTGGCGATGCATGATACATTTTTGAGATAGGGCATCATAGGCAGCCGCTTGACCACTCAGAAATATTGCTAAAGCTGTCATTTTACCTAGCGCAGCTAATCTCATCTCAGTCCAAAAGTATCAAAATATTGAGCTGTATGTTCGCCCATCCCTTATCTGAGACGGGGTCATATTAATCTGCTTTTATGGTGCCAAAGGTTCGCGCTTCTGTCCAATCACAAAAGTAGCACAGTAAGTAACGGCCACACCGCCTCATCCCAGCTGATACAGCATAATCCATGATTGACGAATATCTGTTATATGTATGTATTTATTGATTTTTATTGCCTTTTATGATACAAGAAGTCATGTACGATAAACTGCGTCCTAAAGCACAGGAATGGCTCTATTCGACTGAATTTAGAGAGATGGCTGCCCTAACAGCTAGACTATCACAACAGATAGATTCTCAGCTAGGCATAAGCAAAACAGCAGAGGACTATTTGCTTGATGATAGGCGTATCCACCTCGCTAGGTTGCTGGGAGATGCAAGAGGGTTCGATTATGGCCTTACAGCAACAGGACAGGAGGTGGAGCGGGCAGTTGAGGGGATTAAAAACCTGCTGCATGACGAGACTTTTAGCCGCCCAGCAGACAAGCAGCTCGTATGTTTGCTGAGTAATCTTTATCTGGCGGCAAAGCAAAACAAACGCCAGCTCATTTCTATCCGTCTTCGCCGTGGGAAAAGCGTTCCTGAACAGTACAATCCATCTGGCACCACATTCTCTATGCTTGAGAAACTGGTCAAGGCGCTGGCGAGACATGACCTGATTGTTCATGTTCCCGGCAATTTCGCTAGGGAGGCCGGATATAACAGCCATCTACCCCGGATTGTTGCGTTTGATGAGCTAACTCATTTCCTAGACGAGCAATGTGGCTGGCACTTTGGCCTTTTGAGGTTTCATGAAAAGACAGAGACAGTTCAGCTTAAATCAGAAAAAGATGCAGAAGGTCAGCGGCATCTCATCCCATACACACCTAGCCAAGAAATAGCTAAACAGCAGCAACTTCTTGCTCAGTACAACAGATTTATAATGAATCAGAGAGTCATGATTCCCGGTTTCCTCGATATGATACCGGACCTGATTCATACCAGAAGGGTGTTCAATAATAACAGCTGGCAGTCTCATGGCCGTTTGTATGGTGGGCGGTATCAACAGCTGAATGAAGACCTAAGGTCAAAGATAACGATTAATGGCGAACCGACCGTTGAGCTGGACATTAAGAGTTGTCACCCCACTATGGCTTATGCCGAAGTAGGCATCGATTGGTATCGGCAGTCAAATCAGGATATTTATCAAAGGGAGGGTGTTACCAGTTGGCCTCGCGATTTGGTTAAAAGATGTATAAGCACGCTGTTCAACGCTAAGAGCAGGCAGTCAGCCGTTAGTTCGTTGTATGACAAACAGCGTGAAGAAGGGATTGTCGAAGTTGCAGGCATGGTATCTTACAAGGGCTGGGCAACTGACCTTGTAGATGATTGCTTTAATAGTTTCTCTGACCTGCAGCCACTGTTTTATGAGGAGCGTGGCAACCACTTTATGTACAAAGAGGGCAATATTTGTATGTCTGTCATAGAAGCTTGTGTGCACCACCAAATACCTGTTCTAACTCTTCATGATAGTTTCATTTGCCGCAAGGAAGATGAGCCTGTTGTACTCAAACAAATTGAGTTAGCCTTCTCTAAAGAAGTTGGCGTTAAATGTTTGGTTAATTAAACCAAAATATACCAAAATTGGCTAGTTAACCAGACGCCTGACGGAACAAACAAAAACCAATATTAGTGTTGTTTTACAATGGAAATTCAAACTCTCCTTTTAACGATATCTCCATCACTAGCAATTTTAGCTTACGTCATTTCTTCAGACCGATTTCAAGAACCACCTAGAACTATGATAGCAGCTTTCGTTCTGGGCTATTTAATTTGCCTGCCTTCGGGTGAGCTGAATCACCTTTTGATAGACAGCACTTCAGAGCCTGAAAATTATTCCTTCATTGCTGGTTTTGTAGAGGAGGCATTAAAGTTTCTCGCTATAGGGCTTTTCCTTTGGGATAGGGTGGAATTTGACGAGCCGATGGACGCTATAGTTTATGGCACACTGGTCTCACTCGGTTTTGCAACATTTGAAAATTATGAATACGTCTATGTCTGGAACGGCGAATACTCCTCATTCACCGTAGCGGCTGCACGAGCTGTGAGTGCAGTTCCGCTTCACGCTTGTTGCGGAATAATAATGGGTTTTTTCATTGGCAGATATTTTCTGTCATACCGCAGAAAGTATTTGATAATCTCATTTTTAGTCCCAGCACTTATCCATGCTTTTTATAACTTTCTTGAAAATTACTACATGCAATTCTTGATAGCTGTGATTTGTCTCACATGGTACTTGTATAATAAGACTAAAAAAGAACAACATGATTAGACCAGATTGAAACAAAGTTTTACACCTGGAATATCTGCTTCAACTAGCTTCGTTTTTGCACTCAGATGATAGTTAACTTCAAATTTGTTCGCACATTGAATTTTAGCAACCTCAGTCTGATTTTCAGAAACCCTAATACCCAGAAGAAAATCATTGATGTCGCCATTTTCCTATCAGCCGGCGCAATTTTGTTCAGCCTATTGACCGCTTTTCTTGAGGTTAAAATAGAGAAACTCAGAGAAAAACTAGACAATAGCCAATCCAACTTCTCTATTCTGAGGACTGTTCGCCTAAATACAGAAGCAGACTTTTTGTTCAAGCTTACATACTTGGACTCACAGAACTTTAACTATGGGGACTTTAATCAAGGCTCTTTGTTGTCCGGGTGGGAAAGTGAACTGAAGTCAAAAAGACGAAACAGTTTTTTTGCTTTTTCGAGGTTGGACCAAGCCAATGAAATGTTGATAAAGCTTGATTTGTTCAGTTCCACGCAAGCTACAGAAACGTTGAAAAAAGTTGAATATTTTAGAGGTTACAGGGCACAGACAGAACTTTTGATTGACGATTTTTTGACCAAAATTGGAGAGCGAAATAGTGCTGAAGGAGAGCAAAATAATACCAAAGATTCCGTATGGGATATTTACAATGACGCTTTTGATGTAACCTCAGAAATTTTTTATAAGTATAATGAATACGCAAATTTTACCTACAAAAACATCTCAAATATCATGGAAACGGAAAGAGAGAAAACTCTGGAATTAAGACAACATTTAAAAAAATTGAATTGGTGGTCATCAAATACCTTTCTTATCGGTTTTATAGCCCAACTTGTGATTTATCTCACCTTCCAGCTTTTCGAACTTGCGTTAGAGAGGCGGAAGCCAAATGGATAAAACTCTCACAATTATTTTGGCAGCGTTTTGTGGTTTCGTCTCCATAGTTGCCGACCAAGCAACTTACCAAACAGAGAAGCTTATTTCAAATACTCAGGATTTGGTTGAAAGACAAAACTACAAGCTTGTTCAAAACTTAGATTATTGGAGTGCAAATATACAAAACCATAAGGATATTTATTTTGGCTTGAATAACGCTCTGCTCGATTTGAACATGTCTGCAATTGAACGAGAGCGCTCAATATTGAAAGGTAGGCGCGCTTGGAACCCAGACACTGATTTTGGGAAAAAGATGCTTGAGAGCAGACCCCCATATCTGACTGATGATGAAAATCAGAAACTTCTAGAGGAATACGTTGAGGACTTAAGACATTCTGAAAAATTGATTAATGCTGAACTAAACAAACTAATATTGCGTTGCGCTAATTATCTGTTCGAAATTGATAATTGTATGAAAATTCAAAAAGAATACTTTGCCAAAAAAAGCTCGATTGAAAAACTGAGCTTAGTTGATGCTAACGATAGAAAATTGAATGAAATTGACCAGATTAACATTGCTTATTTTGATGATTATTTAACGTTGTTTTTAGAGCTAAAGAGACAAAATTCCGAAATTGCCTATCTAAACTTTAGACGACAGTTGCTTATAATAGCTTCAGTAATTTTTAATATGTTTGCGATAATTAGTTTATTACTGTTTTTTCGTCAAAACATTTTAAGGGTAGACTAGCAACGCTTACTTGATGACCTGTTGCACTTCGCGGCTCGATACTTTTCCTGCCACCTAGCTTACTCATACAGATAACTCAAAACATACCAGTCTGTGTTCCATCTGCGTGCAGATACCCCACCACCCCGGGTGGCCCTTGCACGCCCCCAGGCACCCCCAAGATATATATCTGAGGAAGCCTTGCGTGTTCGCGGGAAGGTTCCCGGCAACACCGCAGGGGCAGCTGCGGTGATACAATTGGGGATACATTCTGGGTTGCCAAGCCGCCAACCACTTGGCAGAATCGTTAGGAATTACAGGCTAACACGGTGGTGTAAACGCTTCTCAGCCGCACCATTTCTCTTATCACATCATGTGTATCTCATTGATATGTAAGCATTTCATGTGTTTGCATATGGAAGGTGATGCACAAAATGATGTACAAAAATCATGCTCCGCACCTGCATATAAGAGATGGTGTGTATTATTTCGTAAGGCGTGTTCCTATTGATGTGAGGCAATATTATGCCTCTAATCGTATTTCTTTCAGTCTAAAGACCAAATCATTTGCCACAGCGCATCGTGCTAGCAAATCAATTGTCCAACGCCTTGATGACTATTGGTTAGGGTTAAGACTGCAGGATATGGATATACCTGCCATATCTGTATTGAAGGATGTGAGTGCTGATTCCAACGCAGGAGTAACAACACTTAATGAAGCGTTAGACTTATACCTGAAGCTGAAAGGCGCTGGTAAAGACAAGGTGTTCATTAGGACAGCTAATCGCAATGTAGGTTATGTGATTAAGGTGTTAGGTGATAGGCCTATCCCATCATATTCCTCATCAGATGCAGCTAACTTTCGTGATTGGCTTATTGATAGAGGTATGGGCATCAAGACTGTTAAGAGGGTATTTTCTTCAGTCAGGGCAATCGTGAATATAGCAATAACCGAAAATGGCATAGATTGTGTGAACGGGTTTGCCAAAACATACTTCCCAGCCGAAGAAGGCGTATCCAAGCGTCAGCCAATAGCGCCAAGTGATATAATGCTTACCCAGAGACTATGCAGAGACGCTGATGACGAATTGCGCTGGTTGATTGCTCTGATTAGCGATAGTGGAATGAGGCTAGGGGAGGCTGTTGGCCTACTTAAAGAAGACATTATCCTCAATAATGTTGTTCCTCATGTGAAGCTAATTCCTCACCCGTGGAGGGGTTTAAAGACAAAGGGTAGTGAACGCTGCATTCCGTTGGTAGGAGCGTCTCTGTGGGCTTGTAAGAGGCTTCTAGACGCTAATGATGATAGTATCTTCGCCTTCCCCAAATATTGCTCAGAGAAGGGTGCTAATGCAAACTCTGCGAGTGGTGCATTGAATAAGTGGCTGCAAGAGAATGTCTCAAACCAATATGTCATTCATGGCTTCAGGCATAGCCTCAGAGACCGTCTAAGAGCCGTTGAGTGTCCATCTGATATTGTTGATGCAATAGGTGGCTGGAGAACTGCTGGAGTAGGCCAGTCCTATGGCAATGGCTACCCTTTAGAGGTGCTTAAGCGATGGATGGATAGGATATGTGAGTAATTTGTGCATCACCTTCCATATGCAAACACATGAAATGCTTACATATCAATGAGATACACATGATGTGATAA